>JBEIQS010000236.1:0-8480 GCA_040376425.1 Alphaproteobacteria bacterium | reverse complement strand
CGAGACAACAGCGAAGCCTCAAGTCGCCCTGGCCCCGAGGGACGCCGCTGCCAGGGACTGACGAATAAGGCTATTGCAAGGCGGGGAGGTCTATGGTTTTGGGGTAGGTCATGCCTCATAGATGGCCATGGTGTATTCCCTCGATCAGGTGGTTGGAGTGAAGATCCCCGGAGGCTGACCTGAACGGCTTCACCGTTAATACCAGATTTCCGAATCAGGGGGAACATGGTGTATAAAAAGTTCAGGTCACACGGAAGCTGAGGTACATACTCAAAAGTCCAGGGCTTCCGCGACGCGCATAACCGCTTTGGGCGCGCGCCATGCGATGCGTGCTCAACCTTCGATGGGAACAATCACCACACTTTCAGGCTCGCGGGGCAGATAGCGGGGCGCGTGGTTGCGCAGGCAGACGGCGAGTGCATCCAGCAGCTCTGTCTTCCAGAACTGCCGATGGCCGACCACGCTGACCTCGCGCGTGGGCACGGGATCGCGGAAGGGGCGAAGCTGCCGCCGCCGGACATCGTTGGGGAGCGTGCTGGCGAAACTCTCCGGGATCAACGTACATCCGCCCACCCGGTCGACCAGCCCGCGCAGCGTTTCGAAGTTGCCGGCCTCAAACTGGACGCCCGGGAGCAGACGTCGCTGGTGCATGCCACACAGGTGCACCACCTGGTGGCGAAAGCAGTGCCCGTCCTGCAGCAGCCAAAGGTCGTCGCGGGCAATATCGGCGACATCGATCTCGTCAGATTGGAGCAGAGAAGAAGCGGCGTGAGCATAGCCGTAGAAGGGATCATAGAAGACGACGCGCTGTTCGATGTTCGGCTCGGCTAGGGGGGTTGCCAACAATCCCGCATCCAGACGCATCTCCTGGAGGTCGGTCACGATCTCGGCCGTCGTGCGCTCGAACACTACCAGCTCGGCGTCCGGGTAGGACGCGGCGAAGGCAGGGAGAAACCACGGGACTACCGTGGATGCGAGCGTGGGGATGATGCCGACGGTCACCCGCCCGGAGAGAGGATGCAGGCCCCCGGCCGCGGCGAGGAGGCGGTCGTGGGCGGCCACCACCTCCAGTGCGATGCGGAGGATGCGCTCGCCCGGCGCAGTGGTGACGATCGGCTTTGCCCGACGATCAAAGAGGACAAGCCCCAGCTCGCTCTCCAGCTTGGCCACCTGAGCGCTGAGCGTCGCCGGGGAGACGTGGCAGGCGGAGGCCGCACGACCGAAGTGGCCGGTCCGGTAGACCGCCACGACGTACTCAAGCTGCTGGATGGAGGGCATGGAAGGGATCCTGAAGCCGGAGGAAGGGTCGGGCCGCCGGCTAGTCCACCCGCGTGCCGCCCTCCACCAGCGCATCGTAGTGGTAGCCGAATCCAAGGTCCACGTCCCGCCGGAGTGTGCCCCGGAAGGCGACCCACTGCCCCTCCACCACCGCCTCTTGGGTCTGGACCGTCAGGTCGTGGGTGCCCGCGCTGCGGTCGCCCGTACCGTCCTGCAGGTGTACCCAATAGGAGCCCACCGCGTTGGCCGCCTTCACCACCCGCCCGAAGACCAGGATCTCCGCGTCGGCACGCTGATCGAGCTCGGTATAGACCTCGTCGATGGTCAGGGCTCCGGCGGGCGCCTGTTTGGTGGTGACCCGGCGCGCGGTCTCGGCGTCCACCACCCGGACATGGGCGATATCGACCACCTCCGGCGCGCGCGTGGAACGCTCCGGGATCGGCACGTTCAAGCGTGCCGATCCCCGACCCAAAAGTACATAGTCACCCACCTGCGCAGCCACATCCGGCACCTGTACCCAGGTGCTGAGATCGCCCTGTCGAACCTGGAGGAGCTGCTGATCGCCCCGATCCACCACCGCCTCGACCGTGGTGGAGGCGCTGTTGGCCCAACCGCCGGGAGGCGCGCCCGTAGAGGACGCGTCTCCGCAGCCGAGGGTCAGAAGCAGGCCAGGAAGGAAGAGGAGGAAGGAAGGGCTCATGTTCACCACCTGATTGGAAGATCAGCGCCGAAGGTCGAAGCGGTCCGCCATCATCACCTTGCTCCAGGCGGCAATAAAGTCCGCCCGGAACTTCGCGTTGTCGTAGGCGTAGACCTCACAGATCGCGCGGAGCTCGGAGTTCGATCCGAAGACCAGATCCACCTCGGTCGCGGTCCAGCGCAGCTTCCCGTCGGGCCCCACCCCTTCGAAGGTCCCGTCCCCTTTGGGCGTCCAGGTCGTGGAGCGGTCCACAAGGTTCACGAAGAAGTCGTTGGAAAAGGTGCCCGGCTGGTCCGTAAAGACCCCGTGCCGTGTATCGGCACTGTTGATGTCCAGAACGCGAAGGCCGCCCACCAGCGCGGTCATCTCCGCAGGCGTCAGGCCCAAGAGCGCGGCCCGGTCGATCAGCGCGTCAGAGGGGCGAAGGACCGCATCGGCGGTGTAGTAGTTGCGGAAGCCGTCCGCCTTGGGCTCCTGGAAAGCCCAGGCAGTAACGTCGGTCTGCTCTGCCGTCGCGTCGTTCCGGCCAGGCGTGAACGGCACCGTGGCGGTGCCACCGCCTGCCTTCACCGACGCCTCGATCCCCGCCGCGCCCGCCAGCACGATGAGGTCCGCCAGGGACACCTTCTTGCCACCGGTGGCGGCAGCGTTGAAGGCAGTCTGGACCTCTTCCAGCTTCGAAAGAACGCCCTTCAACTGGGTGGGATCGTTGACGGCCCAGCTCACTGCGGGCTCCAGACGGATGCGCGCCCCATTGGCGCCGCCCCGCATGTCCGAGCCGCGGTAGGTCGAGGCCGAGGCCCAGGCGACCTGGACCAGCTCGGAGGGGCTGAGGCCGGTGGCGAGGATGGCGGCCTTCAGCGTGGATACGTCGTCCGCGCCCACCAGCTTGTAGTCAATGGCCGGGATCGGGTCCTGCCAGACGAAGCTTTCGCTGGGCACTTCCGGCCCGAGGTAGCGGGTCTTCGGACCCAGGTCGCGGTGTGTCAGCTTGAACCAGGCGCGCGCGAACTCGGAGGAGAAGGCTGCGTGGTCGTCCTTGAAGCGCCGGGAGATGACGTCGTAGGCCGAATCCTCGCGCAGGGACAGATCGGTGGTGAGCATCATGGGCGCGTGGCGGACCTTCGGGTCGTGGGCATCGGGAACAAGGCTTGCGGCTGCGGGATCCTTGGGCTTCCACTGCGTAGCGCCGGCGGGGCTCTTCGTCTTCTCCCACTCGTAGGCATAGAGGAAGTTGAAATACAGGGGGGACCACTTGTCCGGGGTAGAGGTCCACGCGCCTTCCAGCCCGCTGGTGGTCGCGTCCACGCCCTTGCCCGTACCGCAGGTGTTTTTCCAGCCGAGGCCCTGGGCCTCCACCGCCCCGGCCGCGGGCTCCACGCCGATACAGGAGGAGGGATGGGCACCGTGCGCCTTCCCGATGGTGTGGCCCCCCGCAATCAGCGCCACCGTCTCCACATCGTTCATGCCCATCCGGGCGAAGGTCTCGCGGATGTCCGCCGCCGCGAGTACCGGGTCCGGGTTGCCATTGGGGCCCTCCGGGTTCACGTAGATCAAGCCCATCTGCACCGCAGCGAGTGGCTTGGAAAGCTCGCGATCCCCGTGGAACCGCTCACTGGCCAGGAACTTCTGCTCCGGGCCCCAATAGACCAGATCCGCCTCCCAGTCGTCCACACGCCCCCCGGCGAAGCCGATGGTTTGAAGGCCGCCCTGCTCCAGTGCCACGTTCCCGGCCAGGATCATCAGGTCGGCCCAGGAGATGCTGTTGCCGTACTTCTCCTTCACCGGCCACAAAATCCGACGGGCCTTGTCCAGGTTGCCGTTGTCCGGCCAGCTATTCAGCGGCTCAAAGCGGATCTGGCCGCCATCCGAGCCGCCGCGCCCATCATGCGCCCGGTAGGTCCCCGCGCTGTGCCAGGCCAGGCGGATAAAGAGCCCGGCGTAGGTGCCGTAGTCGGCGGGCCACCAGTCCTGAGAGGTGGTCATGACTTTCGCGATGTCCGCCTTCACCGCGGCGAGATCCAGCTTGGCGAACTCGGCCGCGTAGTCGTAGCCTTCCCCGTAGGGATTCCCGGCCTGGTTGCGGCGAAGGGGCGAAAGATCCACCTGTTCCGGCCACCAGGAGCGGTTGTCCCGGATGGCGCCGACGGGCGACGTTGTGTCCTTCTCTGCGGCCTTCGGCTCGGCTTCGGCCTTCGGCGTCGCCTTGGGCGCCTCGGGGGCTGTGGGCTGACAGGCGAAGAGGCTGAGCAGGATGGTGAGGGGGGGAACCATGTGCAGGGCGCGGAGGGCGGGCGAGCGGTTCATTCGGAGACTCCTGGAGGAAGAAGGTGCCCCCCTCTTATAGCCCCCCCTGCTGTCTTGTAAATGCGAACTTCTGGATAGAATGCTAGAGGAAATCGAACGAGCCGTCCACCGGTGGCCACGCGCGACCTGTCCCGCGTCCATCCCTCCCTGGTTGTGCTATCCTCCACCCCGGGCGCTATTTGCCTGCAAAGCGAGTAATTATGACGGTGGAAGCCGACTGGGTGGAGCTGGGGCTGGTGGAAGAGCTGAAGAATCGGACGCTACAGCCGGTGGTTGCCCGTCGAACCCGGCTGGTGCTCAGCTACCAGGACGGCCACTTTTCTGCGATCTCGGGCCTGTGCAACCATGTGGGCGGGCCCCTGGGAGAGGGAAGGCTGGTGGGTGACTATGTCGAGTGTCCCTGGCACTTCTGGAAGTTCCACCGGACCACCGGGCTGGGGGAGCCCGGCTATGAGGCCGATGCCGTCCCCGCCTATGCCTTGAAGGAGGAGGATGGGCGCCTTTTTGTGGACCTCGCCAGTGCCACCCGGCGCACGCGGGCCCCGCACGCGCCCCATCCGCTGGCCCGGCCCCCCGTGCGCGAGCCCGGGCCGATCCGGGTGGTCGGAATCTCCACCACCGCCATGACCGAGGGACACCCCCGTATCAGCACCTCGGAGATGTTGCTGGAAGAGGCCCTGCGGCATGCGGGCAGCCAGGGCCAGGAGACCCGGATGATTCGCCTGCGAGACCTGAAATTCCGCGCCTGTGAAGGCTTCTACTCGAAGTCCGCCAGGGCCTGTACCTGGCCCTGCTCCATCACGCAGATGGACGAGAGCGACCAGCTTGACCAGGTGTACGAAGCCCTGGTCCACTGGGCGGACATCTACCTGATCGCCACGCCGATCCGCTGGGGAGCCGCCAGCAGCCTGTACTTCAAAATGGTTGAGCGGATGAACTGTATCCAGAACCAGGAGACCATCGCCAACCGGCAATTGCTGAAGCGGAAGACGGCGGGCTTCATCATCACCGGGGGGCAGGACAACGTGCAGGGCACCGCCGGCCAGATGTTGGGCTTTTTCGCCGAGCTTGGCGTGCAGTTCCCGCAGTCTCCCTATGTCGCCCACTCCCGCGGCTGGTCGGCCGAGGACATGGAAAACAACATGCGGGCCGTCGCGCAGAGCGAGGCCCTTCGGCAGGGAACACGGGCACTCGTGGACCGGTGTGCGGAGCTGGCGGCCCTGATGATCAACGGCAACCTTGCCGATCGCCCCCACGAGCGCGGCGGGCGGAAGGCGTCGCGGGCAGAGGTGCAGGAGGACTGACTTCTTTCCCGATCCGTCAAGGGGGCGAGGCAGGGACTTTTTGAACTCTGTCCACGTCGATAGAGTTGAAAATCTCCCCCTCCACTCCCCCACCGCTCCCCTCAAAACCAACCTTCTTCCTCAATCCCCGCAGTCCCAGCCATCCTCCACCGGGGCTACCACCTCTACCGGGCGCTGGCGCGCCACCTCCTCCTTCCAGTGCCGCAGGAACTCTCGCGGGATGCCCCAGAAAATGTCCACCTTTGCTTCAAATTTAGCGCCGCAAGCGCCCTTGGGATGGCATCGACCCGCGCTCCCCCGCCGCCGAGCTCGACGCGATTCGCCCCTCAGCCGGAAGGCTCACCGCGAACCAAGCTCCAAACCAGCCCGCCCACCGCACCGATCAGAGCTCCTCCGCCACCAAAGAGGATGGTGCCAAAGGAATAGGCCAAGCCGATCTCCGAATGATGCGCATCGGGACTGAGGTAGATCAGAAGCCAGCAGGACAGCACCCCCACGACTCCCCCTGCCATCGCACCGAGACAGCCGCTGTTCGCCTTTGACACGTGAACCCTCCTCTGGAGAATAAGCAATTCGAAGGCCTCATCCCCGCATTGTAGCCCGCCCCTCCCTTCAAAAATCCCCTTCCTCCCTCAATCCCCGCAGTCCCAGCCATCCTCCACCGGGGCCACCACCGCTACCGGGCGCTGGCGCGCCACCTCCTCCTTCAACTGCCGCAGGAACTCCCGCGGGGTGCCCCAGAAGATGTCCACTTTCGCTTCAAATTTGAAGTAGTCCGCGAGGTACTTCCGGGCGCCCTCCACGTCCGCCATGCTGTGCAGGTCCGGGTCCACCTGCACCGCCACATGGGCGTGCTGCATCAGGCGCTTTTTGCCCTCCAGCTTCAGGATCATCCGGAACAGGGCACGAAAGGCCCAGTCGGTCAGGCGGAAGCCCAGGAACAACAACGAGTTGTTCACCATCGCACTCTCCACCACCTGCGGGGTCACCAGGTCGCGCTGCATCAGGTAGTCAAAGTAGTCGTCCTCGGTCAGCACCAGGGAATTGTCCGCCTCCTCCTCGTTCCCGAAGGCCCCAAAAGCGTGGTAGACCCAGGGGTTGCTGCGGGTAGGCTTGGGCAGGCTCAGGTTGTCCTCCACCGGGCTGTTCTGGTAGCGCCAGAGGCTCAACACCCGCTGCGGGCTCTGCCCGGCCTTCTTCAGCACCATGGCCAGGATGGGGTCGAAATTGGTGAGGATGTACAGGGGGGCTTTCAGATCGGCGATGAGCTGAAAGGGCTCGGCCGGATCATTCTCCCGCAGCGCCGGGTACACCGTGGCCAGCGTGGGCGACAGCCCGGCGGCCGGGCGCCCGGCGAGGCTACCCGCATGCAGCCGGCGCATGTTCTCCACCCAATGCTCTTTGTAGGCCCGGATCACCCCCTTCCGCGAGTCTTTTACGGCGATAAACTGGGTGACCCGGGGCAGGTCATCCCACTCATAGGGCGGCAGCGGAAAGCCCACCTTCCCCGCCATATTCCGCGCCACAATCGAGGCCGAGCCGTACACATGCTCCAGCATCCCCGGCCCCAAGAGCGGTAGGATCTGCCCACTCTGCACCGGACCCACCAGCTTTTTCCAGGTCTCGGCCGCGCTGCTGCTGTCAAAACCCGCCGTGTACCAGATCCGCCCGCGCTTCAGGCGCAGAAAAAGGGCGGGCATCCACGCATCTTCGGCCCGCTGCACCGAGGCCCGCGCCACCGCCAGGGCCCGGTCGATCTGCCCATCCTCCATCAGCTCCCGAAAGAAGACCGGCATCATCTTTTCCACGGTGGCCATCGAAATCTTGCCCTGCATCGCCAGGATCGCGGGCACCCCTGCATCGGCGAGACGCGCCGCCAGGGTGGCCTGGGGCGGCAGCTCCTCCCCCGCACTTTCACAGCTTGCCAACACCACCAGTCGCGGCGCCTGCAACAGCGCCCCCAAGCGCGAGGCCAGCTCCTCGGCCGGCACCCGCTGTAGGGCCCCCGCCTCGTCCACGAGAACCAGAAAAGGCACCTTTTCCTGCCGGCTCCAGCCCCCGTGGCAGACCAGGTACAAGATGTCGGTCTCCTTTGCCGCCTGCACCAGGGCCTCCAGCGTGGCGGGTACCACCTGGACGGGAATGCCCGTGAGTGCCCGCCGGGCTCTGGCCTCTTCCCCGGCGGCGTCCACCGGGGCCAGGCGCATCTTTGCCAGCTCGGCGGCCGGGGGAGCGGCGACGGCCACCACGGCACGCACCTGCTCGCGGGCGCGAAGCTGCACCGGCCGCCAGTCCCTGGTCACCATAAAGCGGGAGAACCAGCTCCGCTCGGATCCGGCCAGCAGGCGCCCCTTCTGTTGGGGATGTTGGAGCAGCTCCCAACGCAGCGTGTGCAGATCCAGGGCGCTGGGGTCGATGTGCAGAGAGATCCGCAGCAGTCCCCCGGCGCGGGCCTCGATCTCCAGAAAGCGGGTCTGCAGCGGGCCTTCGGGCAACAGTTGGGTGCTGAGTGCAGCCCCATAGGCGGCAGGCTGGTTCTGCAAGGGCAGCAGCGCTTCGGGGTCCAAAAAAACTTCGGCGCGCAGCGGGGCCACCTGGGCCTGATCGCGGGGATCCTGGTGGGTGATCTCCAGGAAGATCGAGGCGCCCTGGCGGTGCAGCGCGAGGGTGAGGGTGATGGGGTCCATGGCTCAGAGATCCGGGGGGTTTTCGAGGGGTTCGCGGCCGTGGCTGCGCTCGCAGGATGCGTAGTTACGGCGGGCTTCTTCTTCGGTTTCGGCCATGTAGAGTTCGCGCTGGGAGGGGGAGAGGCAGAGGGGGGGGGCGGGGCGCCACAGCTCTTCCGGCCAGATGCGAGCGGTGCCGTCCGAGGACGCGGTCAGCACCCGGCT
>JBEIQS010000457.1:0-2008 GCA_040376425.1 Alphaproteobacteria bacterium | reverse complement strand
CGGGGAGCTGTCCCTGGCCGGGGACCTGCGCCCCGTGCGTGGAGCGCTGGCCTATGCCGAGCTGGCCAAGCGGTTGGGCGTTCGGTTGGTGTGTCCCGCGCAGAACGTAGCCGAGGCTATGCTGGTACCCGGTGGGCAGCTTCCGTTGGGGATGGCTCATCTGCGGGAACTGGTGGCGCACCTGCGCGGGGACATCGCCATCCCCCTCTGCATTCCGCCGCTGACCACCACCCCCCATCCGGCGCTCGACATGCGCGACATCGTGGGCCAGGCCCATGCCCGGCTGGCGCTGGAGGTGGCGGCTGCGGGAGGACACCGGCTTCTCCTGGTGGGGTCGCCGGGCTGCGGCAAGACCATGCTGGCGGCCCGACTTCCGGGGATACTGCCTGCGATGAGCGCGGAGGAGGCGCTTGACGTGGTGCGGATCAGCTCGGTGGCGGGGCTTCGCGCACCGGACGAGTACCTGCCCAACAGCCGGCCTTTCCGTGCGCCGCATCATTCGATCTCCCTGGCGGGTCTGGTTGGGAGCGCGACCATGCGGCCCGGCGAGCTGACCCTGGCCCATCGGGGAGTGCTCTTCCTGGATGAGCTGGATCAGTTTGAGCGGGCCACCGAAACGAGCCTGAAGATCTGCATGGGCCAGACCAGCGGCGGGGGCTACGGTCTGCACGGCACCAGCATGCCCGGCAGTGCGCTGCTCGTTGCGGCAATGAACCCCTGCCCCTGTGGATTCCGAGGGCACCCGACACGGGCTTGCGTGTGCGACCCCACGATGCTGGCCGCCTGGAGTCGCCGGGCCTCGGCTTCCCCGCTGCGACCGACCTTCGATCTGGAGGTGCGGCTTGAGCCCACCAAGGCAGGCGAGTTCCTGCCGAAGAACCCCCCGCCCGAGTGCAGCGCAGCAGTGCGCGCACGGGTGACGGCAGCTCGGGAACGGCAGATGTCCCGCCAGGGATGTCTCAATTCCCGGACGGACTTTCCCCGTGTGGAACGGGTGGCCTGGACCCTGGCAGATCTGGAGGGGGTAGAGGTGAGCCAGCACCATCGGGACGCAGCGGTGATCTTTATGGGTGCGGTGTAGTCTCCAGTCGTGCAAGCCCCTCTCGGGGCTCCCATCGTAGAGTCGATGGCCCGATCAATCCAGGTCGGTGGGCGTGGAGGTGTGCGATGTCTGGAAGCAATGGGAAGATTGTGTCCGGTGGGTATGTGGCGAGCGGTGCGACGATGCACAAGTGGCTGACCGGTGAGCGCACAGGAGCCTCGCCGGTGGTGCGCAATGCAGCCGATGCGCTTAGCCAGGTGGTGCCGCTGTTGACCGACGAGGACGGTGGTGGGATCTCGGCCGAGCGGCTGGCGGTCGTGGCGCTGGACCGGAAGGGGCGGGTGATCGCAGCGGAGATCCTGACCATCGGATCGGACTGTGCCACCGTGGTGGACACCCGCCAGATCCTGCGGTGGGCACTGCTGAAAGATGCCGTGTCGATTGTGTTGGCCCACAATCACCCCTCGGGTGACCCGGATCCCTCGGTAGAAGACCAGCTCTCGACCCGCAAGGTGGCCACGGGCTGCGCCCAGGTGGGGATCAAGCTGCTCGATCACCTGATTGTGTGCGGTCATGGGTGCTGGGTGTCCATGATGGAACGCGGTGTGATGTAGGTTGTAACCAGTAAACTGTTGGCAAACTGTAGACGGAGGCTTTATGGAAGGATGGCAGACTGTGTATGAAGCGGGGCGTGCTCCCCTGTGGACCAGCCCGATGTGGTTTCTGAACCACAAGGCAGCGGCCTGTAGCTACCTGTGCTGGGCCTGGGTTGCGCCGGATGGGTCGGTGCGCTTGGATACCCCGGTGGTGGTGCATGAGGTGGCCCGGGGCGGAAAGCTCCTGGCCATGGTGGAGATCGACCGGTGCATGGTGCGAGGAATCTGGGGGCAACAGTATGGGGGCATCCGTGAGCTGAAGCTGGCGTATCGTCGCAAGGGTGACGGTGCATGTCAGGACGAGCGGTGG
>JBEIQS010000055.1:0-29651 GCA_040376425.1 Alphaproteobacteria bacterium | reverse complement strand
CCCGATTTAGGGACCTTCCAGGCCCCTAAAAACCCCGGCCAGGGGAGGGGCTGTGAAACGACGGAACCGCGGTGGTGGTTTTGGGGGCGGTGGGGTGGGTCGTTTCAGAGCCCCTCCCTGGACCCACCCCTGGGGAGAGGGGAAAATACGGGGAGGTCAAAGGCAGAAATGCAAAGACTAATAGTGTGGGGTCGGAACGGTCAGGATGGAGGGTTCCGGTCCAGGCCGAGGGCTTGGATGCGGGCGATGAGGGCTTCTTTCAGTTTGGTAGGGTCGGACTCTTCAATGTTTCCCTCCCCAATAATCCTTACCGTTCCCTAACACGTAGTGCCCTTCGCCCGCCTTTCCGCCTTTCCCGCCTTTCTCCCCAAGGAGGGTCCAGGGAGGGCTCTGGAGCGACCCACCCCAACGTTTCCACCTCCCCCACCGTGGTTCCGTCGCTCCACAGCCCTGCCCTGGTCCGGGTCGGTAGGGGGTGGACAACCCCCTACCCGGGAGAGTCCAGAGAGGGCGCGCAGCCCTCTCTGGAATGCCAGAAGGAGGGCGCGCAGCCCTCTCTGGAGTGCCACAAGGCAGAATAATGATAAACTCTCCCCAATGACTCCGTTGACCGTAGACATGCAGGTGGAAGGCGATCAGGTGCAGCTCTCGTTCCGGGATGCGCGCACGGAGATCGGCAGTCGGACCGCTTCGTTGGCGGTACTCGAGAGCTTGGGGCTGGCGGAAGTCCTGCGCCTGGATCCTTCCGATCTCGAAAAATCGTTGCCCCTGCAGGAGGCGCTGCGGCGGGGCGAGGGACTGGCGCGGTGGCTGTTCGGCGACGAGGCCGAGGTGCGCAGCATTTTTGCAGCGGTATTCCCAAGAATTCCAGGGGTAGATCCAGGACCCTTGGCCGGGGCCGCACGGATGGTGCTGCGGGTGCGGAACCCGGAGCTGCAAGCACAGCCCTGGCACCTCTTGTGCTGGCGGGGACGACCGCTGGTGGCCCAGGCGGGCTGGGAGATCGCCACGCAGGACCCCGGCCGCCCCACCGGGATGCAGGAGCGGGTGTCCTGGCCGCCGCGCATCCTGCTGTTTGCGCCCGCCGTAGACCCCCGCCTGAAGACGCCCGCTCACCTCGCCGCCATCAAGGGGCGGCTGGAGTCCGTACATCCGGCCTTGGGGACCAGCGACTGTTTTGTACCCCTTCGCTCTCTGCCCGAGCTGCAACGGGCGCTGCAGGTACCCGGGGACATCCTGTTCTACTACTACGGGCACGGGGCCTCCGGCAGCATCCAGAGCGTTGGAGAGGAGGGAGAAAGCTGGATTCCTGTGTTGGAGCTGGCGCGCATCCTGCCAGAAGACCGCGTCAAGTTGGTATTCCTGAATACATGTATGGGCGGAGAGGGCGGCTGGCTCTCCTCGCTGTGGCAGCTCTCGGCCGTGTCACCGATTGTGTTGTCCCATCATACTTCGGTGTTGCGGGATGTGGCACAGGAGCGGGCCCTGTCGGTATGGACGGCGATCTTCCGTGGTACCCACCCCACCACCGCATTCTGCGATATTCCGCCTTCCTCGCCCATCCAAAGCTCCGAGTGGTGGTGTGGGGCGGTGGTCGACCAGACCAGCTCCTGGACGGTGGACGCCCCCGCCCGCGCCGCACACCTGCACGATCCGCTGTGGGCCTGGCGGCTGGACCGCACCCAGCAGCGGGACTTTATACTCGGGCGGCTACGGGAGATGGTGAACACCGGCCGGCCATCCCGGTCGCAGGTCTTTCTGATCTATGGGCCACCGCGTAACCATATCGATATGTTCGCCTCCTCCCTCGAAGATCGTCTTCTGGCCGAGGTGGAGAGTGCCTGTATCCGGCGCTACAGAATGGACCTCCCACCGCCCGCCCAGATCGCGCAGCATGATGCCTGGGACCAGTGTCTTCGGGCCGCCTTGGGGGTGGGTGCCGAGCTGCCCTTGTCGGATGCGCTGGTGCGGCTGGAGGGGGAGCTGCGACCGGAACCCGGAGAGCGGGCCCTGCTGTGGCTCCAGGTGGAGGCCACGCCCCGGACACGCTATCCCGAGGAAAAGGGCGTGCGCGCGGCGGTGGAGGGTGCCTTGACCGCCCTCTCCCGCTGGCGGTCAGAGCTCCCCGAACACCTGCGTATCGCGATGCTTTTGCCGATGGAGGTACCAGAGGAGAACCTGGCGAAGGTGGAGAGCTGGGGCAATGGCCTGGAGCTCGACCATTCTTCACCAGAAGCAGGCTGTTACCTGGTGAATCCTCCGCTCTCCGCCGTCAGCGTGCGCGATCTGTACCTGTTTCTGGCGCACCACCAGGACGCCGAGCGCTCGGATCAGGTGCAGCGTGAGCTGGCCCGCGCCATCCACGAGCGCTGTCAAGGTTCTTATGCGGGGGCAGTCGAGCTGTTACTGCGAGGTGCCCGTATCGGTTTTGCTGCCTTACGTGCGGATCTTCGCCCACAGGCTCCCAAGGGAGACGACTTCTGATGCCATTTCCGATCATCCAACCCGGTAACGACGGTGCGGCCTCCCGCCTTGCGCAGCGGCACCTCGCCGAAGACCGCAGTGACCCCTGGAAAGACTGCGCCTTCTACCAGCCTTCCGAGGGACTGCTGGACGCCGTGAACACCGCCCTGGAGGTGGGCGCACCCCTGCTCATCACCGGCGATCCCGGCACCGGCAAGACCATGCTGGCCTACTGGGCGGCGGTCAAGCTCGGCTTGAAGGACAACTTTCACCGCTTTGACGTGCGCAGCAGCAGCACATCGGAGGATCTGGTCTATGGCGTGGACCGGGTGCGCTACCTGCACGACGCCAACCTGAAAGCCGCGTTGAAGCAGGAGCTTCCCAGCATCGGCAACTACCTGCACCCCGGGCCGCTGTGGCGCTGCTACGAGTCTGGCCGGGCAGGCCTGGTGCTGATGGACGAAATCGACAAAGCACCTCGGGATTTCCCCAACGATCTCCTTGGCGTTCTGGATCGGCACCGCATCACCGTGCCGGAGACGGGGGAGGAGCTGTCCGCGCCCCCCGATCAGCCGCCGCTCGTAGTGATCACCTCCAACGGAGAGCGGAGGTTGCCGGACGCTTTTCTTCGCCGCTGTGTGTACCACCACATCCGCTTTTCCGAGGAACAGGTGCGCGCCATTGTGCGCGCCCGCTCCGGCATGTTCCCCGCCCTCACCGAGCCGGTAAAGCTGGCGGCCCTCCAGTGCTTTTTTGCACTGCGCCGCAAGGATCTCCGGCGGGCCCCCTCCACCGGCGAGCTGCTGGTGTGGCTGCTGGTCCTGGCCGCGCGCGGCACCACCGACGGCAGCCTCCTGGACGCCGATCACCCCAAAAAGATCCCCGCGCTGGGCTGCTTGATCAAAGAGAAGGAGGACCGGGAGGCGCTGGGGTTGGATCGGTGATTTCTGTGAAGACGCATCTCGGCGCGTGTACGCCATGAGCAGCCTTGCCGCCGGAATCCTGCTTGGACTCCTCCTGCTCTGGCTCTTGCTGCGTCAAGAGAAGCCGAAGCGGGTCACGAAGGCTGCGCCCGCGGTCCATACCGCAGGTCCCACCCACACCGTGCTTCTCCCTGATCCCAACCTGCTGTTGGTGCTGCTCGCCGATCGGGAAATTCATCCTGGCCCGGGGCAGATCGAACGCTTCCGCAAGCTGATGAGCCGTGCCGAAGGTATGGAATCCACCCGCCTCGCCAACGTGATTGCATCGGTGTTTGCCAGCAGTCCAGACGAGGAAGACCGGGTCCGATCGGCGGTAGAGGCCTGGCAGGCGTCGGCTTCCCCGGTGGCGGACCCTGGCACACGGGAGGTGGGGAGGGGGGCCCCGCAGTTCACCTTGAGCGCGTCGGATCCACCGGCCAGATCCTGGTCTGGGCGGGCGTGGGTGGTGGGCCTGGGGTTGGTGTTGGGGGGCCTCCTGCTGACCGTGTCGGTGTGGTGGGACAGCTCGCCTGAGCTTGGCGGGACCTCTACGGGCGAGCTGGAGGCTGCACGACCCGAGGACCAGGTCACGGCGGTGCAACCCGGCCCCTCGTCCATACCCCAACCCACCCCCAAGGACCCTCAGGTCCAGAGCCGTCGGGTGGTGCTCCCCACCTTTATGCGTACGGCCGCCGCTCCCGGCTACCTTGCGCGCGGGCTGCTGCTGGCCGGCGGTATCCTGCTGGTGGCCAGTGTGGCGCTGCTGGTGATGGCCATCATCCCGCTGGTACGCCGAAAAGAGGAGAGGAAGGCCCAGAAGGCAGTGCGGGAAGAGGCCAAGCTGGTGGACCAGGGTCGCTTCTGGCTGCGGCGGGTGCCGCCCGGACCGCTGGTGGACCCCCGCGAGGGACCCCGCCTTGCGCTGGCCATGCCGTTGATTGATGGAGACGAGGTATCACGACTCCTGGATTTGAAACGCTCGATTCGTGATACATTGCGGGTTGGCATCCCGACGCTAAGCTTCCGTCCGCGGCGGGTGGTACCCGAGCTGTGGTTGGCCGAAGATCGTCAGGTAGAAAGCTACCTTTGTGGTCGCGCGGTGGGCGAGTTAGAGCGGGTGCTGGCCGAGCAGGGGGTGCCGGTGCGTCGTTTTTTGATGCGCGGGCGCCAGGTGGGCGGGATGAGCCTGCCACGGTGGGTGGCATCGGCGGGGCGGGCCCGGCTGCTATTGGTCAGTGACGGCGCGGCGCTGGTGGGTGACAGCCGCAGCCTTGCGGCGCTTGCTGCGGCCGAGGCGGGAATCTGGCGGGTGGGGCTGCCCCGGGCCGGCCTGGAGAGTTGGGTTGCGCGGGGCCTTCGCTTGGTAGATCGGGATGGTCTACGTGGCTTTTTGTCGGGGCAACGTGGGCAGCACCAGCGTCCGTTGTGGCCGGGCGCTATGCAGGCCTGGGCAGCGGCCTGTGCACTGTCCCCGCTGCCGGTGCTTCCCGAGGATGCATTGGGCCTGCGCGCAGCCCTGGAGCTGCCGGTACCCGTGGAGGCGCTGGATCTGTTGATGTCGCGCTCGATACGCCGCGATCTGCTTCAGTTTTCGGCGGAGGAGCAGCGGGAGCTGTGGGCGTGGACGGCGGATGTGGCCCCTGAGCTGCGCCGGCGCGCGCTGGAGTGGTGGGAGCGGCGACTGCGGGCAGAGCCGGGTACCGGGTCAGAGGCGCATCGCGACGGTCTGCTCGCGACGTTGAAGCTGTGGGAGTCACCCGAAGAAGGTCTGGATCAACTTGTAAAACTTCGACAGCACCCACTGTTTCCCGAGCTGCGGGGGCAACTGGAGTCGCTCCTGGTGGGTGGGCCCCAAGGCTTGGAAGAAAAAGGGAAGAACAAGCTGGAGGAGCTCGGTCTCCGTGCGCCGGAAGTTGTGGCGGAGGAACCGCCTCCCCCGGGCTGGGGCAACTTCTGGGCGCCGCTGGTGTCGGGGGCCTTGGCGCTGCTTTGTGTGGGTTGGGGGACCTGGAGTATCTTCCAGGAAGATTCCCGGCCGGTCGTCCTGTCGGGCGGTGATCTCGAGCTCCGGCTGGGGCAGAGGGAGGTGGAGCTGGGTCGGGAGCCGGTGGAGGGGCTGGTGGGTAGCTGGCCCTGGCGAGCGGAGGCCGAGGGCGGGTTGGTGGGCGTCCAGGTGTGGGCGGCCGGGCGCTGGCAGGCTGCGGAGCAACTCCGGGCGGGGGACCGGTTGGAGTTGACGGTCGATGCCGGGAAAATAATGGGCAAAAGCATAGAAGTGCGCTGTGACAGCGGGGAGGTCCATAGCTGCGGAAGCTGTGGGGGGGTTGGAGCGGGAGCAGACCCCGGCACGATCGCGGTATTGGCCGGAGATCCTGCAAATCCCGAGCTGCAGGCCTTTGGCGGTCGACTGGTGGATCGTGGGCTGGTGGATGCCTGGGTGGCGGCGGTGAATATGGATGAGTTGCCCGAGCTCCCCCAGTTTGCGACGGTGTTGGGCGTGGGCATTGCCGTGGAGCAGGTGGAGGCGTTGCGCGGTGAACGGCGGAGCCGCGGCGAGTCCTCCGCGCACTGCGTGGTGGCGCCGGTGCGGAATGCCACCGCACAGGCAGGAGACGCGATTGACTGGCGGCGCAGCGGCGAAATGTTGGAGCAGGGGGAGGGGAAGAACCTGCAGGCGGTGTACGCGTCCACCGGACCGTCCTGTCCGAGGTGGATCATAAAACAGGCCACCTGCACAGCGGGCTACAGCCGTGTCGACATGCCGGAGGAGCCAAAGCCGGACGTCGGCGACATGAAGGAGCTGCAGGCCCCCGCAGGAGTCCCGCCCGTGGCGACCCGGCCCACCGGGGGCGACCGCTCCACCGGCAGCACCCCGCCTCGGGTGCCGACATCGCCGCCCACCCCCCGGCAGACCCCTGAGCCACAACAGGAACCCCAGCAGCAACTGGAGCTGCAACCGTCGGGACAGGAGGAGGCCCCCCTGTCCTTGAAGGCCACCATCCGGATCGATGCGCCCGAGGCCAAATTTCGCGCCGCCAGCCTGTCCTGTGCGGGGGAGACACAGAGCCTGTACCTGGGCCCCAGTATGGTCGTCGAAGTTCCGCTTGAAAGCAGTTGTTTTTTGAAGTTGGATGGCGCGGGGCCGGGGGATGGGGAGACAGTTCAAGCGGGTGGGCGCTACAGATGCTCCACACCGGGTGGCCGCCTGCGCTGCGACGTCGACGGGCCGGAGCAGGCATCGAACGGCTTTGTGCCCAATGGGAACAGCAATCCAAGCCTGAACGCGGCGACCTTGCGGCTGTCGATAGACTACAACCGCTATAGCGGCTTGCTGACCTGCGGCGATCAACGCCGGGAGATCCAGTTGATCGGCGGCGTGGAGGAACGGATTGAGGGGGATGCGCTGGAGAGCTGCGTGCTGGCGCTCCAGGGGCTCTCTGGTCTGGCGACACTGCAGTTTGGGAAGACCTACCTGTGTTCTGGTGCGGGTGGGCTCCTGCGCTGCGAGTAGAAAGTGGCAGGGGTGGTGGAGCGGGTGCAGCAGCGGCAGGAAGCGCGACGCACGGGCGAGCTTCGGGTGCAGGTAAAAGGAGCTTTGGCCGATGATATCGGCTGGGTGGACTGCGGAGGGGAGCGGGAGCCCGAGGGGAGCCTGCAGAGGGGCGGCATCTTTTCCGGAGTCTGGGCGGACGAGGACTGTAGCTTCCGCATCGACGGGGTGGAGGGCGACGTTTCGGTGCGTGGGGGCTTTCGCTACGACTGTTCCATCCTGGCCTCCAGCTCCCGAGCGCAGAATGGCCTGTACCCTGCACGGCGCTTGTCCTGCGAGAAGGCCGGAATCTTCGGCTCCGCTACCGCACCCTGAGCACAGGTACTTCAGCGCAGCCACCACCTCCTGCTCGGAGCCCGCGGTCAGGGCAACCCGGAAGAGAGCCTGAGCCTCTTCCACCTCCCTGGTCTCCATCAGGCGTGCCAGCCGTACCGCAAGTGGGGGAGTAACCCCCGGCTATCCCCGCTTCCCCAGGTCTCCCCGACGTGCGACATAGAGGCGGGGGGCCTGCATGGCAAACGGCGTGGCCCCCTCTTCCCTGGCCAAGTGGGTCGCTGCCCGCAGGCAGACCGACTTCGTACCTGTCCACGTTGTCGCACCCAACACCCCGACCCCCGCCCTCCTGGTCGAGCTGGCCGGCACCGGGCATCGCGTCCACATCCACAGCGACTTCGACCCCGTCCTGCTCCGGCGCCTCGCGGAGGCCCTGTGTTGAGCCCCGGAAATGTTCAGGTCTGGATCGCCACCGAGCCGGCCTCCCTACTGAAGTCCATCGACGGCCTCGCCGCAGAGGTGGAACGTCGCTTTGCCGAGGATCCCTCCCGCGGACACGTCTTCGCCTTTGTCAATCGCACGAAGACCGCGGTCAAGCTGCTCTACTGGTCGAACGGTGGCTTTGTCCTGACCTACAAACGCCTGGAGCGCGGGTGCTTCCAGTGGCCGGTTGCCCGCAATGGACGCGTCGAGGTCACCGCCGCCCAGCTCGCCGCGATCCTGGACGGGATCGACCTGTCGCGTGCCAGAAAAATTCCCCTCTGGAATCCAGAATAATATTCTTGCTACGCCATCTATATCGTGTTATAAGGTTGGCATGGGTGTCGAAACGCTACTCGCAGAGAACAAGGCTCTCCGCGAGCAGAACGCGATTCTGGTGGAAAAACTCGAGGCGCTCTCGTTGGAGCTCGCCCGTCTCAAAAAACAACTGATCGGGCCCAAATCGGAGCGGCAGCGACCGGCCCCCAATATACAGCCCGGGCTGTTCGCCATCCCCGAGCCTGCACCGGCTGCCGACCCGCCGCGCCCGGCCGCGCCCCCTCCGACGAACCCCGCCCCCCGCGGAACTTGACGTACTCAACCGGTTATTGTAGGTAGCAGGTTGACTCTTGGCTCTCCTGGGCTCGCCGAGCGGGGAGCGTAGGGTGAGACAGCCTGCGAACCGGGCAGAATCGCTGGGACGGGACATCGGTCATGGAAACGCGGCGAGCGGCGACGACCCGTTGTCCAACGCCAATCCTATCGGACATTCACAGCAGAAATTCAGGTCAGGAAGTCATAGAGGATGGGCCACCAGGGCAGGGTCGCCAGCGCGAGCATGCCCAGGGTTCGGCGGCGAAGCTGGAAAAAACCACTGTTGTTGACCTCCACCAGCCGCAGCGCATCCAGGGGGCGCACCACCCCCGGTGCCCCCTTCTCGTCCAGCACCGCAAGCACCGGCTCGTGCTTTTCGTCGAGAAGGGCGTCGATACGCCCGGTATCGGGGATGGTGATCTGGTGAAGGCGTCCGTCATCGCCCAACAGACGCAGTCGATGATACCAGGTGGTGATCTTGTGTTTCCCTGTGGATTTTTTGGCCTCCACGTCCACCGTGGCCGCCAGCAGCACACCGGAACGTAGCGCTTTCAGATCGCGGTGGGTCTCACAGAGCAGGTGGTTGAGAAAGAAAGGTAGAAGGGCCATCAACAGGGTACCAAGGTTTTCATCCCGTTTTGGAGAGTGGGGCAGAACCAGCACCGCCAGGGCAACATTGGTCCAGATCACCCCCCAGCCATTGGGAGCCAGCACCAGATAAGCCAGGAGAGTCGCGGGAGAAAGGGACCGGGGCGGGGGGAGAAGGCGCGTTCGGGGATCCCGGGGGGCGGAAGCAGGGGACAGGGAGTTGGAGGAGGGTGTGGAAGTGCCGGAGGTTTCCGCAACCACCAGATCTCCCCCGGTGGAGGCAATTTCCAGCGCTCCTCCCTGGAGATCCTGACCCGCCGCGTTCAGCCGCGCCAGGATGGCAGCCCGGGCAGGGGCGGTGTCCAGCCCCTCCACGCTACCGAGCACCATCAGCTCCGGGCGCCCTCCCCGCTCTCCAATGGCTTTGACTGCTTCTTTGCGCACGGATTCCGGCAGTTCTTGACCCGTCAAGGCCGCGAGGACATCCAAAATCCCCTCCGGCTTCTGCTCCAGCAGCCGCTCCAGAAAGACCGGCAGGGACGAGGGATCTTCCCGGGACAACCACTGTAGAAGACAGGGAGCGGCCAAAGGAGATTGGGCAAAATTGGCCTGCCCCAACAGAAGTCGGCGCTGGTTGGGGGTGGCATCTTCGTAGACGACCTGAAGCGGCTGTGTTTCCAACGGCAGAAGTGCGAAGGCAAGCGCCTGATCTTCTTCAGGAATCCAGGTCGGCGGCAGCAGTTTCTTGCGTTGCTCTCGCCAGAAGGGCAGGCTATCCGGCAGTGCGAGGCGTGCCAGGGCCAGGCTGCTGTCCTGGCCTTCCACCACCTCGGTAGCCCGTTTGGAAAGAATAGCTCGTTGTTCGCCCGAAACCCGTCCACCTCGGCCCAGGCTTCGCACCAGGACCGCGCCCAGCCCCTGCATCAGTCGCAGGCTCTGCGTCTGCGCACATTTTTCGAGAAAAATGTCGAAGATCGCCGCTTCTGACATCCGAGACTCCAACGCTTCCACCAGATCCAGGAGCAGATCCACAGTGGCGATGGTGGAGCCGGTACCCAGGTTGCGGAGGCTCTCCAGCGCCTGATTCCCAAGAGGGGCTCCGACCGTCAGGGCACACACAAAAAGACGGTCCGTAGAAGTCCAGGGAGAAACAGCATTCTCAAGAGAAAAAAATGGACTTTGTCGCCGGACGCACCTTACAGGTTTCGATCAACGCTGTGGGGCGCGGCACCTGCAGTTCCAGAAGCGGCAGTACCGCCATCGTTCCCCAGCGGTTCAGGAGCTTTTCCGCGGAGTTATGGGCACTGGGAGCGCCGTAGACCCACACCCACGCCACCAGTGGCATCAGGAAGGGCCGTGGTGACTCCAGAAGCAGCGCCATCAGGGGAGCCTGCAGCTTCGGACGCTCCAAAGCCGCTTGGCCAACGCCCAGCCAAACCTCCACCGGTGCCTTTTCGTTCTCCAACGCCGCAAGACTGGGGACGGCCCACTGTGTTCCCGGTCCCAGATAGAGGTAGCGGAAAGCGCCTGTCAGGCAGTCTTTGTCTTGACAGGTCAATAAAATGCGCTGGTAGTCCGCAACAAGACCCGGTTTTCCAGTGGTGGTCGTAGGCAACCGCTGGGCGAGGATGCTCATGGTGTGCGGAAGCCCGGCCAGGGAAAAATAGAGGACGTGGCCAAAGCCAAAGTCTTCCTCCCGGGTTGCGGCATGGGCCAGCAGCTTCCGCGCGGCGGCCGTGGGGGTATGGTCCTCCAGCAGGAGCGCAGCCACTCCCTTCAGCGAATTGCACAGGGGATCCCCGGTGCCTGGCGGCATCGAAACCAGGAGCTGGGCGACCAGATCCAGGTTTTCAGCACGCCAAAGCTACTTTCCTTTACCCAGGAGCTCCACCAGTTGCGACAGGCTCTCCAGCTGGCGCGGGGTGGGCTTTTTGCCGTCCTCCATCCAGTATTGCCAGGAAGTCAGGATCAGCTCGCGCAGCTCCGCGCCCACTTTGAGCTGATCTTCGGTGGAGGAAACCGCAAGGCGCCCCGCAAAGCGCTGGTACAGCTCGGAACTCAGGGGTGGAGGAGGTGGCATCTACATTTTGCTCCAACTTCCGTCGCGATAGATAACGCTTTCGGTCTAATTTTCATCGTCCGCGCGTGCAACTTGGCGCTCCACCGTGCCGTCGGGCGAGAAGGTTCACTTTTCGTCGCGACCATAGGGGACAAGGAATTCGAACGCCTCATCACCGCATCGTAGCCCGCCGCTCGCCTCCCGGTCAACGCCCGGTTCCCCTCCGCCGCCCCCGATCTCCCGCCAATTTCTACCCTCTTTCCCACCCCGGGCACAGGTCTCCCCCCGGTCCCGCGTCGCTACGCCATCCGGTCCCCCCTCACGGCCTGCCTTTGCAGCCGGCCCTCCGGGGGCGGACTCCAGGCCCTTTGCGCCCTGTCGGCGCAAGCGAGTGGCACGGGCCGACGGCTTCGCCGTTCGCGCACGCGTCCCCCTACAGTGGCCCAGTCGCCTTATGTGTCCCTTCAGAATCTGGGATGCAGCTTCCGAATGCTCGACGACACATCGTAACTCCATGCGTCCTCGGCACAGCGGCAAGAAATCTGTCCACCCCAAACACCCGTTGCAGCAGGTCACGATTCGGTGGTGCGCATGGATTAGGAGGAGGATTCGCAGGTGCAGAGCGGCCATTTGGCAGGGAGAAACGGCGTGTCAAGTTGCTCTTTTTTTGTGGTGTGCCCTTGCCGCGCTGCTTCGCGGCCGGATACGCACTGAGCAGGCTCGCAGAAACCGGGCAGCTCACCCCCGTCCTCCTGAGCCCGCAGTACCCCCCGGGTTCTTCGCCAGGTACTGCTGGTGGGAGTCGTTCCAGGGCAGGTTGCGTTGGCGGCGCTGCTGGGGGTGGGGGGACCCGCTCGGTCAGCGCACCCCGAGGTGCGTCCACGCGTGGTCCATGAATGCGCGCACGCGGGAGTTGCTCCTGAGCTCGTCGAGGGTCAGGACCCACAGGCTCGGTCGGGGTGGCGGCATGGGCGTGGGCAGGGCGAGCAGGCTCGGGTCACGCTCCAGCTCACCCTCCCAGAGCAGGTGTGCCCCGATCCCGGCGCGGACGGCCGCGCGGATGGTGAAGTAGTTGTCGAAGCGCATCACCACGCGGGCCGCGGGTACGAGGACGTCGAGCCAGTGGTCCGACGAGGCGTAGGTGTTCCGGGGGTCGTCACTGAGCCACGGGTAGGCCGACAGAGGTGCGTCGAGGCCCACCCGCTCGACGAGGGCACGGCTGGCGCACGGGACGAACTGCAGGTGTCGCAGACGGCGCCCGACGAGGTGGGGGGCTGGCGCATCGGACATGCGGAGCACCACGTCGGCCTCGCGGCGTCGCAGTGACGCCAGGCCGATGCCGGCGCAGACGGTGAGCTCGATCCCGGGGTACCGCTCGGCGAAGCTGGAGAACATGTCCAAGTGAGCCTCGACGAGGAAGTCGAGGGTGGAGACCCTCAGCGCCCCGATCAGCGCCGCGTCCCTGCCGAGGACCCGGGCCTCGCTGGCGAGCATCTCCGCCTCGACCGCTTCGGCGGTGGAGACGAGGTCGGCGCCGGCAGCGGTCGGCACGTAGCCGTCCGGTGTGCGCTCGAACAGCGGACGGCGCCCGGGTTGCATTGGTCGGCTATGCCGACGTCGACCCCGCCGCGAAGTGGGGCTTCGGCGGCTGCAACGACGCCATCGATGCGCTCGAGTCCCGGTATCGGACCTTCGCCGACCTACACGACGATGTCGTCTTCGTCGACCCGTCGGACGCGGTCTCGTTCCGCGGGAGTCCTGATGCCTACGCCACGGACGGGGTGCACCCGAGCGAAGACGGCAGCGCTGTGATGGGCCTGCTCATCGCAGAGGCCATCGCGGGGAGCGATAGGTAAGTACCGCGTGGCCTCGCCCAGACCACACGCTCACGCATCCGAGGCGGCGTGTTCGGCCCGGACAGACCCCGAGCCTGCCTCGCTCCACTGGGCTGCCTCGGCCTTCCCATGGCAGCGACGACCGGGGGGGGGGCACGCGAGCGCGTGAACGGGGCCGGAGGTGCGCGCCAAGCTCAGTCTCCGAAGGTCCATCCAATTCTCTACCGGGGCGTACTTGCCGAAAATTCGGCATTGCGACAGGTTCAGCTTGAAGTTCGATCGCATGGACCTGAAGATCACTCCCGACGGGGAGAAGGACTTCAACGCCAACGGCCGGGCGGAAGTGAGCACCAAGGGCACTTGGTACGACTCGGTGGGAAGGACCAGGCCACGTGTCCAGATCCCGACGGAGGGAGGGCCATTGGGTCTCTACCCGCCCCCAAGGGGGCGTCTGTGGCTGCCCCGTGGCCCCACACAGGATCAAGGCGGGGGAGGCGGCCCACAGGGTTCGACGCGAGAGATCCAGCTCCTTACGCATCTGCGCATCGCCAGACAGGTTTTTGCTTGGGCCAAGCCCTTCCGAGGGATAAAAGGGGGGAATGAAAAAGCTCCAGGATCGTGTCGTCATCATCACCGGTGCCAGTCGGGGCGTGGGGGCCGCATGTGCCGTGGCCTGTGCGCGTGAGGGCGCCTCGCTGGTGCTCGCGGCCAAGACCGTGGACCCCGATCCGCGTCTGCCGGGAACCCTGCATGAAACCGCCGATCTCTGTGCTGCAGAGGGGGCCGCGGTCGAGGTCGTGCCCTTTGACGCCCGCGACGCCCAGCAGTGCGACATGGTGATCGAGCGGGCCATCCAGCGCTTTGGACGTGTGGATGTCCTGATCAACAATGCCGGTGCCATCTTCTGGGCACCGGTGGCGGACTGGCCGGTGAAGAAATTCGATCTGGTCATGGGCATCAATGTGCGTGCATCTTATGCAATGTCACGGGCGGCTATCCCTCACATGCGACGCCAGGGCTACGGGCACATCCTGATGATGTCTCCCCCCGTCAACCTTGCCGCAGCGGTAGGAAAAGCACCCTACCTCCTCTCCAAAATCGGGATGACCGTCCTCGCTATGGCCATCGACGCCGAGGAGCAGGACAATGGCCTCTCCGCCACGGCCCTGTGGCCCGTCACCGGCATCCGCACCGCCGCTACCCAGAACCTGGGCATGGGCGACGACGGCCAGTGGCGTACCCCCGAGATCCTCGCGGACGCCACGCTGGAGCTCATCAGCCGCGACCCCCGCCAAAGCCGCTTCCGCGCCTGGCTGGACGAAGAAGTGCTCGCCGACATGGGAGTCACCGACCTCAAAAAGTATCGCTGTGTACCGGACGAAGAGCCCACCACCATGTCGATTGAGCTGGTTGATCCTGGTTGGTCCGAGCGGAACGGACGGGCCTGATACATCGGCCTGATACATCAGCCTGATGTATCATGTATCATGTATCATGTATCATGTATCACTCTGCCCCAAGAATCCCGGATGCGCAGCCCTCTCCGAGCGGATAGCAGAGGGGGATGCAGGTCTATGATACGGCACGGGGCACCTCGACCGCGATCCACGACGGACTCTTGGGCTGGGCGCGCGAGCGTATGCGGCGCGCGGGTTTTACCGGCCTGGAATGCCTGGGAGCCTTTCCAGCGGGTGCGCGCACGGACCCCCAGTTGGTGCTCTTTCCCTACCGCGTGGGCCCGGATCCCAAGCTCACCGACCTGAACCCCACCCCGATGATCCTGGGCGGAGAGGGCGAGCAGGGGCGCAGCTCCGGCGCTCCCGCCGCATGGATTGAGGTTGCAAGCCATCTTTCACGGGGCCTGCAGGAGCTGGGCGTCGGCGTCATTCGCCGACCGGTGCCGGGTGCGCCGCCGGCCATGGTGCGCAGTGGACTCCAGGATCTTCCTCCCTCTATCCGCGCCTGGTACCAGCAGTGGGGTGCGGACTGGCTGCAGGAGGGCCATGCCCGCATGCCGCGGCTGCACTGGGTGGGCGGCATCGTGCTCACCATCCGCTACCTCGCCGTGGCGGTCGGCCAATTGCCCGACCACGACCCCACCCGCAGTGCCCCGCTGGGCATCCCCACGCTCACCGTCCTTGCGACGGCCATCTATCGGGAGCGGGTGTTTGAGGCCGAGATGGAGGCCCCCGATCCGCCGGAGTCCCTGCCTCCCTTCGTCGACGCGCTTTCCACGGCCTTGGAAGAGAAAGGCAAGGAAGAGCTCGCCAAAGAGCTGCGCGCCAGCCTCGCCGCCACCCGCAGCCACTATGTCCAGCAGGTGGCCATCCAGCCCATCTCCGACATCGGCAACCAGGAGCTGGCCCAGATGCTCCAGTCGCTACAGCAGCCCCTTCAAGCCGCCTTGACCTTTCAGCTCCGATTTTCCGTGGGTGGGGAGTTGCTGTTCGGTCCTGGCGGTATGCCCACGGGCAGGCCGGTATGAAGCTGGAAGGGGGCCTCGAACCCCATATCGCACGGTGTCGGGACAGCTTGGGCTTGGGGGGTGCCGAAGAAGCCGTGCTGCGGATGCTGGTGGCGGTGGATGTGGATCCCGCCACCGCCATGCGGGCCCAATCCGAGGACCCCTGGCAGCGCCAGGGTGTACTTTCTTTCGGTGTTCTTTTTGACTGGCTCGGCGAGATCGATGGTATTGAAGCTGCCGTGGCGCGGCTGGCAGACTGGGGCCTTGTCCAGATAGTAGGCCGGGAAGCTACCGATCCTCAGGTGCCGGGCGTTGCGGCCCTGCGCCTGACGCACGCGGGCCGGGCCTGCCTGGGCATGGCCCCCGCCCAGCGGCGTGGAGAGCTTTCCGAGCTTCAACCCTGGTGGATCTTTCACGGCGCCGGTCGCGAGAGCTGCCTCACCGAAGCCTCCCTCCTCACCGGAGTCCCCGCCTGGGAGCTGCTGCGCCCGGAGGGGCCCGCGCTGCAGGGGCAGCTTGCCGAGGCGCTGTGCTGCCGTGGCGGCGCCATCGTGGATGGTGAAAAGGTACCTGTACCCGTGCTTGCGCAGCTCCTTGGACGCTCGGCGATGGCGGCCGCACCCCGGGTGCTGCTGCTCAGCCAGCCCATCGAATTGCGCTCGATTGCGGCGGCGATCGGGGCGAAGCTGCGATGGATTCCTCCCCATCTCAGCACCCGGCATGGGGGCCAACTGCTGGATGCCCGTGTGGATGCAGCCCTGGCCGGCAGCAATGCCGACCGCTACGGCGTAGCGGACTCCGAAATCGCCACGCCGCAGGCCTGCAATGTGCCCCTGTCGGCGCTGCTGCTCCCCCCCGCCAACGAAGCGCGCCTGCTGCAGGCCATGGTCTCCGCCCGCTACCGGGTCACCGGTGGCTACCGGCTCTTGATGTCGGGCCCGCCGGGAACGGGGAAGTCCACCACCGCAGCGGTGCTGGCCACTCTCCTCAAAAAGCCGATCGTTCGCCTGGATCTCTCCTCAGTGCTCTCCAAGTGGCTGGGAGAAACGGAAAAACTGATCGGGCAGATCTTTGATGTCGTGGAAGATGCCGGAGCGGTGCTGGCACTCGATGAGGCCGAAGCGCTCATGCGGCAGCGCGGGGGAGAGGGGGGCTCCGGCGCGCTGAGCACCGGCGTCGCCTATCTCCTCACCCGCCTGGAGCGTTTTGAGGGCGTCCTCGTCGCCACCACCAACCGCGCACAGGACCTGGACGAGGCCTTCTTCCGTCGTTTTGACGACTACATCAAGCTGCCGCTGCCGGACGTGCCCACCTTGCGGCGGCTGTGGGCGCACTACCTTCCGGCGCCCCACACCGTGGACATCGAGCTGCTCTCTGGCCGCTTTGCAGTGAGCGGCGGGCTGGTGCGCGGGGCCTGCCTGCGCGCCAAGTCCTGGCACGAAGCCCTCGGCGGGCAGGGCCCCCTGGAGACGCCGATGGTGCTGGCCAGCCTGGGGCGGGAGCTGGAAAAATCGAACCGCTCCAGCCAGGAAGTGCTGTTGGAGCCCTATCGCAGCCGGGTACAGCGCCTGCTGGACGGAACAGATTTCCACGTCTAAGTTATATTTTTTTGAAGTGTAACGTAGAATACAAATCGTGAGATCCGCCGCCTCTGCCCGCAAATCCGGTTAAGCGCCCGGCCGGAGGCCGCATGGACTGGAAGGACATCGGGGAACGGGCTGCAAAGGGCATCGGGATCAGCGAAGAAGAAGCGCTGCAGATCGTGCAGATGACTGATCCGGAGGAACTTCGGAAGCTGGTCCAGACCGCGGGCAGCATCCGGCGAACCTGGAAGGCGGATTTTGTAAATACCTGCGGAATCAGCAATGCCAAGAGTGGTCGTTGCGCCGAGGCCTGCTCCTTCTGCTCGCAGTCCGCACACTTCAATACCGATGCCCCCAAGTACAGCATGAAAAAGGCCGACACCCTGGTCGCCGAAGCCAAAGAGGCATTTGCCCAGGGTGTCCGTGAGTTTTCCCTGGTCGCCTCTGGCCGCGCGCTTACGAACAAGGCCGAAGTGGCCATCATCAAGGATGCGCTCAAGGGTATCCGCGAGGAAACCGGTCTTCAAACCTGCGCTTCGTTGGGACTGATGAGCCGTGAAGGCTGCGAGGAGTTGAAAGAGGCTGGGTTGATGTCGGTGCACCACAACCTGGAAACCGCGCGCTCCTTCCACCCCAACATCGTGAGCACACATAGCTACGATGAGGAAGTAGATACGATTAAAGCTGCAAAATCGTTGGGAATGTACACCTGCGCTGGGGGCATTTTCGGGATGGGCGAGAGCTGGGCCCAGCGGGTGGAGCTGGCGCTGGAGCTGCGCGACTTGGATGTGGATAGTGTCCCGTTGAACTTCCTCAATCCGCGCCCCGGCACCCCTCTACAGGAGCAGGCCACTCTCCCTGCCGAGGACTGCCTGAAGATCATCGCGCTGTTCCGGCTGGTCCTGCCCACCAAAGACCTCGTGGTTTGCGGCGGACGCGCGTTGAACCTGGGAGAACGGCAGGGAGAGATCTTCGAGGCCGGCGCCAACGGCGTGATGATCGGCAACTACCTGACCACGGCGGGCCGGCAGGTGGATCTGGACCTGGACATGCTGGAGGCCGCCGGAATGGTGGTCCGCGCGCCGCCGCACCAGCCGCACCCCCCCAGCCTGCGGCCCACGCTGCGGGTGGAAGGTACGGACCGGAATGGCCTCTGAAGGGCGCTATGAACGCCTGATCCAGCGTCGGGACCGTCTGAACGCAGAGGGCTTGGAGCGTCGCCTGCGGCGGGTGCAACCCCTCGGTCCCACCCGTGCGGTGGTGGACGGGCGAGAGGTGCTGGTCTTCTGCAGCAACGACTACCTGGGCCTGGCCCAGCACCCCGACGTGGTGGCGGCCTCCACGGGCGCAGGTTCGGGTGGCAGCCGGCTTATCTCGGGTACCCGTCCCGTTCATCTGGAACTCGAAGCTGCCCTGGAGGACTTTTTTGGCCGTCCAGCCCTGCTTTTCCCAAGCGGCTACCACGCCAACCTTGCGCTTTTGTCCACGGTGCTCCAGCCCGAAGACCACGTCGCTTCCGACGCGCTGAACCACGCATCCATCATCGATGCCTTGCGACTTGCGCGCTGTCAACGCCAGGTGATCCCGCATCTGAGTACCACGGTCGAGCCGCAGACGCGGCTGATCGCGGTGGAGGGCCTGTTTTCGATGGACGGCGACGTCCCCGATCTGCCGTCCTATCCCAAAGAACCCTGGCTTTTTGTGGACGAGGCGCATGCCTTCGGCTGCCTGGGAGAGGGCCGGGGCGCGGCCTTTGCGGCCGGAGTGGAACCGGATTTTCTGGTCGCCACCTTGGGCAAGGCCCTGGGAAGTAGCGGAGCTTTTGTGGTGGGCCCTCCGGAGCTGAAGGCGCTTATGGTGAGCGCGGCGCGTCCCTTTGTGTACACAACAGCGCTACCCGAAGGTGTGGCGGCGGCGGCCCTGGTGGCGCTGCGGCTGGCGGATGCGGAGCGGCGGGAGCGACTGGCGCACAATTCGCGGTTGCTGCGCAGGTGGCTGCAAGAGGAGGGGGTGGAGGTGTTGGGAGAGGCCCACATCCTGCCGGTGCGGGCGGGCAGTGCGGCGATGGCGCTGTCAGAGGCCTTGTTGGAAGAGGGGATCTACGCACCGGGCATCCGCTATCCCACCGTACCACGGGGCCAGGAGCGGGTGCGGCTGACCGTGAGTGCTGCCCACAGCGAGGCCGAGGTGGAGCAATGTGTGGCCGCCTTCGGGCGGGCGCGGCGGCGTTTGGGACCATAGCCTGCGCTGCGTCAGCTTTTTGCGTTGGCGGGAAGGGGGGGAGGTGTCGTAGTAGCAGTGAAACCGGAGCAATCATGGCTGCCAGCTACGACACTTTCCGCCAGATGAAGTCCTTTGTTGATTTTAATGAGGAAGATAGCAAAAATCTCACCTCATTGGTCCCGATCTTCCAGAAGCACGGGCGCGGCATCACCGACGCCTTCTACGACACCCTGGGCCGCTACCCGGACACGGCTGCGCAGATCGAGGGGCGGGTGGAGCACCTGAAGAGCACCCACGGGATGTGGTTGCTGGACATGCTCAATGGGAGCTACGAAGAAGAGTGGTTCAATCGGCAGCTTCGTATCGGTCTGGCGCATGTGCGCATCGGCCTGGCGCCCTACTATGTGGAGGTGGTGATGAGCCTGATCCGCAGCAAGGGATTGTCAGCGATGGAGGCGGAGATTGCGGATCCGGCAGAGCTGCACCGGAGGTACCAGAGCCTGGTCAAAATCCTGGACCTGTTGATCATCAACCTGGCCTATTCGGAAGAGCTTTTTGACCGGCTCTCCAAGGCGACGGGGATGCGCCGTACGCTCATTGAGAACCTGATGCGGCGGCCCGGAGATCGGCGCTGAGCTTCCGGCCTTTGCGTGCGTAGCGTATGCAGAGTGCTTGTATCAGAATTCTTGCTCGCCAAGATCCTTGTAGCATGGATGTTTCAAGGAAATGTATCGCGGCATCGGTGCGTCGTAGCCACCACTCCCGAACCCCGGGACGGCGAAGGTCTGGCTCCCCGATGTCGGCGGGCAGGTTGATGTAGCCCAGGCTTTCATCCTCCGCGCGGTCGCGGAGTTGGTGTATCACTGTCGCCGCTGCTCCTAACTCCTCGGCGAGGATCGGTGGGTTTTCCCCGGTGATACAGTACCAGATGCCGCGCACATAGGCGCGTCCGATGCGGGCGCACTGGGTCTGCAGCTCGGCTTCGCTGACCCGTGGGGGGCGAAAGGCATCCCAGGCGATGGCTTCGGTCATCTCGATCACCACTGCTTGAAGGGGAGGATCCCAGCTTTTTAGAAGGATCTGGTCCAGGTGATCGCGCTCGGCGCGAGGGGACGCGGCGAGGCCCGGCGGGTCGGGTGGGCGGTGGCCGGAGGCCAGAAACTCCCGGGCGTCCCGGATGTAGCGCTGGACTGCCGGTTGGCTGCGTCCGGGTGCATCTACGATGTCGTCGGCGATACGAAGCCAGGCGTAGATAGCAGCGAATTTTCCGAGGGAGCGGGGGGCGAGGAAGAGGAGGGCGAGGAGGAGGGTGGGTTGATACATCCAGAGGATTTTGAAATGTATCATGGGTGGGGTTTGCGAATGGGGTTCGCATTTTTTGTGGAGGTTGGGTGGGGCTTTCTGCCGGAGAGGGGGCGTCGCCGGTGGCGAGGGCTTTGCTTTGGTATGGGTTTTTCTTCGAGACAGCGTTGCAGAGAGGGCGGTCTGCCCTCTCTGCACTCTCCCGACTTAGGGGCCTTCCAGGCCCCTAAGAACCCCGGCCAGGGGAGGGGTTGTGGAACGACGGAGCTGCGGTGAGGGAGAGAGGGGCGTTGGGGTGGGTCGTTCCAGAACCCCTCCCTGGACCCTCCCTTGGGGAAGGGGAGGGGCGTTGATACGGCCTTTGGATGGGTGCGCGGCGGTGTGGTGGGTGCGCGGGTGGGATGGGGGAGAAAGGCAAAGGCCGGGGGGCATACGCTAAAACTGGCGCGGGTGGGGGAGGCGTTGGGGGCTCGGTTGGGGTGCGGGAGTGGCAAAATGCACGTAGTATTATTGCTTTGCTGATACATGAATGCATGTGTCGGGTGATACCTCGGGCAGAGGCGCGGATGATACATCGGCCGATGCATGGGACGATACATCGGTCCATGCATGTGATGATACATCGGTCCATGCGTGGCACGATACATTGAGCTGCGAAGCTGATGATACATTGGTCCATGTATCATTAGAGCCAGGCGCAGGGGTACGGAATCCGTGCGCCCGCCGGCTCCCCCTCCCCAGCTCCCCGCCCCGCTCGGGCCCCAAAGCCCCCCTTCACCCTCACCAGTTTTTGCGTACGCCCCCCGCCTTTCCGCCCCGGCCTTTCCTCCCCCGCCCGCCACAGTTTCCGGCTCCCCGAACCTGCCCAAAACCCTCGTCCAACGCCCCCTCCCCACGGAGGGTCCAGGGAGGGCTCTGGAACGACCCACCCCGACGTCCCCATCACCCCCACCGCGGTTCCGTCGTTCCACAGCCCTGCCCTGGTCCGGGTCGGTAGGGGGTGGATAACCCCCTACCCGGGAGAGTGCAGAGAGGGCGCGCAGCCCTCTCTGCAGCGCCGTCACGAAGGTACATCCTCGATAAACCCCAACCCTATGCCGAAGGCGACGTCCAAGCCGGGCACCAACGCCGCCCCAGCCCCCCGTCCCAACCCCCCTCCCTACGGAGCGCAGGTGCAGAGCGCGCAGCCCTCTCTGGAGCGCCGTCACGAAGGTACACCCTCCACAAAACCCAACCTTCCGCCGAAGGCCACGCCCACCCCGGGCAACCCCGCCCCCCCAATTCCCACCCCACCACCGCCCTGTGGGCCCGGCGGGTCCAAGAACCAAAGTCCCCCTATTCTTCAGCATCATAGCCAAGATTCGGCGCCAACCACCGCTCCACCTCCCGACGCTCCATCCCCTTGCGGCGGGCGTAGTCCTCCACCTGATCCCGACCGATGGGGCCCAGCACAAAATACCGGCTTTCCGGGTGCGAAAAGACCAAGCCCGACACCGCCGCTGCGGGCATCATCGCAAAGGAAGACGTGAGAGAGGCCCCAATCCGATCCGCCTGGAGCAGGGCGAACAACTTGCCCTTCTCCGTGTGATCCGGGCAGGCCGGATAGCCGGGCGCCGGGCGTATACCCCGGTAGCGCTGACGGACCAGGTCCTCATTGGTGAATTGCTCGTCCAGGCCATAGGACCAGTCCCGACGGATCCGCTGGTGCAACAGCTCTGTGCCACCCTCGGCCAGGCGGTCGGCCAGCGCTTTGACCAGGATGCTGTTGTAGGGGTCGTGCTGCACATCGTAGGCGGCGGCAAGCGCCTCCGCCCCTTGGACCGCGGTCACGAAGGCACCCAGCGTGTCTTCCGGGCCGACAAAGTCCGCAAGACAGTGGTAGGTCCCGTCCCCGCGCAGCTCCTGCTGGCGAAGGAAGCAGAAGCGCGTTGCGCCGCTCTCCGTGCTCAGCACCACGTCGTCGCCCTCGCGCCGTGCCGGGTAGAAGCCGTAGACCGCCTGAACTTTGATTGCGCCACTTTCGGCAAAATGCTGGAGCATCTTCTGGGCATCCGCATAGAGCGAACGCGCAGTCACGCCGATCTGTCCCTCCTCCTTCAGCAGACGCTCCCAGTGTCCCTTCAGCTCCCAGGCCCGGAAGAAGGGGCCCCAGTCGATGAAGGCCTTGATCTCCTCCAGCGGAAGGTCCACCACCCGGCTGCCGGTAAAGGCGGGCGTCTCTGGATGCGGCGCAAAGGCCGGGGCCGCCTGCCGAACCTCGGGCAGCGACAACAGGGGCGTGGCGCCCTGCCGGGCGAGGTAGCGTTCCCGGCTCAGCTTCTGCTCCGCCCGCAGCTCCTCCAGGAAGGCCGGGCGTAATTTTTCGGACACCAGCTTGCCCACCACCGGTACGGCCCGGCTGGCATCCTTCACATGTACCACCGCCCCCGAGCGCGCCGGCGAGATCTTCACCGCCGTGTGCCGGGACGAGGTGGTGGCCCCCCCGATCAGCAGCGGCGTCGTCATGCCGGTACGCTCCATCTCCTTGGCCACATGCACCATCTCGTCCAAAGACGGAGTGATCAGCCCGGAGAGTCCGATCACGTCTGCATTCACTTCCCGCGCCTTTGCGAGGATGGTTTCCGAGGAAACCATCACCCCCAAGTCGATGACCTCGTAGTTGTTGCAGCCCAGCACCACCCCTACGATGTTCTTCCCGATGTCGTGCACGTCGCCCTTCACGGTGGCCATTAGGATGCGTCCCTGGGTAGAGCCCGCCGCACGTTGGAAGTGAGGTTCCAGGCGTGCAACCGCCTTCTTCATTACCCGTGCGCTCTTCACAACCTGGGGAAGGAACATCTTGCCCGCCCCGAACAGGTCGCCGACGTGGTTCATGCCGGCCATCAACGGGCCTTCAATGATCAGCAGCGGCGCCGGGTAGTGCCCAAGCGCCTCGTCCATGTCCGCCTCCACGAAGCTGGAGTCGCCATGCAGAATCGCATGGATGATGCGGTCTTCGAGGGGCAGGCTGCGCCAGGCCAGGGCTTCCACCTCGGTCTTGACCGTGCCCGAGTGGGCGTTGCCCCACTCGATCAGCCGCTCGGTTGCATCTTCGCGGCGATTGAGGAGCACATCTTCCACCCGCTCCAGCAGGTCCGGCTCGATCTGCTCGTACACCGCAAGCTGCCCCGCGTTGACGATGGCCATATCCAGGCCGGCCTGGATGGCGTGGTAGAGAAAGGCCGCGTGCATCGCCTCGCGCACCCGGTCGTTGCCGCGGAAGGCGAAGGAGACATTGGAGACACCCCCGGAATAGCGGCAAAGCGGCAGCTCTTTCTTGAGCTGACGCACCGCCTCCAGGAAGGACAGCGCATAGGTGCTGTGTTCGGCAATGCCGGTGCCAACCGTAAGGATGTTCACATCGAAGATAATGTCTTCTGGCTTGAAGCCAACCTTTTCAGTGAGGAGGCGGAAGGCGCGGTGACAGATCTCCACCCGCCGCGCGCAGTCCACCGCCTGCCCCTCCTCGTCGAAGGCCATCACCACCACGGCCGCACCGTAGCGGTGCACCAGCTCTGCCTGGCGTAGAAACTCTTCTTCTCCTCCCTTCAACGAGATGGAGTTCACGATGCTCTTGCCCTGCAGACAGCGCAGACCCGCTTCCAGCACCGTGAACTTCGAGCTGTCCACCATGATGGGGAGCTTGGCGATATCCGGCTCCGAACCGAGCTGGTTCAGGAAGCGGGTCATCACCGCCTCGGAGTCCAGGAGGCCCTCGTCCATGTTCACGTCCAGCACGTTGGCGCCGCCTTCCACCTGCGACCGGGCCACGGAGAGGGCCTCTTCGTAGCGGTTCTCTTTGATCAACCGCGCAAATTTGCGGGAGCCGGTCACGTTGGTGCGCTCGCCCACCATCACCAGGTTGGAGTCGGGCCGGACGGTCACCGCCTCCAGCCCGGAGTAGCGGGAGTAGGGGGCGATGGTGGGAAGCTCCCGAGGTCCAAAGCGGGAAACGGCCTCGGCGATGGCGCGGATGTGCTCGGGGCCGGTGCCGCAGCAGCCGCCCACCATGTTCAGCCAACCCTCCTGCGCGTACTCCTTCAGAACTGCACCCATCGAACCGGGGGTTTCGTCGTATCCGCCCATCGCGTTGGGCAAGCCCGCGTTGGGATAGCAGAAGACGCGGGTGGGCGATACCCGAGAGAGTTCCTCGATATAGGGGCGCATGTCGGAAGCACCCAGGGCGCAGTTGATGCCGACGGCAAACAGGTTTGCATGGGCGATGCTGTTCCAGAAGGCCTCCACCGTCTGGCCGGACAGGGTGCGGCCGGAGCGGTCGGTGATGGTCACCGAGGCAAAAACCGGAAGTCGTTTGCCGGTCTTCTGAAAGAACTCCTCGATGGCGAAGAGGCAGGCCTTCAGGTTCAGGGTGTCAAACGAGGTCTCCGGCATCAGCAGGTCCACCCCGCCGGCCACGAGTCCTTCCACCTGCGCGTAGTAGGCCGCGCGCAGCCCTTCAAAGTTCACCGCGCGGAAGGAGGGATCATTCACATCGGGGGACAAGGACGCGGTCTTGTTGGTGGGGCCGATGGAGCCCGCCACAAAGCGCGGGCGCTCCGCGGTGCTGTAGGCGTCGGCGGCGCGCCGGGCGAGGCGGGCGGCCTCGTGGTTCAGCTCGCCGACCAGATCTTCCATCCCATAGTCTGCCAGCGAAAATGAATTGCAGTTGAAGCTGTTGGTTTCAACAATATCGGCGCCCGCTTCGAAGTAGGCGCGGTGGATCCCCTCGATGATCTCGGGGCGGGTCAGGACCAGAAGGTCGTTGTTGCCCTTGAGCGAGCGCGGAAAGTCTTTGAAGCGACTCCCACGATAGTCCGCTTCTTCCAGGTTGAAGCGCTGGATCTGGGTGCCCATGGCACCATCCAGAATGGCGATACGTTTGGCAAAAAGTTCAGAGAGGGCAGAAGTGCTGTCCGTCATGGCTTGATCCCCCGAGCAAAAAGAATGGGAAGCTGGCGGCGGTCCCTGCCGACATCCAGGACTTCCACTTGTATAAAGCCTGTTTTGGTGATACATTGATGGAGTGTATCGTGCGAAAATCCCGGCCAGGGAAAGCCGAGGTCCTGCCCATGCAGGCCCAGCTCCCACAGCAGCAGGCTGCCCCCGCTGCGCAGCAGGCGAAAGGCGGTGGCCAGCGCGGCCTCCGGGTCGGGCAGGTGGTGCAGGGTCTGCGACAGGATCACCTGATCTACCGGCTCGGGAAGCTGCAAATCTGCAATCTCCGCCTCCACCGGGATCAGGTTGTCGATGCCCCGCTCTCTACAGCGGCTCCGCAGTACCAACAACAACGCCTCACTACGATCCACCGCATAGAGACGCCGCGCAGACGCCGCCAAGAGCAGGCTCAGCTCGCCGCCACCCACCCCCAGATCGGCCACCACCCCCGGGGGAGAGGCCGCCAGAAGGCCCCGCGCCAAACCCTCCCAGGAGCGGCCGGGCTGGTAGCGTGGATCTTCGGCCGCAACACTCTCTTCCCGAGCCGCACAGACCCTACGCAGCGCCTGCAGATCGGCCGGTGCCAGGGGGCTGTTGCGCAGGGCCTCCTCCAGCCAGAAGGGGGCCGGGGCAGCCGCATACCAGACCCTTCGGCCATCCGGCCGGGCGCCAACGAGCCCACTCTCCCGGAGTACCTTCAGCATACCCGAGGTGGTCGATGGGCTGGAACCGAGGATCTCCGCCAGCTCTCCCACCGTCAGCTCCTCCTGCGACAGCAACTGCCAGGCGCGGAGGCGCCCGGGGTCCGCGAGGGCCCGGAAGACACTGCCAGGGTCCAGATCGGTCTGATTCATCGTCATTCCGCGTAATCTGGAAGAGTTCGGGGTGCCAGAGGAATCTATCGCCATTTCGCGAATTGTGGTTGTATCTCTCTGCGGGGGGGAAGTTTTGGCCTTGCAGCGCCCGTAGGATAAAGAGGCGCCATGCGCACCGCCTCGAACATTGCCCTGGGTTCCTCTGTCCTGATGCTGCTGGCCTGTTGTGGGGGCTTCAACCCCTTTGCGCCCAAGCCCAGCAGCCTCTCCTATGGGCCGCTGCCGGAGATCGTCACCGATCCCATGCCCATCGACCTGAAGTTGGCGGTGTTGGACGAGCAGAAGAAGCCGATTCCCGACCTGAAAGTCGAGGCGACGGCGGACCCGGCCGAGCTAGCCGTGGTGACCTCGACCGGGGGGCTGCGCTGCCTGGGCAGCGGGGATATCAATTTGAACCTGCGCTATGAGCAGTTGACGCAGACGGCGATCGTCAAGTGCCGCTTGGTGGAGAGCCTGGGCGCACCGACCGCGCTGCGGGTCAACCTGGGGAGCCCGCAGGCGCTGGTACTGAAGCCGGTGGATGCGAAGGGGAAAGAGGTGGGAGATGTTCCCATTACCCTGAATGTCACCGACCCGACGGTGCTGAAGGTGGAGGGAACACGGCTGACGCCGGTGATGATCGGCAGCACCACCATCATCGCTGAAGGGGGCGGCAAACGCGTGGAAATCCCGGTGACGGTGGTGCGGCAGCTCATCACCGACTCGATCGCCCTGCGCGACGGGGAGGGGATGACCTGGGCCTTGCCCTCGGGAAATTACGAGGTGGAAGTCAAGATCAAGCGGAACCAGGGCGAACAGGACGGGGTGACGCTGTCCTGGATGGAGACCCTCTGTCCATCCACACCGGAAACCCAGGAGATCCTCCAGGTCTGTCGCGTGGAACGGGCCGCCAGCCTGATCATCACCAACCCCACCACCTTCGGGTTGGGGCCACAGGTGGTGGGTCTGATCAACGTGTATCAGATCCCCTGAGGAGGGTGGTCCCATGCTCTTTTGGATGGCCTGCACACCCGCCTCGCTGGAAGTGACCGGGCAGGAACGGGTGGAGATCCAGGTGCCGAGCCCCGATACCGGCTCGCCGGTGGAGGAGATTGGGGAGGCCCCGGATCAAGGTGCGCCAGGGGACTGGATCTTCTCGCTGGAACAGGTCCACGAGCTGTCGCTGACCCTGGCCCCGGGCGGTATGGCGGCACTGCGCGCGGACCCACGCAGCTTTGTCCTTGCGGATCTGCAGATCGATGATCGCCAGGTCAAGGGTATCGGGGTGCGGGTCAAGGGCCGGTTGGGATCTCTACGCACCATCGACCAGAAAGCGGCGCTGAAGCTGGACTTCAACGCGCTGGGCGGTACCGACCGGCTCGATGGACTCGGGGCCTTGAACCTGAACAACATGGTGCAGGACTGCTCTTGGGTCCATGAGCGCATCGGCTATGGGATCTACCGGGCCATGGGAATCCCGGCCCCCCGCGTGGGCTATGCCCGTGTAACGGTGGATGGCCAACTTTTTGGTATTTACACTATCGTAGAGGAGTACGACAAGACATTTTTGAAGGGCTGGTACGAAGATAATTCTGGGAACCTCTACGACGGGGACTACAAGCTCTGGCCCGATGGGAACTACACCTTGTTGGACTTCGACAGCAGTGTCCAACAGTGGTTCGCCTTGGACAGCGGGACCGACGTGGGCCTTGCGGACATCGCAGCGGTGACGGCGGCCTTGGACGGCGCCCGGGCCAACCAGGTGGAGGAGGAGGTGGGTCCTCTGCTCGATCTGGACCACTTTGCGCGGATGTGGGCGGTGGACGCCTGGATCGGGCACTACGACAGCTACTCCTACAACATCAACAACTACCGCTTCTACTTTGATCCTTCGGATGGGAAGGCCGATCTTTTCCCTTGGGATCCGGACTGGGCCTTCTACGAAGCGACCCCGGTGGAGAGTCCCTCCGGTCGGCTGGCCCGGGCCTGCAAGGGGGACAGCCGCTGTCACGACCGCTTTCTGGAAGCCCTGACTGCGACCACAGATGAGGTGAAGCGGAGCAACTTCCAGGAGCAGGCGCGCACAGCCGCCGCACTGATCCAGCCCTACATCGCCGAGGATCCCCGCCGCGAGACCGATGCGGCGAGCATCGCCTCCTGTCAGACCCAGCTCAATACCTGGCTACGTCTTCGCGGGGACCGGCTGGAGGATATGTCGGGGTTGTAGTCTGCATGTATCATGTATCATGTATCATGTTTCATGTATCACGTGATACATGAAACATGTATCATGATCAGCCGCCGCCAAGGCGCAAAAGACGCTCAATGGACTGGCGCTGGCGGTCGTCCAGGCGATACTCCACCCCCATGCCTGACTCCCCGGTGGAGGCATCCTGTACCCAGGACACCACCGCATCGAAGGTCAGCGGCTCGTTGACACCGGGGACGCGGATTTCGAAGATGCAGGATCGACCGACGGTGAGCGGCTTGTCGGTCTTGATAAATGTACCTCCCCGGCGAAGATTTTCGCGGTACTCGTTTACGAAGACCTCGTAGCGGCGGTAGCTGAGCTTGATGCGCGCAGGCTTCTTGGCGGGCTCCGCCGCCTTGGGGGCCAGATCCAGGAATTCGAGTGAATCCTCTGGCTCGGAAGCGGGTGGGGGTGCCTGATGGGTCCGGGTTCCACCGCGGCTCAGGGGGGCGTCGGGAGTGACGTCGTCCTGATCCGGGTAGTCCAGGGGGTCTTTGGGCTTGGCGGTGGTGGAGGCGGGGGGAGGAAGGAAGAACTGCTCGTCGTCCACCGGGGGCTCCGGGGCGGGCTCGGCATCACTGCCAAACATCGCCGCGTCTTCCCAGCCTCCGCTGTCAGCCAGCTCTTTGGCCAGCCCTTCCGCGAGGGCATCCAGGTCCACGTCCTCCTCGCTGAAGGAGGAAAATGCGGACTTCGCAGGGGATTTTGCCTTGGAAGGGGCGGGTGCCGGGGGCTCTGCCTGCGGAGCAGCATTCCCGCCTGCCTGAAAGCGGGCATCCAAGTCGCCAAATCCACCCGATGCGGTCTCGGGTTCCTCTAGGAAGCCGAAGCCCCCGTCGGAAGGCTCCTCCCCCTGAATGGGCTCGTTGTTGTCGCCATCGTCCCCCAGGCCACCAAAGAGATCATCGGCATCCAACCCCGATAGCTCCTGCAGGTCGTCTGCAAAGCCCTCGATGGCCTCGGCCTCCACCGGTGTGGCGAAGGGATCCACCGCCGAACCTTCTCCGGCCAGGCCGATGGCTGCGGGCCGGGAGGAGGGCGGGGGAGGGGGGGGCGCTTCCATCTCCACGGTGGGAGGTGCGGGCATCTGGATGGGGGCGGACATCGCCACCGCCGACAGGTCGATGGCGGCGGGGGCCTCTTGGAGAGGCGGGGCGACGGGGGCGGCTTTTTCCTCTGGCGTGCCTTTTTGTCTG
>JBEIQS010000452.1:0-2063 GCA_040376425.1 Alphaproteobacteria bacterium | reverse complement strand
TACCCGCGCTGGAGCGGGCCACGATGAGCTCGCTGTCCAGGGTGGGGAAGAACAGGGTGGCGTCGGCACCCTCGGTGACTGCAAGGCCGCCGGGGAAGGCGCTCGGTGCGTCTGTTGTGGCCAAGGCTCCCGAGCTGTAGGAAGCATCAAACTCGTAGATCGCACCGCCTTCCGCGCGGGCATCCGCCACATAGGTGCTGCCGGAGTAGCTGTCGTAGGCGACGGCCAGCGGCTCCTTCAGGGGCGCCCCGGAGTACAGGACCGACCAGGACCCGGAGCCAGGGGACACGGAAAACAGAGCTGGATCGCCAGAGCTGGTGAATCCCGTGACGAGCAGGGAGCTGCCGCTGACGGCCACGTCGCCCGGCATGTCGATGCTACCGGAGACGCCGACCGCGGACGGGCTCCCACCGTTGACGAGCATCTCGTACAGCTCGCCAGAGGTGGTGCCGCTGCCCTCTGAGGCGACGTCGGTCACATAGAGTGTGGTCCCATCTTCGGAAACGGCCAGACCGCTCGGTTGCACCAGGGGATCACCGGCATACAGCTCGGTAATGGTCCCGGTGCTGAGGTCCACACCTACCACCACGGCTTCTCCACTGCTGTTGAAGCCCACCGCATAGAGCGATGTGTCGGTCGCCGCCAGGTCCACCACCTCTTCCAGGTCGGAGGTGGCGCTCAGGGTGGACGCCGCCGACGCATTCTCCAGCGGATCTCCCGCATTGTCCACGTAGCCACTGGGCTGGGAGCAGGCAGTCACCGTGCCGTCGCTGTCCCCATAGCCATCGTTGTCGCTATCGACGTACCAATCGGCCGCTGCGCCCACAGAAGCATCGCTGTCGTCGCAGTCGTCGTTGGCAGTCGCATAGCCGCCGGGCCGCGTACAGGCGTCCTGCGTATTCGGGCCGCCAAAGCTGTCTCCGTCTGCGTCCTGGTAGTAGGTGGTACCGCCCAGGGCCCCAGCTTCGTCTATCGAGCCGTTGCAGTTTTCGTCGGTACTGCCGTCGCAGAGCTCGGGAAGGCCCGGGCTTTGGGAGGCATTGTTGTCGTTGCAGTCCAGGAAGTTGTCAACGTAGCCGGACGGGGCCGCGCAGCTCTCCACTTCCTCGGCGCTGTTTCCGTAGCCATCGCCGTCTGCGTCCTGGTACCAGATCGTGAGCTCGGCCACGTTATCGTCCACCTGGCCGTTGCAGTCGTTGTCGTTGCCGTCGCAGATTTCCACGCCGCCGGGGTAGGACAGGACGTCGTTGTCGTTGCAGTCCACCGGCTCGGTCACATAGCCGGCGGGCTGGGTGCAGGCGCTGCGTGGGCTGTTGGGGTCGCCATAGGTGTCGCCATCGGTGTCGGCATAGTAGGTGCCGCCGCCCGTAGCGTCCGAGTCGTCGTCATTGGCACGCCCGTCGCAGTCCTCGTCCACCGCGTTGGCGTCGCAGACTTCGGGGGCGTCGGGGTTGACGTTGGCATCGTCGTCGTCGCAATCGGTATTGTCGGCTACAGAACCGGCCGGTGCGGTGCAGGCGGTGGTGGCATTGGCCGGGTTGCCGAAGCCGTCGGCGTCGGAGTCTGCGTACCAGGCGGTGCCGCCCGCTTCGTCCACCGCGTCGTCACAGTTGTTATCCAGGCCGTCACAGGTTTCTGTGGCACCCGGATTGACCGCTGCGTTGTTGTCGTCACAGTCTTGTTCTACGGAAAAGCCATCGGCGTCCACATCGACCGATTGGTCCGAGTCGGACTCCTTATCTTTGGGGGGCGGGCAGCCGGCCAGTGCGGCCAGTAGCGGTAGCAAGAGGAACTTTCTCATCCTTCATCTCCAGGCGAAAGGGTACCAAAAGACGATAGACTGTACAAGAGGGCAGGCGGCTTTTCCCCGAGATTGTAAGGTGGTCTATGTTTTTTGTGACTTTCCTCCTGGCCTGTGGGATCCCCCTGCGGGTCGAAAAATCGATGGTTTCTCCTCAATTTGTGGTTCCATCGGACCCCATCGATCAGGCGGCGGTGGTATCCTACGCAACTGGAGTTGCGGGGGAAGCAGTACGCGACTACTCCCCGACCGTTCTGCACAG
>JBEIQS010000447.1:0-2133 GCA_040376425.1 Alphaproteobacteria bacterium | reverse complement strand
TCCAGGCGGCGGCCCTGGCGGGAAAGGCAGCGCTGGGGGCAAGGGCTGGAAAGAGGGCACGAAGAATTCAGGTGTTGGATCGGAGCCGAGTTCGGAGCGCTGGGCGACGTGAATGGGAACGGACTGCCCGAGTTGGTGGTGACGGAGATGGATCCCTTCGACCCGTCGCACCTGTGTGTGGTGGGGGCGCCCTTCTGTGGGGTGATGATGCTGGGGGAGGTAGGGACTCCATTGGAGCTACCCGAGACCTGCTGTTCTGGCACCTCCGCCGTGGAGGGAGCCTTGGTGTTGGGCGCCTATGAACCCGTGGAGGATTCCTACGCTTACCGGCTGGTGACCTACGACTGGTAGCTCTATCGGCGTCGATAGAGTGCAAAAACTCAAGCCCCCTTCTTCGCCCCCTTCACCACGATCTCCTTTCCAGCAAAGGAAATCCCGAATTTCTGAATCGGCACCGCTCCGGCGACCTCCAGCTCGGTGCCGTAGCCTTTTGCAGAAATCTGCCGAAGGGCGGCGGCGGCGTGGTAGGTCAGGCTGCCTTTGCCGGTCTGTTTTTTGAATTCCAGCACCACACCGGGCTGCCCCGGAGTCTTGGGAACAATTAAAACATCCGACCGTCCCAGGCCATCTTCCCGGTTGCTCCGTACCAGATGCGTTTTCTCCAGGGTTACCAGCAGGCCCAGGACAAAGGCATGGTAAAAGGCCTCGTCCTGCGTGTGGGCCACATCGTGGCTGGACACATGCCGGAGCAGGAGTTTTTGGAGTAGATCCTGGACTTTTTCGGCGTTTCCGGTCAGGAGTGCCCGATGCAGGGGCTCTACCGATCCGCCCACCTGCTCCAGCCACATCACAAAGCTGTCCTGCCAGATCGACGCCACCTCCTGGTTGGGGATGGCCACCTTCGCCTGGATACGGCTCCCTTCCTGGCGATGATCCACCGCTTTCAGATAGCCTGAAAAAAGCAGCAGGCTCCAGACATCGGTAGGGTTCATGTCCCGAAGCACCACATTTTCGTCGATACGAACCTCTATCGTGCCCCCCGCCAGGAGTGTCGTGAACTGAGGCTGAAGATCGGCGCTCTTCAACAGTAACTCGCGCACCAGATCATTTCTGCCGGCAGTACCCAGCCAATAGGGCTTCAACGGCTCACGTGGCTTCGCCAATACATGCAGGATCGACCAGGGGTTGTACACCGTGCTGTCGCCAAAACGGTAGCCATTGTACCAGCGACGGATCTCCTCGGCCTCTCCCTCCCTGCCATAGGCTTTCAACAGACCGTCCACTTCAGCTTCGTTGAAGCCAAAAAGTTCTGTATTCCGATCCAGGAGGCTGTAGACCTCGACGTTATTCAAGCTAGAAAACATCGACTCCTTCGCCACCCTCAGCACCCCGGTCAGCACCCCCCGGTGGAGCCTGGGGTTGTCTTTCAGTCCTTCGGTCAGAAAAGTGCGGAACCAGTCGGCAACCGGGTCAAAATAGCCTGCGGTCCAGGCATGGAGGATCGGCCCATCGTACTCGTCGATCAGCACCACTACCCGCTCGCCGGTGGCGGCAAACAGCGCGGTGCAAAGCTCCACCAGCACCCCTTTCTCGTCGATGCTTCCTGCCAGCACCGCTCGGAGGTTCTGGACCAGCCCGGGGCGCACCCCTGGCCCCGACCACAGCGGCTGCAGCCGCTCCAGCTCCCGCCACAGCACCCGTCGCAGCCCATCGTGGGTATCTGCCCAATCCTTTCCTTTGACTCCCCGGAAGCTCAATGAGATCACGGCGTGCTTTTGAAAATGCTGGCGTGACAAGGGATCCGACCACACCGCCAGATCGGAGAAGAGTGTACTCCGATCCGGTCCGATCTCCAGAAAGGTCTGGAGCATGGACATGGAGAGGGTTTTTCCGAAGCGCCGGGGGCGCGGGTAGAGCTGCCCCTCGGTGTTTCGGGCCAGAACCTCGGAAATGAAGCGGCTTTTATCCACATACAGGAAGCCACCTTCCCGCAGCTTTGGGAAGTCGGAGGTGCCGGTGAAGATTGGGAGCGGAGGCATGGGGGGACTTTAACCGGTTTGGACGGGTGTTGATCGGGGCGCCTGCGGCGCTCGAGGGCCGCCAACGCCTTGCGAAGTGCCCCCAACCCCTCGC
>JBEIQS010000399.1:0-3156 GCA_040376425.1 Alphaproteobacteria bacterium | reverse complement strand
GACCACCCCTGGACAACCGGTTATCGCACAAAAATGACCTACTCCTGTCACCGTTCCCGGCTTCTCCTGTGGGTTCTGGTTGCTCCGGCCTGCGGGCCTGCGGCGAGTCCTGGTCCGGGCGGGAATGGACATCCGGAGAACCAAACTTCGGATACCGGGATCGACGTGATCCCTGCAGCGGATAGCGGGAACGAGGAGGAGCCGGGCCGGGATGGTTGCGAGGACACCGTTGTCTTACCGACCGACATGGGCGGCGCAGTCTGCCTCGTGGTGTACTCCATCGACCAGGAAGTGGACGGCACCATCGAGGCGCACCGGATTTTTGGCTACGATCAGGACCACCGGCAGGTGGAATACTGGGGCAATGAAAATTGCATGCTCAACTACCATATCCAGACCCGCTTTGGGGCGGACGGATGGCTGAACTTCCAGGACTATGACGACGACGTAGATGGGGTGGTGGACTCTCAGCGAACTTGGACCTACGAAGAGGGCTCCGTCATTCAGGCCCACGATAGCAACCTGGACGGCACCGCCGACTATTTGTGGACCTTCAGCTACACCACCCTACCGCCGATCCTTGCTGACCGGTTCCGGGGTTTCGAAAAAGTAACATGGGAGTATATTTATTCTGATTTTTCGGCGGCTTGGGGATACCTGCTGAAGACCGACCATGATGCCGATGGTAGGGTGGACGACACGACCGAGTACACATGGCTCACGACGGATGGGATGGTGGAAGAATCGAGGATCCCCTGGTTTGAGGAGGGTTGGTCGCGGGTGGGCTATGTCTACGATGAGGCCGGACGGGTACTCGAGAAGCGGTCGATCTACCTTTCTGAGGGGGAGCCCTATGTCGTTACCTGGTTATGGAATGACGACGGCACAGTTGCCGGCACCAGAACCACCAATCAGGGCGGAACCTTGTCCGCCTCGTCCAGCTACACCTACGATGCCGACGGAAGGCCGAACCAGTACGACGTGGACAGCGACGGTGATGGTGTGACGGACTATCGGACGACCATCGTAGACGGATGTCGATAGCCCGAAGGTCCAAGCCACCCCAACAATAAAATCGGCGCTACACACAAAACCGGAAGCATCCGCGTCGTAAGGGCTGCTCCCAAGGCCAGTAGCAGCGGCCCCAGGATCAGACCAGCCAGAAATGCAGCTCCAACCTGGGCCCACCGCCAGCCTCGCAACTCGGCAATCGCCGCCCAGGCACCCGGGACCAGCACATAGCCCACCTGCGGCCAGGCCCCCGCCATCGCAGCCGCTACCAGAACTCCCCCGAGCAACCAGCCGGATCGCCTTGTTCCGCGTGCCACCAGGGCGGTCATGCCCAGTCCCAGCGCCCAGGCCCCCGCGTAGATCGGCGCTGCCCCTGGCATCTCTGCAACACCTTCATAAAAGATGGGGAGGCGGGTCAGCAGCTTGAGGGCGGCAAGACCGATCCCAAAAGTCAGCGGCAGCGCCCCCAACCAGAGCAGGGTGCCCCAACGGGAGGAGCGCTGAAGGCCCAAAACCATCGTAAGGGCAAGCAGTTGGACCAGCCAGGGCGGAAGCACCAGGGTGCGTCCAAAGAGCTGAAACCACACGGAATCTACCCCGGCGGAGGACCCCGTTCGTACCGCCTCCTCCTCCTCCAACCGCTCCAGCCACTCCCTTCCCAGCCCCACCACACAGTCGCCAAGCTGCTGTACACTACGCGGATCCAGATTTTCGGGGGTGTCCTTGGGGGTGTGATAGTTTTCTGCACCATGAATTAAAGCAAAATCGTGGCCCCAGGCTCCAGAGGCCCGAAACACGGTGAAGTCGGTGTCGTTGGGCAGCAGCTCATAGACCGCCCGCGCCAGCGAGGTACTCTGCGCCTGACAACGGGAGGTGGACCAGGTGTCCATCACCGGACCTGCCGCCTGAAACATAAATACCGGCCCGTTGGTGCCGCGTGCCTCCAGGTTCAGAACGACACGCGCTTCCGCATGTTCGGCGACAAAGGCACGCGCCCCCAACAAGCCGCGCTCCTCCGAATCCGTAAAAAGCACATGCAAGTTAGGAGAAAGCCCGCCCCGGCTAAGCACACGTGCGGCTTCCAGCGCCACGGCCAGACCCAACCCATCGTCCGCCGCACCCGGCCCGGCGCGCACGGAGTCGGTGTGGGCTACCAGCCAAAGGCCTCCAAGGTCCGCACCGGGGGCGCGGGCAACGAGGTTCTGGAGGGGAGATCCCTGGCGTTGTACCTCAAATCCCAGCGCGCTCAGTTCCGTCTCCAGCAGCTCCAGTACAGCCGCATGGCGCGGACTGCCGCTGGGCCGGGCTTCGGTGGCGATGCGGCGCACCCACTCATGGGCGCGGAGGCCGGAAAATCTGCCTTGGACATCGGCTTCTGCGGCACTGAGCGGGCCTGGTAGCCGGGGTAGGGAGAGCAGGAGCCCTAGCCCGAAGGCCATCAGGGGGAGCCATTTTGTGCAAAAATGGAAAGTCATCCATGGTGCCGATGGTGGACATCCTCGCCGTGGGCATGTTGGTGTTCCCGGAAAAGGTGCGTATGCACATGACTATGCACCGTGCCGGGCGGAAGATCAGGGTGCTGGTGGTCATCGTGGTGATCATCGTCATGCCGATGTGGATGATCGTGTGTAAGGGGTGGATGTTCATGTGGATGATCATGGGCTTCGGTCAAGTGCAGGTAGACACCGAAGGCCATCAGCACTGCCCCGGCCAGTGTGGCCGCACCCCCCAGTGGCTCACCTAACAAAAATGCCACCACGGCCCCCAAAAACGGTGCGATGGCAAAGACCGATCCGGTACGGGCGGCACCCAGGGTCCGCTGCGCCCGCAGGTACAGGCGCAGGCTACCACCGTAGCCGAGTGCGCCGCAGGCAAGCAGTCCCAAAGCGGGGTAGAAGGCGGGAAAAGGCTGCTCCAGGATCAAGGCCACCCCCAAGGACAGTCCTCCTCCCAAAAAGCCCTTTCCAGCCACCACCTGGCCGGGGTCCAGCTCGGAAAGCGAGCGGGAGAGGGTATTGTCCAGGGCCCAGCTCAAGGTTGCACCGGCGATCAGCAGCGATCCAAACAGGGTGGTGGTGCCGTCGGCAGGCTCAAAACTGACCAGTGCGCCCCCGAGTGCGATCACGATCACCGCCGCGATCACCT
>JBEIQS010000411.1:0-2954 GCA_040376425.1 Alphaproteobacteria bacterium | reverse complement strand
GGAGGCGGCCTGGGTGAAGGCCGAGTCCGTGGTAGCCACGGCCGCCGGTGCTTCTGCTGGGCCTGCAGCGGGGGTGACTGCGGTCTCTACGACCGGCGCGGCGGGAACGGCGGCCGGGGGCGCCGCCGCGGCATCGGCAGGCGCCATCTTCACCTTGATCTGCTCGGTGGTGGGCATCAGGCAGAGGGTGGCTCCCTTACATGCCTGATAGAACACATCCACCGCCAGCTCTTCCGGACCGCTACCCGAATAGGGCAGGCTGGTCTCAAAGTCGTGGGTCATGTCTTCACGGGCAGTACCATCCGCTTCCGAGCCGGTTTTTTCGCCGGGCGGCACCACCGCTTCGCCGAAGGTCCAGCCACCCGGCTCCACCGGGGTCACCGAAAAGAGCGCCCGGTTGATGTGCCAGTCGCCTTGAAGATCAGCAGCCACCACCAACTTTCCGGCTTCCGTGCGACCGGAAAAGGTCACCGGGGTTTCCTTGGCTGCTTCATCCCCGGGCCCGCCGCCCGGCAGTCCGGGGCGATTGCTGCCTACCGTGACCGTCGCCTCTACATCCTGCTCTCCGGGCATGTAGCAGAGGGTCTTTTTACAGCCCTGATAGCGGACATGGAAGAGCGTAGAGCGAGTTCCCTGTACGCCTTTGGGAACTGTCACCGGTAGCTCCACAAAAACATCTGATTCAAAAAGCTCGCGGAGTGAGCCGGGGCTGGCCGGGTCTGGGGCCATCTCACCTGGCGGGAAGCTCGGACTTCCGATGGTCAAACCACCGTTATTCACCACTTCCACTGCCATCATGTCGCGGTACACGTGGAAGCCATCGGGCACCCGCACGATCACGGTGACCTTCCCGCTGCCGCCCTCTGCAATGCTGGCGTTCAACGCCTCTACCCGGAAGGGATCTTCTCCCGCAAAAGCGGGCCGCAGCAGCGCGAGCAGGACAAGGAAGAAGGTGTGGAGAGAGACGAGCACGGAGCCTCCAGCAGCGCACCTGTTTAGGCAGATCGCGCGACAAGTCAAGCAAAAAAGCACCTCAGACCACGCCGCCTTCCGTCACGTTTTGGCGTTGCCCGGGTGTGGCTAGAGTTTGTAAAGAAGACTACAAAACGGTCAGCCGGAGCACGAGACCTTCAAAAACGCGGCGATCTCCGGCACGGGAAGAATTCATCGCGCGGTTGGTGGAGGCCAGCTCCTCCAGCAATGTGGAGGGACGAACCGGCGCTTTGGCGATCGTCTCCTTGATGGAGCGCAGTACCCCCGGGTGGATGCGCAGGTTCGCCTCTCGCTCGGAGATCCCCCGCGCCGTGCAGTCCTGCACCACCAGCAACTGTCGAAGCTGCCATACGACGCTGGCCAGCAACTTGTGGGGGGCCTCCCCGTCGTCCAGAAGGCGCTGAAGGGCCTCCAACGCCCGGTTCCGGTCCCGCGCCACCAACGCGTTGGTCAGGGCCCACACCTCCGTCTCCGCCGTGTTCACACACAGGGTCTCCACCACGTTCCGGTCGATCGTGCCCCCTTTCCCGGCGTAGCCCGCGCACTTCTCCACCTCTGCTGCGATCACGGACAGCTCCGCCCCAATCAGCGAGGCCAGCAGCGCCGCCGCATCTTTGTCCATACGAACGCCCAGCTCTTTGGCCTGTGCCAGCGCAAAACCGGCGGGGTCCACCCCGTCCCCATCCAGCTTCAGGACAAAGCCGGACTTTTTGGCTGCATTGATGATGCGCAGCCCACGGTCCACCCCACCTGAGGCGGCGGGCATCTTCTCCCCCACCACCACCAGCACCGTACTGGGCACAGGCGCCGCCGCATAGGTCAAAAGCTGCTCCAGAAGCGCCACATTGGCCTCCTGGATCTGGCGCAACACGACCAGCCGCTTTCCGGCCATCATCGGCAACTGGCGCGCAATATCGACAAAAGAAGCTGCACTTTCTTCGCCGGAGGTTAGCACCGCATCGTTGAAGGCCGCGGTCGCACCGGTCAGCACCGCCTTGCGCACCGCCTCCTCGGCGTTGCGGACCAGCAAACCCTCCGAGCCCACCAGTACATAGAGGGGGGCAGGCTTGGCCAGGCTGTCGAGCAGGGGTTGAAGCGGATCCATCGCCGCCTCCTATCCGCCCGCGCTAGGGCAGGCCGCTCAACCACAGGGCGACTTCGGCGGCCAGCCGGTCGCTGAGGGCAGCAAAGGTAGCTTCTCGTGCTCTTTTTTCTTCTGCAGCGCTGTGACGGCCGACCACCATGGAGCGCGCCGAGAAGCTGCGGATCGTACCCTCGGCCTCCACCAGGATCCGCAGGGCCGCTTCGTAGTCTGCAATACTGGTTCCCCGCATCAGGGGCCGCCAGTCGGCCTGTTCCACCTGCACCGCAAAACGGCGCGGCGCGGTGGCCCCGTCCGCGCTCAGCTCGGCCAGAGAGCGGCTGAGAGCGTCGCGGAGGTGGGTTTCCAGGTGCGGCTCGGGTACCGCCACCCACAGGCTCTCCATCGCCCACTGGCCTGTGGGAGGCGAGCCAAAGTGCAGCGAGCAGGCAAGGAGCAACCACATTTTTGCAATGTAGCCCGACGGGAATCTCTCCGCATGAATCGTTGACGGGCGCGTCGGACCGGTGAAAGATAGAATGCACTCTCTCTGAGGACTCCATGCTGCTGCTGCTCAGCCTTGCATTCGCCCAGGACCCCGCTCCCACGGGGACCCCCAGCACCGAAACCCCGGCGGCGGGGAGCACGTCGGCCGAAGCGGCTGCACCCGCCTCCAAGGGTCCCCGAAAGAGCATCATGGAAGTGGGCGTTCGTGCTCGGTATCTCACCGTTCCCGGCGGGATTATCGACCCCTTCGTGTTCAACCACAAAGGCGGCGGCATCATGGAGCGCCCCAAGATCAACGCCTACAGCTTCGGGCTGGAGTATGTGATCCGAAACAAGAGCGCCAACCTGTTCTTCTACGCTGAGTACGCCCTGT
>JBEIQS010000428.1:0-2524 GCA_040376425.1 Alphaproteobacteria bacterium | reverse complement strand
GTACCGGTCATGTGGAGTCCTCCGCTCCTTACCTCCTACGCACCGTGACTTGACGTGTCAACACCCTCATAGATGTCTATACACTTCAAAAGCTCGGGGGGGTCCCGAAAAAGCGATCGTTCTCCCCCTCCGCCCGTGCCTGCGCGCGCCAAAAACGATAAAAAGGTCTCTCACCCCGGAGACACCATGACCGAGCTGACCCCCGACTACAACGCCACGATGGAGCGGCTGGCCGCCCTCTCCCGCAACCACCTGCTGTTTTTCCGGTTGGAGGTGGGAAGGCTCTTGTTGGAGGACTTTTTCGGGGGAGAGGCGGAAGCCTACCAGAGCCAGGACCCCAAAAAGGCCGGGGGCTCCTTCTACGGCTTTGTGGAGAGCTGTGGCGAAGAATTGCGGGAGATCGGGCTGGGCGAGCAGGTGCTGCGGCAGTGCATCCAGGCGCACATTGCGGTGCGGGCGCTGCCGGTGGGAACGGTAGAGCGGCTGCTGTTTTCGCACATTGTGGAGCTGGCGCGGGTGGGCGACGGGGCCACGCGCAGCGTGCTGGCGCAGGCTGCCGTGGAAAACCAGTGGAGCAGCCGACAATTGCGGGATGCGGCGCAGGCGGCGGCGGCCGGAAAGTGGATCGACGGCGACCCCAGCCCGGGTCTGCAGCCGGTCGCACCGGAGGAGGAGGAGAAGATCCCGCAGCTTGGGCGGGTGGTGAGCCGCTTTGAGCGCTCGGCCGAGGAGCTGGATGCGCTGTCCAGCCAGTGGCAGCAGGTGGCGGAGAAGAAGCTGAGCGGCGCGCAGAAGCTGCGGGTGAAGGAGGCGATCACGCGGCTGCGGGCGCGGTTGGAGGAGATGGAGGGGCGGTTGGGATAGGGGCTCTCGGATCTTGACTTATTCGTTTTCGAATACTATGATGCGAACTCGACTATGCAAAGCTCTGCACCCCCACTGAACCTGGAAGAAACCCGAAAGGGCATCGTGCGAAGGTTGCGCGAAGTTCGGCTCCAACGTGGATGGTCCCAGGCGGAGCTGGCTGAAAAACTGGGACTGTCCCAGGCGAGGCTGAGCGTGATCGAGCGTGGCGGGGGAACGATCTCGGCAGAGCAGTTTGTGGCGCTCCTCGCCTTGACCAACCTCCCCATCGAGACTTTTCTACCGGAACAGGACCTGGAGGACGAGCTTCAGAACGCGTTGGCCAGGCTGGGAGCGCTGCATCTGAGGGAGCTGGAGAACGTGGTGCCCACCTCACGATTTCAGCGGGTGGAGGATGCGGTGGTAGAGGCGTTGGCGGCGCCACGTTCGTCGCGGCTGGTGCTCGCCCTGGCACCGGTGGTGGTGTGGAACGCGGACCACCTGAGCCTGGACCAGGCGAACGAACGTTTGGCGCGAATCGGTCTGAGCGCGCGACTTGGCTGGCTTGCCGAGAATACGGTGGCCGCGATCGCATTTCTGGCAGACTCTTGCCCGCGAGAGTGGAGGTTTCGGGCACGAGTGGCCCGGGTGACGCTGACGAACTTTCTGGCACGGGTACCACGTTCGACGGGCCAGGACATTCTGGACGCCGGTATTGCCAGCGCGGAGACACTTCGACATGTGCGGGAGCTGTCCTCCCCAATTTCCCGGAGCTGGGGTATCATTTCAGAGCTTCAGCCCGCCGACTTTGGGGCTGCGTTGGGGGATGCCTGTGCATCCGGTTGAGGCATTTTTTCTGGATCTCGACCGAAGCTGGCCCATGCCGGAGGGGCCGGAGAGGATTGTGCTGATGGTGCTCGGGTCTACCTCGCTTTTTCTACAATGCGACTACCTGCGAGGCACCAAGGACAGCGATGTGATCGAAACGGTGGAGCTACGCGGAGAAAGGCGACAACAACTGGAAACTCTGGCCGGACGAGGCTCCAGTTTGTACAAGCGCCATCGCATGTACCTGGATGTAGTGGCACGTGCGCTCCCCTTCCTTCCCAGCGAGCCATTGTGGTACCCGGCGGAAGACCTTACATCGAAGCTTCAGCATTTTTCGATCCTGGTGTTGGATCCTGTGGATGTGGTGGTGAGCAAGCTCGCGCGGTTGCATGCCAATGACCGGGATGACATTCGGGAGATGATCCGGCGGGACATGGTAAGCCATACAGAGGTGCTGGCTCGCTTTCGGGAAGCGCTCTCAGCGTTCCAAATGGATGCGCGTGCAAGCGATTTTCCGATGTACCTTCGGAACCTTCACCGTGTAGAAAGGGATTATTTCGGGACAACCGAGTCAGAGATTGATCTACCTGAGTAAAAGGCCGGGGGCTCCTTCTACGGCTTTGTGGAGAGCTGTGGCGAAGAATTGCGGGAGATCGGCCTTGGAGAGCCGGTGCTGCGGCAGTGCATCCAGGCGCACATTGCGGGATGCCGCGCAGGCGGCGGCCGGAAAATGGATCGACGGCGACCCCAGCCCGGGTCTGCAGCCGGTCGCACCGGAGGAGGAGGAGAAGATCCCGCAGCTTGGGCGGGTGGTGAGCCGCTTTGAGCGCTCGGCCGAGGAGCTGGATGCGCT
>JBEIQS010000144.1:0-15209 GCA_040376425.1 Alphaproteobacteria bacterium | reverse complement strand
GATCTCCTATGAACATCTTTTCACTGGTTCATTTTTTGAACAAGTCCCACTCAGACAAGAAGTCGTCAAGAAGAAAATTCCAGCTCATACCTACTATAAAATAGGCCAAAAATCCCGAGACCATCACGTCTGATCCCTATGGTTCTCCCCGTTCCTATCGGGCGAGGGGCACGATGCGGCTTCCCGGTGCCAGCGTGGCCACCGTCGCCACGGCCGCCTGGTAGGCCTGCCCGATGAGGTCCCCCATCACCGCATCGCCAAGGGGAACGCCGTCCATTCGCACTTCGCTGACGCTGGCGCGGTTGGTGGCTTCGATGGGGGCCGCGCACAGGGCGGCACCGCTCTGGTTGTCGAAGATCACCACGGCGCCGCTGTAGAAGCCAGGCGCGAAGCTGTCGTCACCGGCCACTTTGGGGGGGACCAGCTTGTAGGCACGGAAGACCGCGGTGCGGGGGGCGGCCGCCATCTGCTGTAGCTCGGTGGTGAGGGGCTCCAGTTCCCGCAGCGCGTCACCCCGGAAGCGCAGCCAGTCATCCTCTGCCAAGGCGGGCACCTTTTCGGCCGCCTTCCTGGCCTCTGCTTCCGCCCGGCGCCGCTGTAGCTCCAGGCCCTTGCTCAGCGGAATGGGCAGGGACGAGCGGTCGGAAAGCGCACTGCCCGGTACGACGGCGCGGGGGTCCTTTCCGTAGCGCGCGACCGATTCGAACTCCATCAGCACCACGTCCGCCGGCGCCCCACATCCATCCGTGGTGGGGGGCGTGGTCGCTTCCGGCCATGCAGTGGCCACCTTGGCCATATACTCACGGAGCCGGACGATACTGGAGAATCCATCCTCAAACTTCTTGTCTTTCTCCTTCTGCGCCTGCTCGTAGCGCTCCTGCTCGGCACGTTCTTCCGCAGAGGGACCACAGCCGAGGGTACCAAGCAACATCAAAAGGGCAAGGGGGCGGGAGGCGTACATCGTCCATATCCGGGTGGGGGCTCGCTCTATCCGAATGGCGCCGTCGCAGCCACGCCGCACCCCGGGGGCATCTCCTCGGGAAGCACCAGATATAAGGCCACCTAGGGCGCCAGGTTTTTCAAAAGAAGCCAGCCATGTGCGCGAGGAGGAGGCAGCATCAGGACAGCGCCGCGGCCGTGCGCTGCGCTGCCTCCTCTACCGTCAGCCCGCCTGGAAAACGGCTGCGAAAGCTCTGATCATCCACCAGGAAGGGGCGGTCCCACTGGTAGGCGGTCTCGGCCAGCTCGCCCAGCAGGCCGCCGAAGGGGGACGACATCCGCAGCACCCAGGCCGGAAGCCGGTGGTGCCGGGCCGGAACACCAAGGGCTTTCGCCAAGTGGGTGAGTAGTTCAGCCGGGGGAAGCTGGAATACGGGCAGGTGGTAGACTTTGCCCTCCACGCTGTTGTCCGCCGTACCGAGCTGCACCAGCGCCCGTGCCACCTCGGGGACAAAGGAAAAGGCGTGGTCGGCCCGGGGATCCCCCACCAGCCAGGCGCTCTTGCCCGCGCGCAGATCCTGGAGCATCTTCGGGGAGAAAAGTGCCTGGTCGGCGCCAGGGCCGAAGAAGTCTCCGGCCCGGCCGGCCACCCAGCGCAGACCCGTGGCACCGCGCAGCCGGGCATCCCAGGCCACCCGCACCCGACCTTTGGGACCTTCTGCCAACATCGGGCTGTCTTCGCGGCGTTTTCCCTCGTGGATTCCGTAGCCGTACAGGTTGTCCAGGCACACGAGGCGGGCCTTCTGCGCCAGTGCAGCCGCGATCAAGGCCTCTCCCATGGCCGGGAATTCCGATTGCCAGGCCGCTGCGGTGTAGGCGGAGGGGTTCATGCAGTGGTAGATCACCGCCGCTCCCTCGGTCGCCTTTTGGACAAAGGCAGGATCTCGGGCATCTCCCAAACACAGCTCGGCACCCGCAGGTACAGGCGCATCCCGACGACGTACGATGCGCACCCGGTGCCCCGCCTCTACCAGACCCTGCGCGACTCCCCCACCCACCTGACCCGCGCCAAACACGACATGTAGCATATTATCCTCTTTCTAATCAGATAGCTGGGAGAGATGCTGCGGACCAATGAATGATTGTGATAGAACTCATGCATGGCATCTATGAATCTTCGGGCTGTGGATCTGAACCTGCTGCTGGCCCTGGACCGGCTGTTGGCGCGCGAGAGTGTGACCGACGCCGCGCGGGAGCTGGGGCTGACTCAGCCGGCCATGAGCCGCAGTCTCCAGCGGCTCCGGCTGCTGTTGGGGGACCCGCTTCTGGTGCGGGTGGGGCGCGGGGTGGAGGCCACCGAGCGGGGCAAGGCGCTGCGGGCCCCGGTGGAGGAAGCACTGGCGGCGGCGCGGCGGGTTCTGGAGCCTCCCCCAGAATTTGATCCGCTCTCCGCCCGGGGCGAGCTGGTGATCGGCCTTTCCGAGGAGGGGCAGGTGGCGCTGGCGGACAGCATCGCCCGCGCGCTCTGGGCGGTGGCGCCCAACATCGATCTGCGGGTGCGGGCTCTTTCCGCCCACAGCTTGGAGGAGGGCCGGCGCGGCCTGATTGACCTGGCAATTGCGCCGGATCTGGCAGGGCTTCCCGGTCGGGCAGGCTCGGTGGACTTTTCCGAGCTGGTGGCAAAGCCGCTGTACATGCGCCGTTTTGTGGTGGCGCGTGCGGTGGACAGTCCCTGCCCCCACGACCTGGATGCCTATTGCCAGGCGCACCACGCCATCGTCAGCTTTGAGGGGGGTGGCCTGGGCTTTGTCGATGATCTTCTTGCGGCTATCGGGCGCCGCCGTCGGGTTGCGGTGTCGCTTGGTTCCTTTCCGGCGGTGGCCTGTCTGGTCTCTCGGACCCCGCTGCTGGCCACCGTGCCAGAGGATGTGGTTCGTGCGGTAGGCTATCCCCTCCACATCTCCGAGCCGCCCTTTGCTCTTCCACAATTGCCGATGCTTCTACTCTGGCATCCGCGCTTCACTCCGGATGCGCGCCATCGCTTCCTGCGCGACTGTGTGGCGTCGGCCGTGCGCGCGGTGGTGGGCACTTGGGACGCGGCCGGTTGAGCCCACGGGCCGACAAGCAAGGGCGTTTTCAGCAGCCGACGGAATACGGGGCGGGCTTTCCAGCCTTGGAGCCCGTACGCACGGTGAGACGAGAGATACGAAGGATTTGGCTTTTCATGGTTGTCTCCAAAAGAGTGGATTGAGAACCGCAGTGCGAGCATGGAGCTGCGGGGGGCCTGCCGCCGGCGGAAGAGCCGAAGGCTGCCTGCCAGGAGGGAATGCAAGTCCTGTGCCGGCTCTGGCATCCCCATTTTCCACCGACGAAGCTGCATTTGGACAACGGAATCGGCAGCGCGCGCATGCGCGCACCCCGGCGCGCAGGAAAAGACCACCCGCGGGCGCCCCACGGGATACACAATTGCATCCAGAGGGTATCTTGCTAAGTATCGTCCTCTCCCTTGCGGTTGCTGCCGACATTCCTGTGGGCGCACGGGTGATCGTGCCCGCGTCCATCCCCATCACCACGCCCGCCGGGCAACCCGTGCTTACCACCACCACAAGCTGGGCGGCGCGGGTGGTGCAGGATCAGGGCGATCGCCTCGTGGTGGAGCCGGAGGGCAATGCCTGTCAGCAGACGCTGAGCATGTACCCGGAGCTGCGGCTGCGGGTGGCGATCGACGAGTCGGCCCTGCAGCGGCTGACCACACGGGCCCTGAGCGGGACCGGAGCGGCGGGAGAGGAGTGGCAGGTGGGGGCCGGGGTTGCCGTGCGGGATGGGTTGGTGGACCTGGGCGCGGTGGGGCGGCTGAAGCTACCCCTTCCGGAAGAGGCGCTGGGAAGCTGGACCACCGAAGCGCTGCTGCCCAGCACCTTTCCGGACGGAGATAGACAGGTGGGGCCCCCACGCGGGCCCGTGATGTTCCTGGGACAACCCCTTTCCCCCGTGGACAACCTGAACATCCACCAGGAAAATGACCGGGTATACTGGAAGAGCGGCTGCGGAGGTGTCTCTTTCTTGATGCCCGCACATGTCCCCTTCAGCGAGGCGGACGGCCGGATCGGCGGGGTCCTGGGGGGCCTGGGAATCTTCCCGATGGCCAAGGTGGCCGCCGGGACCACGCTGCGCTGGCCGGATGGGGAGGAGGCCGGAAAGACCACCAAAGAAACAAACCTGCAGAACTTCAAACAGAACGGGGAGAGCTGGTGCGGTGACTTCACATTGGCCTGAAAGAAGCTGAAGCTCTGCACTACCGAGGTGGAGGAGATCCTGACGGAGCCCACCAGCCCCAGCTCAGCCTCGAATTCCTCCATCATTTTGGGGTCGCTTTCCAAGTCCGACATCGATGCGGTGATCCGCGACAACATGAAAAAGATAAGTCGCTGCTATCGCCTGGGTCAGGCGTCCGGCGCCAATACTCAGGGACGGGTGACACTCAAATTTGTGATTGGAACGGATGGGCAGGTGACCAGCGCTCAGGTCAAGAACACCACACTGAACAACCCCACCACGGAAGCCTGCATGGTCGAGGTGGCCCAGAAGATGATCTTTCCCCCGCCCAGCGGTGGTGGGGTGGTGATCGTCAGCTATCCCTTCTCTTTTTCCAACTGAGGGGCCACTGGGACGCCGGCGCCCGCACGATGGCCACGGGTGAGGGGACGCGCCTACGAACCGAGCACCCGAGGTTGACGCATCGTTCCTTGCCGGCTACCTATGGGAATGGTTCTCCTTCTCCTATGGGCCTGTGAGACTGTTCCCGATTGGTGTACCGGGCGTGGAGATGATGCGGACTGTGACGGAACCCCGGATATGCAGGATCGCTGCGACGGAACGACCCTAGGAAGTCTGGTGGACCGGCGGGGATGCTCGGAAGAGCAGGCGGCAGGATGCAGCGTACATATTCAACTGCCTGAAGATCGCGCTCAGCTATCCAAGCCTTCTGTTTTTCGCTGGGAGGGCTCCTGCGAGCACTACCTGCTCCAGTTCAGCGACGATCCTGACTTCACCCCGCTGAATAGCCAGACGCTGTACCGAGGTGTGGCCACCGAAGTGCATGTCACACCGACGGCCCGTTGGTGGCGCGTCGTGGGAGGAAACCAAGGAGCTTCGAGCGGGTTTTCCACCCCACCGCGCCGGCTTTGATGATGTTGGTCCTGATCTCCCTCGCTGCCGCCGATTGTACGGATGCCGGCCTGTTGTTCGAAAACTGGACCCTTCCCTCTGGCCTGCGCGGCTACGCCAATAGTCGAGGTGTAAACCTGAACGACTTCGATGGGGATGGTGACATCGATATCTACCTCGCCGTGGCTCCCGCCCGTGTGGAAGAAGGGCTGGTGTTTCCAGGGGAAGATCGTCTCTACCTGAACCAGGGAGATCTCCAGTTCCGTGAAGTCGGTGCTGAGTTTGGACTTCAAGATATGTGTGAAGACCGTGCGCCGCTCTTTGGAGATATGGACGGCGATCGTGACGGCGACCTTTTTGTAACCGTAAACGGCCGAAGTGTGGCCTACCGAAATCAGGACAATGCGTGGTTTGAAGATGTGACCACCCAATCGGGAGAGGTGGGAGTCCCGGGGTGGGGGCACCAAGGTTTTCTTTTTGACTGTGATCAAGATACCTTTTTGGATATCTTCTTCACGAACGGACCGGAGGATGGGTCCACCACCAATCGTCTGCTGTGGAACCAGGGGGACGGAACCTGGGCGGATCGTTCGGTGGAAGCGGGCGTAGCCGGCGATCCATCCGGGAAGGGAACCTGCGTTCTGGATGCAGATATCGACGGGTGGCCTGATATTTTTGTGGCAACTGGCAGGGAGTTCGGAAATCATCTCTACATGAACCAGGGAGATGGTACCTTTATCGACGAAGCATCCGCTCGCGGCCTCTCCGATCCTTTTCAGCGCTTTGGCGTTGGGGCAAACTGCGGCGACATCAACAACGATGGCTATCCGGACATCGTGGTGGTCACCCACGATCATCTTTGGTCTGGAAACCAGATTTTTTTGAATGATGGCAAACTTTCTCCTGGAACATTTACAGACGTGGCGCCAGGCACGGAATTTGCGACCATGCTGGATGGGCACGGGAGTGCGCTGGTAGACTTCGACCTGGATGGCTGGTTAGACCTTATTCTTTCTGGAATCAACACTCCCGCCTGGGTGCTACGCAACGACCAACAAGGCGGCTTTGAGACGCTATGCTATGGCGCCGGAATCGCCCATCGGGATGCGATCACCTGGGCGGTTGCGGCGGGCGATCTGAACGGGGATGCCTACCCCGAAGTCTACATTTCGCACGGACTGGGTACACGCCCTCGCGACGATGAGTTCTACCGAAACCTGGGCGGGACCGCCCACTATCTGACGGTTTCCGTCCAGGGAGCGGGCGGAAACAGCCACGCGCTGGGCGCAAAGATAGAGCTCACCGCAGGCGGGGTGACCCGGACGCGCTGGGTGGGTGCCTGGAGCTCCTTTGACTCGCAGGGCCCCCTTCCGGTCACTGTAGGCTTGGGAGAGGAAGGCTGGGTGGACCACCTGAAGGTCACCTTTCCCACCGGCACGGTCTGGGAGCAGCGTGACCTACCCGCCGATCAGCTTCTTGTGGTGGAAGAGCCAGACCAACGCCCCGATGCGGACTTGGATGGGGTTCCCGATAGCTGGGACATCTGCCCCTCCAGTCCGTTGGGAGAGCGACGGGATGGCCAGGGATGTACGCCCGCTCAGCGTCAGGGCATCGCATTGCTCCCGATGTCCCCTGAAGAGGACCTGGTCTGGGTGGAGCCGGGCACCTTTGCCTGGAAGGCGGAAGAAGGTGCGGATGTCGCCGTACAACTGAGCATCGACGGTACCTTCGGACCGGCGGGACGCCTGGACCTCCCCGCACCGGCGGGGGCGACCACCCTCACCATGAGCCCCATGGACTGGCAGTGGCTCCTGGACAACGCAGACCCCTCCGGCCCGATCCTATGGCGACTCTGGGCACAGAAAGGAGCAGCCCGAAGTGTCAGCGAGCTGCGCCGCCTCTCCATCGCCTATCCCAGCACCCTCGTGCGGGTTCCCCTTGGAGTGAACCTGTTTTCTCCGGCTCACATCGTGGTTTCCGTAGGTCAGGCCGTGACCTGGTGGAACGACTCCGTGGCGGCGGGAAACCTCCAGAATGAACCCCACGACGTCGGTATTGTGGACAGCAATGGCTCTGCCCTTCCGAACATGACCGAACTGAATGGCGCCGGCTACTACCGCCACACCTTTGAAGAGCCGGGCACCTGGTCCTATGTTTGCCATCGCCACTCCGGGGCCGCCACGTACACCGACCTGATTGGGGACGGGGCCTATGCCCACCGCGCCCCGGGCCCCTACCGTTGTATGTCGGGCTCTGTGAGGGTACGGTGATCGCACTACTCTGCGCGCTCGCCGCGGCGGGAACGGTGGAGGGCCTGCCGGGGTGGGTGGTTCCGGGGGCAGCGGCCACCCGCGCCCAGCCGGTGGGGGATTTTGACGGGGATGGCCGCGGTGATCTCGCAATCGGGGTACCTACGGACCCCACCGACGGTCTGCCCACCGGCGCGGTCTACCTCCTGCTGGGTGTGGCCGACAGCTACAATCTCCCGCTCTCCGAGGTAGCCTTTCGTATTGCTGGTTACCAAACCGAGGACGGGGCGGGGACGGAGCTGGCGGGAGGCGGGGACCTGGACGGCGATGGCTATGCCGATCTGGCAATTGCTGCGCCCCACGCGACGGCCACCCTCAGTGCCGAGGGAAAGGTGTACCTGCTCTACGGAGGCGTAGACACACTGCCGGAGTCGGTGGAGGACCTGCCCTCCATCGTCGGCACCGCCATGTTTGATCGCGTCGGCAGTCGACTATACATCAGTCCAGACATCGACGGTGATAACGCAGATGAGTTGTTCATTGGTGCCCCCTACCTCAACCCCTCCGGTCCGCCCGGCGTCGGCTGGCTGGCCCTCTACCACGGCCGACGCTTTTCAGGGGTGGAGAGCCTGAGCGTAGAAATCTCCCGCACGGGGGGCTCCACCAGTGCAGATCAGGCGTGGACGCTCTACAACTCGGAGACCTTCTTTGGGCGGGCGGCAGCGGTGCTTCCCAACCCCTCCGGCGGATGGCTCCTGGCGGTCGGAGCGCCCGGCGTAGAGGAGCACCACGGCGCCATCTACCTGTTTCCATTGGACGGCGCTCGCGACGGTACGGTCGTGTACCACGAAGCCGCTTCCACGACGATATACGCCGAAACGGCAGTGCAGTTGCCGTGGATGTTGGCAACCACCACAGACGGCGCACTGTGGGCCGGTGTTCCCGATGCCGCTGGGCAGGCAGGAGCCATCTACCAAATCCCCCTGGACGAAGGTGAGTTCCCATTGGGTGCTCCCCATTGGCAAGGGGAGGGCCAGCTTGGCTGGGGCCTTGCTCCCTGGGGAACAGGGCTGGTCGCGGGGGAGCCCACCTGGGGCGATGGGCGGGGCCGCCTTCGTATCTTCAGCAGCGATGGAACCGAAGTGCAGGTGGAGGGATGTGCGGAAACGGGAGAGCTGGGGCACGCGGTCGGCAGCTCCCCCGGGCCCGATCCCCGGGGCGAGCCAGAGCCTTGGGCCGCATTCACGGCACCGGGGCCGGCCATCTGGGGTCTCGGACCGGGGCAGGTCTGGACCTGGACGCAGCGGGATGCGCCAGGGGGCACATGTACGCCAGACAGCGCCGCCCCGACGGATAGCGACGGAGATGGGGTTCCGGCACCCGAAGACTGCGACGACCGGCAATGGGAGCGCCACCCCGGCGCCCCAGAGGTCTGTGGAAACGGCGTGGACGACAACTGCGATGGCGACCCGGACGAGGGCTGTGCGCCGGTCGCCGCAGGTTGCGCCGGGGGCTCAGCTCTGCTTTTTCTCCTCCTCCCGATTCGACATCGGCGCTGGGTGGCACTCTCGCTGCTGCCCCTGCCGGCACTCGCGGGCGATCTGGTGATTGGGGACATCCACGGCGACTCGCCCTGGGAGGGGCTGTCGGGCCCGCTGCTGAGCGGTGACCTGGATGGGAGCGGTGGCACCAACCTGGTGATCGCAAACTATCGAGGTTTTGGCGACTATTTCTCCACCGGCGAGGTCCACCTCTTTCCAACGGCTCCCGCCCCCGGAAGCCGGATTGGGGAGGCCACCTGGAGCCTGCGCGGCGAGGAGGAGCATGACTACCTGGGCAGCGACATCGCAGCGATGCACCGGCAGGTCGACGTTCTTGCAGTCGGCGCGGAGCGCTCCGGCCTTACCAAGGACGATCCTGGGACAATTTACTTTGTATCCTTACCAATTAAGGAAAGACACATACATTCCGCCTCGGAAATACCGACCGTTCTGGTAGGAATGTCCCGCTACGATCGTGCGGGAACTGCGCTACAGACCATCGATGTGGACGCCGACGGCTGGGACGAGCTTGCCATCGGCGCCCCCGGACACGGAGAGGGGGAAGGACGCGTCTACCTGCTTTGGGACACACCCCAGCGAAAGCGTACCTTGGAGGAGTCTGCGACCTGGCTTCAAGGCGAGGCCCAGAGCTTTCTGGGCTGGCGAATCACCGCCGGGGACATGGACGGGGACGGCTACCCGGAGCTGATGGTGGGTGCATTTGACCCAACCGTTCGCTGGGGAGGTCAGGTCATTGTGTATTCTGGACTACAAAATAACGGCAGTGCGAATGCGGTGGGAGAGTGGGCGATCGCTGAGGTGGATTGCTACCTGGGCTCGGGAATGGCGGTGGGCCCCTCTCTGCTCCTCTCTGCTCCCTGGGGATGTGGCAGCTCTCAAGCGCCCCGGGTCTGGTCGCTGGAGGGGGCAGCCCGCGGAAGGGTAGAGCTGAGTACGGAGGACGCGGAGTGGGTGGGGACGCCCGGCTCGGAGCTGGGCCTCTCCATGGCGTGGATCGGGGAGCAGCCGGTCCTTGGGGCCCCCGGGGCCGGAGAGGTTCAGGTGGGGGACGCCATGGTCCGTGCCTCGGGAGACTTCGGCGCCTGGGTCGGGGAATTGGGCGACCTCAACAACGACGGCGTCCCGGATCTGGGCATTGCGGCCCCGGCCGCGTCGGTGGTGCACGATGGCGATGGTAGGGTGTGGCTGCTATCTGGAGCGGCCCTGGCGCCCGGCCCCGTGGACTTGGAGGCGCTGGACGACACACCCGCCAGCCCGCCCCCCGCCCCGAACGGTTGCGGTGGTGCCGCTCCGCTCCTGTTCGTCGCCCTTTGGAGGCGAAAAAAACCATGCTCCTGATCTTGGGCTGCGTTGCTACGTCAGAGTTGGCATTGTTGTTGCCCGAGGAGCCGGTTTCCGGGCCCCAACTTCTCTATGTCAGCGGCGAGGCCGACGCGCTGAGCCTGTATGTGGATGGCGAGCGGTTGGCGCAGGGGGAGGGGCCCCTGCTGGGTGTGAGCTGGGAAGGGTCGGAGGGCACCCACCTGGTCCGGGGAGAGGGCCGCTGGGAGGACCAGATTCAAGCGGTCTATGGCACGGTAGTGGTGCAGCCAGGCGCCGGAGACCAGGTCTCCCCGAAGGTGTCTTTTCGCTTTCCCGCCGATGGCGCTGTCCTCGCTCCTCCACTTCGGGTAGAGCTGGCGGTGGACCAGGAGATCGCGGCCGCCATTGTGCAGGTGGATGGCCAGGACATCGCGGAGCTGCCGCCCGAGGGGCCCTGGGAGTTGTTGATCGACAGCATCGGACCCGGCCCACATACGGTGGCTGCACTGGCCACGGACCATGCGGGCAACGAAGGGCGTGCCCAGATTTCCATACGCGTCACCGAATAGTTGCGGCCTCCCCCCTATCGAAAGTCAAAGGCCTCCACCGTGGCCGAGGCACGATAGTGGTAGAGGCGCTCCGGAATGAGGAACGACCGCCGTGATCGGGCAAAACTCTTGACATGACAAGAGAAGCTGCCTACGATGTCCTGCAGAGGACCCCCATGAAACCAGGAGCGCTCGCCTTCTTCCGCATCCTCCCGCCCGGCGCGGCCGAGGTGGGAGAGGATGTTTCCCGCGAGGATTTGCGTGCGGCGGGGGCCGGAGACTGGGCCATGACCGAGCTTGGCGCCGACGACCTGACGGACGTGCTGCCCCCGACCGAAGCCGAGTTCGACATCCCCATCTGCCTGGACGACCAGAAGCCCGCCCGTGGGGAGCCGGTGATTCACCTTTCGATGCGGAAGACCGGCTAGATCAGGGAGAGCAGGCGAGGCCGAAGCCAGGGAGCAGGGGACCGAATCCCCGGAGCCACCACATCCGCCGGAGCCCAGCCACCCGCCCGAAGCACGGCAACGCCGCCGTAGAGCTTTCAGACGGATGCCAGTCGGGTATTTGAACCCCTGATTGAACAGCAGCGAACACACCCACAAGACGATGACCCACCACATCGCCCTTTGACGATGTGCGTCCGGGTGCTTATTCAAAACCTGTTCATTATAGATTCATTACCGCACAACAGGCCCGAGGGCACCCATGTTCAGCGTAACTCAACACATGCTTCGCGGCGTAGAATGGCGTGAATTCTCGGACTACATGAGCCCGGCCCTCTTCGACGTGGTGTCTCCCAAGGCCCTGGCGAACACGGCGGGCTCCTTTCTCCGCGCCCAGGTCGACAGCGCCGGAGCCGAACAAGCGCGTCAGCAACGCGAGAAACTGCTGAAGGCCCACCAGCTTCCCGTGGTCATCGCCCGCAGTGTGGATGGCCGCCTGCCTGCCACCGAGGACGAGCGCCGCGCTCGCGGGAATGCCCTGCTTCGCCTCTACTTTCACCAGCTCATCGCGGGCTCGGAGGCACTGCTGGACCTGGGCCCGCGTCACTTTTCGGGGGTCAACCCGGTCGCCTGGTCGCCCAGCCGCGCCCGCCACTCCTGGTCCCGCAGCTTTCAGGAGGCGATCTACGACCTCTACGGGGGCTTCTACGACGACAACGACGCGCGCTTCGACCGCGCCCTGGGCGCCCTGGGCCTGCGCCCGGCGCGCGCCGTGTTCCTGGCCCACTTCGGGGGCGACACGACGGCGGTTCGTTTTGCCCAAGCCCACTTCCGGGAAACCTTCCACGCCGCCTTCGTCGCCTGCCGCAATGGCGGATCCCAGATCCACCCTGACTTTCTCCCCATGGGCCTGATGCTCGCCTCGCTCTATGCCCACCTGGAGCCGCTGGACCTGCCCCTGGACGTGCGTGCGGCCTGGCGCGCGGCCTCCTCCCCCATTGCGGCGGCGGCATGAGCGACGCGCCCCCCACTCGCCGCGTCGCCGTGGCAGGTGCAACCGGCTTTGTCGGCCGGAGACTCTGCGCCCTGCTGCGGGACCGGGGCTTTACGGTGATCGCGCTGGGACGCTCCGTTCCCGACGGCCTCAGCGCCGAGGGCGTAACCTGGTGCCGCGCCGACCTCTTCAACCTGCGGGACTGCGAGCGGGCTTTGGCGGGCGTGGAGGTGGTGTACTACCTGGTCCACTCCATGCTGCCCCCCACCGGGTTGACGCAGGCCTCCTTCGAAGACATGGACTTGATCCTGGCCGATAACGTCGCGCGGGCGGCGGCCGGGGGCGGAGCACGTCGCATCGTCTACCTGGGCGGCCTGATCCCGCCGGACACGACGCTGTCGCGCCACCTGGAGAGCCGGCGGGAGGTGGAGGGTGCGCTCGGGGCCCACGGGGTGCCGGTGACCACTCTGCGGGCCGGTCTGGTGATCGGACCGGAAGGTTCGAGCTTTCAAATTCTGGAGCGCCTGGTGCGCAGGCTTCCCAGCATGGTGCTTCCCCGGTGGACCCGCGAGCGCACCCAGCCCATCGCCCTGGACGACGTGGTGGAGCTGCTGGTGCGGGTGGTGGAGCAGGATGCAGCCCCGGGCCTCGCGGTCGATGTGGGCGGACCGGACATTGTGACCTACCGGGACCTGATCGAGCGCACGGCGCGGGCGCTGGGTCGGAGTCCCATGCTCTGGGATGTGCCGATTGGAAACCCGACCCTTTCCGAGCTGTGGGTGAGCGGAGTGACCGGCCAGCCCCGCCAGCTCACCGGCCCCCTTATCGAGAGCCTCGCGCACTCGATGGTGGCACGGGATCGGCGGGTGCAGACGCAGCTTGGTGTAGCGGGCCTGGGGGTGGATGAGGCGATCCGCCGGGCCGTGGCAGGGGAGAGCCGCCTGCCCGATCTGGTGGTGCCCCGCTCCGCGCCCGGCCCGCAGTCGGCGCCCCTGGTGCGGTCGGTGCAGCGCATGCGGCTTCCGGCAACCCGCGACGCCACCTGGGCCGCGCGCGAGTATCTGGCCTGGTTACCGCGTTTTCTCTGGCCAATCGTGCGAGTGCGGCCGTTGGATGGCGGGCGCACACAGCTCCGGGCGCTGGGGATCACCCTGCTGGAGCTCACCCGGGCCCCGGATCGGTCCAGCTCCAGCCGGGCCCTGCTCTACGTGACGGGGGGCAGGCTTGCGCGGGTGGACGGCCCGCAGCGGGGACGGCTGGAGCTGCGATCGGTGGAGGGAGGACGGGTGCTGCTGGCCGCGATCCACGACTTTTCACCTCGTCTCCCCTGGCCGATCTACAGGCTCACGCAAGCCCTGGTCCACCTTGCGGTGATGGCGGGCTTCCGCCGGCACCTGGAGCGCCTGGACCAGCCCCCTTGGGGTGCCAGCGATCCGTAGCGGGGGCTTGGGGCGGACATGTCCTTGGCGGAAGACAGCACGCCGGCGCGCACCAGTGCGCGCCAGTGCGCACTGGTGCATACATTTCAAGGCAGCGGCAGCTCCAGCGTACACACCGCAGGACGATGGTCGAAGATCCCCATGTCCGAGACCTCTGGGTGTCCGCCGAGCCCGCCGTGGTAGCAGGCTCCGGTCGCCCGATCGGCGACTACATGGTCGATGTTGGCCAACGCATAGGTGGGCTCTACGTTGGGGCCGACCTCGGTGAGAAAATGGAAGGGATCCCCATCCACTTCGGCTGCAAGCACTGCCGCACTACGGTCGGCATCCACCAGGCGGCCCGGGTCGGTGTTGAAGTCCCCGAGGATCAGGTTGCCGGCTCCGTTGGCCGCCGGGGCACCATCCAGGTCCCGAAAAATCTGGGCGAATTGCTGGACCCGGCAATCCTGATCCGCTTCGGTAAAACCGGAAGATCCGTGGACCCCCACCACCGTCCATTCACTCCCCCCGTCCCGCTCGATCACCCCCCGTCCAATACGACCGCCGTGGCCACAGCCGGGGATCTCTGCCCCCGCGAGGCCGTCCAGGCACAGCGGACCCGCGCAGCCCTGGATTCGGCCCAGGCGCCGGTGGACCGCCACACACTTGTCGGGATGTTCCAGGAAACAGGCGATGGTGTAGTCGGGACCGAGTACACGCTCCACTACCGACGGATCGCCCTCCTGCCAGCCCTCGCAGACAAAGCCGGGGTAGACTTCTGCGGGGATGTTCGGGCAATCCCCCGGCCAGAAAACCTCCTGAAAGGCTACAATATCGGGATCCACGGCTTGCATCCAAGCGCTTGTGTCTTGGATCAGCGGCTCCCAGGCCAGCCCATTTCCGTACCACTGGTCGGTGGCGTCGGCCTCTTCGCGGCCGTAGTCGCCGCTGTGCTCCGGGTCAAAGCCGCCACTACTGCCCGTGTTGAAGGTGACCACAACCAGCGGTATCGGCAGGGGCTCCGGTTCTTTTTGGGCGACCGGGGCACAGGCGAGAAGCAGAGCAGCGAGCATGTTGGGGCTGTATCACCGGCGCTCCCCGGCGTCTACCGGGCCTTTTCCAGCGCCGCGGTCGCCCGGGCGGCGTCCATCGGAGGACCGACGGGTCGCCCGTCTTCCCGCCCCTTCTGGCCAACGCCCTGGCTGGATGGCAGGAACAAAAGCCTTGGCAACACAAGAAAAATCCATCAGTCCGGGGTGGGGGCTTGGGCCCGGGGCAGAAAAGGGTTAGAATCCCGCCCGTGACACCCCCGACTGTCCAACCTTCGGCGGCCCAATCCGGGAGCCGGGTCGACGCCCCCCCCGAAACGCTGCGGCGCCGGATTCCACCCCGCGTCCGCGTGACGGCATGTCTGCCGCCGGCTTGGGCCCCCCCCGCGTTGGCATGGCAGCCGCCGTTCCCATGCTCGCGGCCGGGGACGATGGGCGGGATAGCTCGGGAGAGGACCCCGGATCGGCACTGAGTCTGGAGTTCCCCCTTCCCCTCGGGCCCGGAAACATTGAAGCCTTAGAGGAAGAAGCACCT
>JBEIQS010000048.1:0-31517 GCA_040376425.1 Alphaproteobacteria bacterium | reverse complement strand
GGCAGGGAGACTGCCAGACCCCTTTAAAAAGCCTGCCTGAGGGCGCGGAAGGGGTGCCAATGTCTTGCCGTGGTGACCCGCCGGGTAGCCCTGCAAAGATATATCGGCGCCTGTTGTGTCCCACGGGCTTGACACCTTCCGTTTGGAGATACCAGTACTTCTGATTGGTTACTGAAGAGGTAGCCCTCACCGTGTTTGTATCTGCTAGGGCGTTGCTGGTTGCAGAGAGAGTGAATGCATATGTTCCGGTGAATGTGGTACAGTTTGCGAGTTTGCAATAATAGAGAACTGCTGAAATTGTTTCAATTTGAGACAAATTTGTGTTCGTCAAGGTGATTGAAAAATGAGCCTGCTGGCCTACATCATCTGTCGTCCAGTACAACCAGTCCGTGTCTGTGGAGTTATGGATGGTGATCTGTTTTGCCACAGATGAATCATTTAAGTCTCTTGCGCTCACCTGCGTCCTCGTCGCCTGCGAATCGTTCGGCTCTTGCGTATCCTTCGCATTCTCATTGATTGTCCCATCGCAGTTATCATCCACGCTGTTGCACACCTCTGCAGCACCCGGATTTACCGCACTGTCGCTGTCATTGCAGTCTTCGTCATTTGTCAAATAGCTGGCGGGCACTTCGCAGGAGGCGATGGTGTTTGTGCTGTCTCCATAGCCGTCGCCATCATTGTCCTTATAGAAGGTCAACTTGCCCTGCACCAAGCTGTCGTTGTCCTCCGTCACCCCGTCACAGTCTTCGTCCAGGTCCAAGCTGTCGCACTGCTCGGTGGCTCCTGGATGAATCAGATTACTGCTGTCATCGCAATCCCCTCCGACCGTCACCTTGCCCACCAGAAGCCCACAACTACGGGTACCCGTCCCGCCCCCATAGCCATCTCCATCCGCATCGGTGTAGTAGGTGACGGCGTCTGCCGCGTCTGACTCGTCTGCGGTCCCATCACAGTCATTGTCCACCGTGTCGCAAATCTCGGTGGCGGCTGGGGAAATCGCGGATCTTCCGTCGTTGCAATCCCCTGACGCGCCTATGTAGCCAACGGGTGCTGTGCAGGCGACCTGGCTGGTCACGTTGTCGCCGTAGCCATCGCCGTCCTGATCCCGATGCCAGGTCGGGGCCCCACTGCTGGTAGCGGGATCTGTGCTCCCGTCACAATCGTCGTCGATCCCATTACAGCTCTCAGTAGCACCCGGATAGACTGCGGCCTTTCCATCATCACAGTCCGTGTTGTTGGGCTTAAATCCGATCGGCGCTTCACAGTCCCGCACCGCCACTGCGTTCTGGCTCCCATAGCCATCCCCGTCACCGTCGTGGTAGAAGGACAGGGCGTCCGTCGCGTTGTAGTCGATCAGCCCGTCGCAGTCATTGTCCTCCTTGTCGCACACCTCCTTGGCACCCGGGTTCGATACGTCACTCTGATCGTCGCAATCATCTCCCGAAGCGGAGTAGCCGGCAGCCAAGGCGCAGGCCAACAGCGGACGTGCGGGATCCCCGTAGCCATCCCGATCCGTATCCAGGTAGACGAGGATGCCACTGGGAGGATTGTCGTCCACATACCCGTTGCAGTCGTCATCCACCCCGTTGCAGCTCTCCGTAGCACCCGGGGCTACTGCGATGTCCTGATCGTCGCAATCACCATAATAGTCAGACGTGCCTTGAGGTTGGCTACAATCGGCGATGGAGTTCTGAAAGTTCCCATAGCCGTCCCCATCGCTGTCCGTATAATAGAAGGTCATCAGCTCGGTATCGGCCACCGTGTCGCAGTTGCTATCAATTTTGTCACAAATCTCAAGTGCATCGGGATAAATCGTCGCATCTGTATCATCGCAGTCATCCCCATCCTCTACATAGCCCGAGAGAGTCGAGCACGAATAGAGTACCGACGCCGGGTTCCCATAGCCGTCCCCGTCGCCATCGGTATAGTAGTCTTGCGCATCTACGGCGTCAGACTCGTCTGTACTCCCGTCGCAGTCGTCGTCCAGATTGTTACAATATTCGAAAGCCGAGGGGTTGATCGACGCCTCTATGTCGTCGCAGTCCCCACCGACATTCACCAGCGAAGAGGAGGCTGTGCAGCGCTGCACCGAGGTGGAGGGATCACCGTAGCCGTCCTGATCTCCATCCAGATACCAGAACAGCGCGTCCACAGAGCTGCTTTCGTTCACACTCCCATCGCAGTCGTGGTCCACCCCGTCGCAGTACTCGTCTGCCCCGGGGTGTATCGAGGCATCCCCATCGTCACAGTCGTCGTTGCTCGCCGACCAGCCGTTGTAGGGACAGCCGATGGAGGAGCTACCGGCCCCGGCGCCATCCCCGTCGGTATCGGGCCACACGGTGGTGGGGTCCAGTGGGTTGTTATCGATGGCCCGGTCACAGTCATTGTCCATCCCATCACAGACTTCCGACGCTCCCGGGTGCACCGTCAGGAGGCTGTCGTCGCAGTCCCCGCTCACCGCACTGTAGCCGTCCCCCGCCGCACAAACGGCCACCGCCACAGTTCCGCCGAAGGAATCCTGATCTTCGTCCCTCCACAAAACCAAGGTGGGTGCCCCCACCGCCGCATCAGCATCGTCGCAGTCCTGGCCCCAGGACACACCGTCGCCGTCTCCATCTTTGGGAAGGGTGGTCGGGCCCGGCGACTGGAGGATCGGGCCGGGCATCCCAGCCGTGCCCGGCATGGTCATCGGTCCAAAGCCCGCCGCCTGCCGGAGATGCCTCTCGGAACCACCCTCCCGTACCTGCGCGGTTGGTACCGACTCCGATACTCCGCTGTCCAAGCCCCCGGTACAGGCTATCAACCACCACATCGGTAATCCCCATGTGGTGCATGCGTATCTGTCCCCCAGCCGGCTTGAAAGGGATGTTGCTGCGAATTTTGTACGGGTTCCAAAAAGAGCACATCGGAAGAGAAAGGTCACCAGGCAGGAGGAGAGCCCCATCACTCCGCCGCAGTCATCATGCTTCTGCCACATCTGCACCTCTGCCGCTATACGCATGCAAAAGTGGTGCCAACGAAAAATGAAGCTTGGACCGTGGTGGGTGTCGAAAGGAAAAGCAGGTGCTTCGACAAAACCGGCGTTCTTTCTGCTGACGGCTTCGTCACCCGGGGTGTCGAAATTTCGACAGGTTCCGCAACGCCCGCCGGGTGGCCCCGCAGGCCATCCCCTGCGCTGGTGCGGACCCCTCTCAGAGGGGTTTTGACACCAAAATGGTCAAAACCCACGGTCAAAGGAGGTGTCCGGTTCGCTACCCGCCCGCCCTACACCGGTGCAGTGCGGCTCTTCGCGTTCAGCATCTCCAACTTCAGGATGGACAGCGCTCCACCCGCAAGCCGCTTGAACTCGGAGACCGAGGCCAGATTTGCAGCCGTACGCGCCACAAAGCGGGGGCGGAAGTAGAACTTCCGGTGAGCAAGCTTCAGCAACTCCAGGATCTGGTCCTTGCTCAGGTGCTCCTCCCAACAGGCGGGCACTTCCACGCCGCACAAGGGGTCCTTCATCAGGCGGTCCCAGCAATCGGCCGCGTACAAGCCCTTCTTTGCGCCTTCCTCAAAGGACTCGGTGCCGGGATAGGGCGAGAAGACCGCGAACACCGCATAGTCGGCATCCAACTTGATCATCTCGTCGATGTTCTTCTGCGCCTGCTCCATGGTGCGCTCGTGCGGGCCACCCAGCATGATGTAAGCTACACTACGAACACCCTCTTCGCGGCACCACTTGAAGACGCGGTGAACGTCGTCGGTGTCGCAGTGTTTGCCCCACTTGTCCAGGCCTTCGTTGTTGGCAGACTCCACGCCGAAGTGGATCTTGGAGCAGCCGGTCTCACGGCAGCGACGGATCTGCTCGCGGGTGGTCCCGGCGATGGTGGTCTTGTAGCCCCAGTTGAATTTCAGGCCGCGCCGCTCGATCCCGTCGCAGAACTTCAGCACCCACTGGGAGTTGGGCGTGAAGAGGTCGTCGATAAAGTGGACCTCGGTGATCCCCAGGGAGACACAGTGCTCCATCTCGTCCAGGATGTTGTCGATCGCCCGCATGCGGTACTGCTTCTTGTAGGTGAGGCAGAAGGGGCAGGAGTGCGGACAGCCGCGCGAGGTGATCGCGGTGGTGTTCAGGGGCTGCTTACAGCCGGGCAGGTAGTAGTCCTGGTAGCGGGGCAGGCGCGCGCGGTCGGGCCAGGGATAGGCTTCAAGACTTTTTGTGCTCTTGCGCTCGCGGTTTTTCACCACCTGTCCAGACTTGTCCTTGAACCATACGCCGTCGATGCCCGAAAAGTCCTTGCCCTTGTCCGCGGCCTGTACCATCTCCAGGAAGGCGTCTTCGCCGTCGCCGGTGACGATGGCATCCGCATCCTTGAGCTGCATGGCGTAGTCAGGGAACATCGCGCAGTGCGGTCCACCCAGGATGATCTTGGCGTTCGGATTCTGCTTCCGCACCGCATTCATGGTCATCTGCACGTCGGCCAGCGAGTGCGTGTAGGTCTCGATGCCCACCACGTCCAGCGGGTAGCGCTTGAGCTGAGCCTCGAAGTCCGGGTAGTCCAGGTTGTCGACGACGGGGTCAAAGATCTCGACCTTGTAGGAGGAGCGCTTTTCCACCGCAGCCTGGACGTACATGAGCCCCAGAGGAGGGAAACAGTAGACCCCATAGGCCATGGCCTTGGGAATTCCCGCCCACACGCGCATCTGCTCGGGGGGATTGATCAGGGTGATATCCACAGAACCTCCAAAGGCCGTTGTGCGGCTTTAGTTGTTGCGCCGTTTTGGCACAAAAATCTTCCAAGGAATGAACAGGGGGACTTCGTTCCGATAGTCCTCATACTCCTGTCCGAAAATCTCGACCAGCACCGGCTCCTGGCGCCAGACTTTTTCAAGCAGCGATCCGGTCAGCAGCAAAGGAGCCAGGATGAAACAGAAGGAAAAGGAGTTCAGGGCAAAGCCCACCGCCAGAAAACCCAGCAACTTCCCGTGCACCGAGGGGTTGCGGCACCACGCATAGATCCCGGAGCGAACCAGCTTTTGCGTGCGCCCCGCCGTGGGGGAGGGGCTTCCTGCCCCCTCAAAAACCAGCTCTGCATAGGTGATGCCCACCACGATCAGCCCCATCACCAGCGAAACACCGGCAACGTAGTAATTCAGGGGCGACGGGAGGAATCCGGTGCGGAGCGACAGCCCCAGGAGCCCGCCCAGGCTGTTGTCCAGGGCATGATCCAGAAAGCGGGAGCCCAGGGTGATCAGGAAGGTCAGAGGAAAAAGCACGGGAATATAGACCTTGCTGACCATCAGCAAGATCTGCGGCGTCATGGCGACTCGGAATGCTCCCGTCAGTGCTGCAACCACCATCACCTCATAATTACAGGATAGCCTGGACGCGGGCCCTTGACGGTATACTACCGGGAAATGGTCCGCACCGATGTAGTGCCCTCCACATTCTCACGCCTGCGAAGCAGCAGGCACGGTAAATTTGCGCTCTTTCTGCTGCTGGTCAGCTTCGGCTGTGGCGAAGACCCGATCCTGACCAAGGCGCGCGAAGCCAACGAGGCGGCCAAGGCACAAAAGCCTGGCGGCGCTCCCGGTGGGTCCCCGTCGGGCGCCCCGGGTGCCGGCGGCGTGCAGTCCGGCGCCGGCAGGCCCGAGGCTCCCAAACCCGGCGTTCCCGAAGAACCCAAGCCGGGAATTCCCGATCAGCCGCCTCCAGAGGGCGCTCAGGCAGCCCCCGGTCCGGGCATCCCCACCCCGCCCACGCCGGGCTCCTCCTTCTCCGGGCCGCGCGTTGCCGTCAGCGGCACCATCGACTTCCCCAGCTACAAAGGCGGAATGGTGCGGGTGAGTGCCTTTGATGGCCCTCATGCCGAACACGCGGGCAACCAGCCGAAAATCGTGGGAGAGGCCCGGCTGGAGCGGCCGGGCCCCTTCACCATCGAAGTCCCTGAGTCCGCCAAAAATGTCTACCTCGAAGCAGCCGTAGACGAAGATGGCAATGGCCGGCCCGGCCCCTTGGAGCCCCAAGGCTCCGCCGATCGCTACCCGGTGCAGGTGGATAGCGGGCCCCAATCGGGAATTGTCGTCACCCTCAGCCGCCGGGCGCCACCGCCCGGAGGCGCACCGAAGGACGATTTTTGAGGGACCCGCTCACGGTGGTCATTCCCTATCGGCGCAATCTTTCCGGCCTTCTTCGTGCACTGAAGGCGGTGGAGGGCTGGCCGGTACTGGTGGTGGACGACTCGGATGTGGGCCTGGACCTGGATGTGCCGCGACGCCGCCTCGGTGGTGGCCAGGGCTTTGCCAGGGCTGCCAATATGGGCTTGGAAGCCACCAAAACACCCTATGCCCTCCTGCTCAACGACGATGCCGTACCACTGGAGGACTGCCTGGAGCGACTGAGCCACCAGGGCGGGCTGTGCGGGCCGCTCCTGGTCGGGCCGCAGGGGGTGGAGAGCGCGGGCCTGCGGGTACGGCCTTGGGGGCGGGTGGTGCAGCAGCGCGTTGCGCCGGGCGGGCCGGTGGACGCACTCTCGGGCGCTTGTTTACACATGCCAGCAAATGTACGGTTCAGCGAAAAATTTAGACATGGTTCAGAGGATGTGGAACTATCCTTACGCTTGACACGTCAAGGGATTCCCCCCGTGCTGGTTGCGGGGGCGCGCTGCTGGCACCAGGGCGGAGCCACCCTTTCGCGGCGGAGCCCGGCGGCGCGGCGTCATGCCCTCTCGGGACAATTGCGGCTTTGGGGGCGGGGATGGCGGCAGGGGGTGGTGACGGGGCTCGCCGTGGGGCAGGTGCTGCGGGAGGGGGCGGGGCGCGAGGGCTTGGGGGCCTTGGTGGCCGCGTGGAAGGACTTTTTGGAGGAGGAGGAGGCGCTCTGACATCCCCGGGGAAGCGCCCGGGCCGAAAGCCACGCTCAGGCGTCGCCTCGCCAGAGATCTTCCGCCCGCACCCGCCCCTCCCACAGGGCGGCCCACATCTGGCGCTCGCCGCGCCGCCAGGTCGCGCGATCGCGGCGGCGCTCCTCCCACCAGTCGCCGCTGTCCGTCAACCCCGCCCACACCCCGCGCAGGGCCGCCTTCTGGCCCTCCCGGTCCACGGTGGCGCCCGGACCCCGTCCCAGTGCGGCAAGGCCGCCCAGAAGGGCATAGCGCCCCAGCGTGAGCGCCGGAAGCAGCGCCAGTGCCGACGCGGGCAGGCTGCGCACGGCGGCCCGCACCCGGTTGCGCTCGATCCGGAAGATCTTGTCGGGCGAGCTGCGCCCATAGGAGGCACCCAGGTGGTGCAGCACCCGCGCCTCGGGCACGGCCCGCACCGGCACCCCACGCCGCAGCAGACGCAGCGACAGGTCCACATCTTCCCCAAAAGAGTCAAAGCGCGGGTCGAAGCCCCCCAGATCCAGCCAGAGCTGCCGGGGAAAAAGCACCGCTGCCCCGGAAAATCCCGAAGGCTGACCGGGAATCGCCTGGTCCGGTCCCCCCCGTCCGCGGGCCCAGACAAAGCCGTCCGGGAAAAAGCCATGCCCCTGGTTATCCACCCGACCATCCGGCAAAAGCAGCCGTGGCTGCAGCACCGCTTCGGGATTTTCCTGGCGGGCAGACTCCAGTGCTGCCAGACAGTCGGGATCCAGCACCGTGTCATCGTTCAAAAGCAGCGGGTGGCCCTTCACCGCAAGCACCCCGGCATTTGCCGCACGCGCAAAGCCCAGGTTGCTCCCAAGCTGAAGGACCGGAACGGGCAGGCCCAGATCGCGCGGCTCGTTGCTGTGAACCACCAGAATCTCCTGGGGGGCCAGCCGTTGCTTCAACAGCGAGTCCACGCAGGCCGCCACCAGGCCGTCGCCCCGCCATGTCACCACCACAGCAGAGATCACGGGCGCAGCTCCGCCATAAAAAATCCATCACTTCCAGACACTTCTGGCCAGATCGTGCGCTCCCAGAGTGGATCGGCAACCCGACGAACCAACAGCTCGTTCTCGCGCTGGCTCAGCGCGCAGGTGGCGTAGACCACCCGATCCCCCATGCCCAAGGCGCGCCGCAGCAGCTCCTCCTGAATTTGTGTGGGGAAAGACAGCTTCCAGCGGTTTTCGGGGTGGCGCCGTAGCACGCCCGTACCCGAGCAGGGAGCATCCACCAACACCAGATCATAGCGCCCAGAGGGAGGTGCAACCTGGATCTTCAGGCCACAGCGCTCCGCCCTTTTTCCAAGCTCGCGCAGCGCCGCCGGGCGCACATCCCAGGCCTGTACCGTGGCACCCAGCGCGGCCAGCGCCAGCGACTTCCCCCCGGCCCCCGCACAGAGATCCAGCACCCGCGCCCCTTTTCCGGGAAAGGCCGCCTCGGCGATCTGCTGGCTGCCCAGATCCTGAATCTCGATCCAGCCATCGCGAAAGGCGGGCGTTTCAATCAGGTTGCAGCGCCCATCCAGCCGCAGGGTAGCGGGCCCCAGGCGGGTATAGGGCACCGGCAACGTCGGCTCTCCCGGACGCAACTGCCGCAGGAAAACCGGCGCCCGACCCGCGAGCGTGCGCGCCAGGCGGATCGCCTCCTCCTCCCCCAGGCGCACCCACCACTCCTCGGCCAGATCCGGGGGCAGCGACAAGGCCACCGCATAGGGGTGCTCCGCTTCGGGCAGATCCGGAACGCCCTCCGTACACAGGCGAAGCATGGCCTCGATCGGGTCGGGGTGGATGCGCGCCAGCGCCTGTTCATGCCGGACCAACGCCAACAAAAAGTCGCCTACCAACGGCCGATCTTTGGAGCCCAGCGAGCGATTCTCGCGCAGGGCCGCCGACAGGATGGGCCCCGCCATCGGCCGATTCGCCAGCATCGCCGCCCAGATCGGACGCAGTTGTGCCACCAGCCAGGGGCGGGGAGCGGGGGCAACCGGTAGGGCGCAGGACCAGATCATAGGAGGATGGGATAACCTTCCCCGGACAGGAGCGCGCGTGCCCGGGATTGCTGTCGTTACCAACCCCCGCTCAAGGCAGAACCGGCGGAACCCCGCCATCGCCGGACAGCTTGCCTATATGCTGGGGGATCGCGGAGAGGTCGCGCAGCCCCACAGCCGAGAAGAGCTGGTGGAGACAGCGCGACGCTTTCGTGACCGGGGTGTGGATATTCTGGCGATCAACGGGGGGGATGGGACGGCGCATGTGGTGCTGTCGGCCTTTGCGGCGGCCTGGGGCACCGACCCGCTGCCGCAGGTGGCCCTGCTGCGGGGCGGCACCATGAACACGGTGGCGCACAGCCTGGGAATCCGCGGAAAACCGGCGGAGCTCTTAGGTGCGCTGGTGGCGCGCTACCACAGCGGCGAGCCGCTGCCTTCGGTGGAGCGCAACCTGCTCTGTGTGGAGGGTGAAAAGCCACACTTCGGCTTCCTGTTCGGCAACGGGCTGATCTCCAACTACCTGGAGCTGTACTACGAAGGTTCGGAGCCCTCTCCTGCGAAGGCGGCTTGGTTGCTGGCGCGGGGGATCCTGTCCACGGCGGTGGGCGGCGATTTCGGGCGACGCCTGATGCGCCCGGTCGAGGTAGAGGTCGAGGCGGGCGATAGAAAATGGAGCCTGCGAACTTATCTTTCGGTGGCAGCGGGTACGGTGGACCAGATCGGGCTGGGCTTTTCGCCCTTCTATGAAGCGCCCCGGCACCCCGGGCACCTCCACATGCTGGGTATCGGCTGTAGCCCTCTTGATTTTGTAAAAAATCTCCCGAGGGTATGGCTATCCAAACCCATCGATGCCCCGAATGTGTATGCGGCGGTGACCACGGAGTTTCGACTGCGGGCAGATCAGCCCATCGACTACATGGTGGATGGGGACTTCCATCGCGGGGACAAGGAGCTTTGCGTGCGTGTGGGGCCACGGCTGCGCCTCCTGGTGTGAAGGGACGCAGGAACTGTGCAAAAAGGCACAGATGGCATTCGTGGACCACGAAAGAAGGTGCGTTTTGCGCCGGCACGCCTTTTGCGTAGGTTGGGTACGAAGACCTTGCCCCCTCGCTCTGGCTCACGCGGGTCCCCACCAATCATAGGCTTCCGATTGGGAGGAATCGCGGGTACGTACGTCGGGTCGTTCCACTGGTTATCCAGCCTTGCCGGGAGACGAGGGGGCCTTCTTTTTTGCTGCGGTCAGGCGGACCCAATTTCTGTATACTGCGCCCATGCAGTTCCCCATCGAATGGACCTGGGACAGACAGCCCCTCGCTCCCGCCGACCAGCTCCACTGGACGCTCACCTGGACCCCCGAGTTCTTGGAAGTGGATGTAGAAGCCCGCTACTACGCGGATCCTCCCCCCATTGCCGCCCCCGGCTCCTGCGAGGGGCTGTGGGAGTTTGAGGTGGCGGAGCTGTTTCTGGTGGGGCCGGGGCATCGGTATCTGGAGCTGGAGCTGGGGCCCCATGGGCACCACCTGTTGCTGCACCTGGAGGGCATCCGGAGGCGCGTGGCTGTGGTGGAGAACGTGGACTACCGCGCTACGATCCTGGGGGATCGATGGAGGGGAAGCGCCCGGCTTCCACGCGCCATCCTGCCGGATCCGATTGTAGCCTACAATACATTTGCCATCCACGGCTCGCCGCGCGTCTACCTGGCCCACCATCCTGTCGGAGGGGAGCGTCCGGACTTTCATCGGGTGGACGACTTTGTACCGTGGCCAGAGAACACCGTCTTTTAAGGTTCAGCACGCCTCTTCAGGCTTTGAAGGTAAGGATCGGCCTCAGTTTTGCCACGGTCCGCACCGTTCCCTGCTGCACCTGCGCCGCGATCACCGAGGCGATGGGCTTGTAGGCCGCGGGCGCCTCCTCCACCCGGCGCTCCTCTTTCAGGGTGATGCAGTCCACCCCGGCAAGCCCAAGCTTATCCTTGGGGATTCGCCCCATCTCAAAGCGTGAGATCGCGCGGCCGGCCCCGTGAGAGGCGGAAGAGAGCCAGCGCTCCTCCCCCTCTCCTACCAGCAGGTAGGAGGCGGAGCCCATGGACCCGGGGATGATCACCGGTTGGCCACGGTGGGCCGGGCAGGCGCCCTTTCGGGCCACCCAGCGATCTCCCTCCTTCAAGCTGATGTTGTGGGGCAGGTCGTAGACCAGGGGCGCCTCCACCTCGCCCAGCAGGCTCCTGAGCCGCTGCCGCAGCATCTCCGCCAGGAGCATCCGATTGACAAAAGCATAGTTTGCCGCGGTCGCTTCAGCCTGCAAGTAGGCGTTGGCCAGATCCGGATCGGAGCGCCAGGAGAGCGGGAAAATTTTAGAGGGAAGATGCCGAAGACCACGCGGCCACGAAGCCACGGCCTGATCCTTCCAATAGCCGCCCACCCGTTTTCCCACGTTGCGGGAGCCCGAGTGGATCATAAAGGCCAGGGAGCCCGCGGAGACCCCCCAGGCCCAGGCTTGCGGCCGGTCCAGGATCTCTTCCACTTGTTGTACCTCTACAAAGTGGTTCCCACCGCCGATGGTGCCCAGGCCGCCGTCGCGAACCACTCCCTCGTTGGGGACCAGATCTTCGGGGGCCCAGGCGGGATCACCCGCCAGCGATCCGCCCAGGTGGATGCGGTCCAGCTCCCGCTCCAACTGGGAGAGGTCCGCGCGGGCCATCAACCCCAGCGGCTTCTCCTGTTGGGCAAGCAGCCAGCCGGGAATCCCTCCGGCAAACATGGCGCGCATCGCGTTCGCTGTGGCGGTCACATCCCGGGTGCCCAGGAAGTAGTCGCCCTTCAGTCCTTCCACAAAATCCCTCTTGATCGATAGGAACCGCTCCAGGCTGACATCTGCCACATGCAATCGCATGCCACAGTTGATGTCGGTTCCCACGGCGGCGGGAATGATCATGTCTTCCGTCTGCACCACCGTGCCGATGGCAATGCCGCTATCTCCTGGATGAAAGTCTGGAGATGCGCAGACCTTACACACCGGCTTGGCGGTGGGGTGCTGTGCCGCTGCCATGTTGGCGAGCTGACGCAGTGCGGCACTTTCTACGGGAAGATCGTCGGGAAGTAAGACTTCCGCTGGCGGACCATCGCTGTCCCGGATGGACACCCTCCACACGGGGGCTTCATAGGACGCGCTCAGACCTTCGCGCCACAGCGCGCGAAGCAGGCGCGGGAGATTTTTGGACATCGGCTGCTCAAAATACACGTCGAGTGAGCGGTCACAAGCACCGCAATCTGGGCTGGGTGAGACGTGGGTAGCAGCCGCGACCGTCTCTTTGGAGAGATTAACGAGCCCTTGCTGAGGCGGCAAGGGGGGCTTGCGGGTGCATCGGCGGGCGTTTGGCGCTCAGGGCACCCCCCAAAAACAAAAGAACCCGCCGGAGCAACCCGGCGGGTTCTGCGTGGCTACCGAAAAATCAGCCCAGAAGCTGGGTCAAAAAGGCTTCGGTCAGCTTGTTGGGGTGGCCGCGCCAGATGATCTTGCCGTCTTTGACGATGGCGGCGGCGGGGATGCCGGTGACCATGAAGGCCTTGGACAAGGAGCCGTCCTTCTCTTTACCCACGGCGAACTTGATCTTGTTCTCGGAAAGGAACTGGGTCACCAGCTCGTCGGTGGACTTCTTGGTCACCTTGGTCATGCCCACGACCTGCAGCTTGCTGCTCCACTTCTCGGAGAGCGGCTGCATCTTGGGCATTTCGTCCTTGCAGTGCGGGCACCACTGCTCCCAGAAGACCACCAGGGTGGCCTTCTTGGAGTCCCAGGCCGCTTTGCCTTGGAACCACTTTTCCACTTCCATCGCGGGAGCATCCGTGCCGATGATGCCGATCTCCGCGGCGATGCGGGTGGCAGCCTTGGCGGCGCGGGTCTCGGGGTACTTTTCGGTGATCTCGGCCAGCTTGGTCTTCGCGAGGTCGAAGTTGCCGCCGTTGATGGCCACCTGCGCTTCCTTCATCAGCGCCGAGGCCGCGTCGTCCTCAGGGGTGGTGGCCGGAGGGGCGCCGGGGGTGCCGGGCTTGGCAGCGGCGGCTGCTTCGGGCTTGGCAAGCTTCTCCTCGAGGGCCTTGATGCGGGCATCCAGATCGGCCACTTCCTGCTTGGAAGCACAGCCAACCAGCCCAAGAAGCATGAGAGAAGCGAGAATACGGGTCATAAAACCTCCTGGAGAGCGGCCTTGGGCCGATAGGAACGCCGCCTAACCCCATTGCCCCGCAGTGGCGAGCAACGCCTTGTCACGGTGGGCGGGCCTTTTGGGGGGAGGCCAGGCGATGCTCAGTTGGTGGCGGCCTTCCGCTCGGGAATGAAGGCGCAGGCCCCATTTTCGGAGCCGTCTTCGCCGTTGTCCACCACGTCGTCGCAGTCGTTGTCGTAGTAGTCGCAGAATTCGAAGGCACCGGAATAAGCCCAGGGATCCCCGTCGTCACAGTCCCCTTCGTTGTCGGTCCATCCGTCACCGTCGTCGTCGTAGTCGGGGCCGCCTTCGTCGATCTGCCCGTCGCAGTCGTTGTCGATAGAATCGGTAGTCTCTGCTACACCAATGTTCACCAGCACGGTGCTGTCGTCACAGTCCCCTTCGCGCTCGGAGAGGCCATCGCCGTCGTCGTCGCTGCGCTCGGTGTCGTTGTCGATGTCGCCGTCGCAGTTGTTGTCGATGTCGTCGGCCAGCTCCGTGGCGGAGGGGCTGATGGTGGGGTCGGCATCGTCGCAGTCCTTGAAGCCGAAGCAGGAGGCTCCCTGGCCTACTTCATTGCAGCCATCGCCATCGTCGTCGGTGGAGGTGGGGTTCCCGGCCTCGTCCACCTCGCCGTCGCAGTCGTCGTCCTTGCTGTTGCCCGCACGCTCAAAAGCGGCCGGGCTCATGGAGTAGTCCAGGTCGTCGCAGTCGCCGCCGCAGGAAGACCACCCGTCGTTGTCCTGATCCCAGCCCGGACTGTCCGAGCCTGTACACAGGTTGCCCTGGATAGCCACGGCAACGCCGGTAAGCGCTGCGGCATTGGACACAAAGCTGAGGTTGCCCGAAACGGGGGTAGAAGAAGCTGTATAGCGGATGTCTATCGGTGCCGACTCGCCCGGCAACACATAGAGCGGATACAGCGTGCCCGACTCCACCGAGCCCACAAGGGTGCCGTCAAAATTGGCCTGCGCGATGTCGATACGGACCAGACCGCAGTTCTCGACGCCCACCGTCTCGGTGAACTGCCCGCCGGGGGGGCGGGCGCCGAAGTCCAGAAAGGCGGGGATGACGCGTGCGCAGGCATAGGCGGACACGGCGCGAAGCTGCACCTTCCAGATCCCGGTCTCCCGCTCCGGGTCCGTCGGCAGCGGAGCGCGTTCAGTGGTCTCGTTGTCGTCGGACCACAGTGTCATGACCGCGCTGTAGAAGCCCTCGGTCGGGGGGGCAAAAATCACGGGGAGGGCGAGGGTGTCGTCGTCACTTTCCTCGTCGTAGGCCTCCAGGTCGCGTGCGTCTCCTACGCCGTCGCCGTCGCTGTCCTCGGTGCGCCAGGCGTCGTCAAGCTGGAAGACTTCGGAGGGGGCGCCCGTCGCATCATCTACAATCTGCATATCAAAGATACGCAGCTTGGTACGCCCGGTAGAGAATAGCGGGACGATGAAGCTACGCCGGTCCAGTGGCGCTACTGCCCCCGCGTCCACATAGGGGAAGCTCTCCAACCGCCGGGGAATGGCGTTGGTACCGGTGTCCGAGCGACAGGCGAGCAGGGTCAGGAGGAGCGTGGTCATCCCGCACAGCATAGCAAGTTTTGGCGGCGATCCTCAAGTGCGGCGTGTCACCAGATCCAGGACCTGCCGGGTACGGCGGTACAAGAATTCGGCTTGTTGCCGGTTATCTCCAATACAGACCATCCCCAGCTTTCCGAATTCCGAGAGCGCCCCGATCAGATGGAAAACCACGCCCCGATCGGTGGCGGAGTGGTAGTGCAGCTCGTTCATCACGGCGAGATCCACCAGGTCGGCGGGCCCGGTGCCCTTGTAGTGATCGGACTGCACAGAGTCGGAAGCGTAGTAGTATTTGGGTCGGCCACTCTGGGAGTAAAATAGGCCGGTCTGTTCGTCGAAGGAGCCATCCGTGAGGAAGCGCAGCGTGAGGAAGGGGTGGGTGGTGCCCCCCTTGCGCAGGTTCACTTCGATGGCGTAGTGTCGCCAGTGCTCCCCCTCTTTGACCGAAACAAAGTCGGTGGCAAACCGGCCAATAACGCCCTTGTTGCCCAGGGCCTGGGCGATGCGCAGGCCCGCGTCCTGGATGGCCTTCCGGTACTCCTCGTCCGCGGGGAAGGTGCAGCCCAGAAAGACCTGGCCGCTGGGGCCGCCGAGCACCTGGTCGTGGGTGGAGATGGACATGGCCTGTCCCAGGGCATTCACCCGGTTCTGGGACGAGGGGGATCGCTTGTGTTGTCCTTCAACAAAAAGCTCGACCACACCTTGCATTTCTTTGAATTTTTTGTGATAGCGTTCCCAGTGCTCGCCGGGGGCCTCGAACTTCAGGTTGACCAGATTTTCGGCCACCCAGGCTTTGCGCTCGTTGTGGCTGCCGTCGGGATAGCCATCGTAGTAGAACAGCGCGTTCCCCTCTCCCGAAAAACCATCGTTCAACTTGACCACGGCGCGACGGGACGCGGGATGGCGCTCCTTCAACCGGGTGAGGGCTTCGGCGATGTCTTCGCCGTCCCGCAGATCCTCGTAGCCGTCGGGATGCAGCACGCCCGCTTCGGCAAAAGTGCGGCGACAACCGGACTTGGTTCCCAGGTAGTACAGGTCCGGATCGTTGGCGTACAGCGGGATACCCAACTGCACTGCAAGGCTACGCTCCCAGTGGGAGGAGTTGAAGACGACGAGGTGCGCGTTCTCCGGGTCGGGAATCGCCGCTTTGATCCGCTCTAACAGCCGGGGGCGGGCCAGGACTTTGGCGCTCAGCGGCAGCTTGGACGCGTCCGAGCAGTACAGCAGGGTGAGCCGCTCCCGCGCGTGTGAGGAGGGGATTCCAGTCAACAGGTGCAGGAAGTAGTCGATGATAATCGGGTCGATCTGTTGGCTGGTTACAAAAACCAGACGCGTGCGTGGCCGCCGGAGCAGCATCAGCATGTAGAGCATCCGCTCTTCATAGTGGTGCACGCCGGTGACTTTCGCCAGCTCCTCCGGGTCCAGCGACAGGCTGGGCACCACCACCAGGGTCTGCGGCTGGCGGCGGTCATGGGTCACGCGGGCGAACAGTCCGGGGAGACGCGCCTGCAGGCGATGGAAGGCGGCAACTTCTTCGGGGGAGCCAGGGGTCATGCCACAAATGTACCTTATCGGAGGCGCGGGCGGGAAGGGGATTCTACTCCCGGGGCTTCTGGCAGAGTGATAGAATGTGCGGATGGACGAAGTGACCTCAGCAGTACGGGCGATGTACGAGCTTTTTCCGTACCCGCCCGCAGGTGCGCCGATGCACAGGGTTGGCACTCATGTGCGTTTGGCGCTCAGCCTTGGCGAGCTACGCCCGCCGCCGGGCCGGGTTTTGCGGGTGCTGGATGCGGGCTGCGGGCGCGGGATCGGGCTGTTGGGCTCGGCCACGCTGCAGCCGGATGTGCTTTTTGATGGGGTGGACCTGAACCGGGTGGCGCTGGCGGACCTGGACCGCGAGGTTGCGGCGCGCGGCCTGAAGAATGTCCGCACGGCCGAGGTGAACCTGATGACGATGGCGGGGCTGGTGCCACCGGAGGGGGGCTACGATGGCATCCACTCCTCTGGGGTGCTTCACCACCTCTCCAATCCCCTCCAGGGGCTGCGGGCCCTGAAAAAGGTGCTTGCGCCGCACGGGGTGATGTCGGTGATGGTCTATGGGCTCTTCGGGCGAGAGCCGCTGTATCGGCTGGTGGATGCGATCAATCGTGTAGTGCCGGATACACTTTCCCTGGAGGAGCGCCTCGCGGCGGCCCGCCAGATGGTGCGGCAGCTTCCGATGTCGGCGGTTCGGACGGGGCCCTGGGCCGATCTGGACAGTCTGCGCGATGCCGAGTTCGTGGACCGCTACCTGAATGTGAACGAGGTGGCCTGGTCGGTGGAGGAGCTCTTCGAGCTGTTGGACAAGGCGGGGATGCGCTTTTTGCGCTGGTGTGAGCCGGCCGATTGGGCACTGCCGCCGAATAGCGCCTTTTCCACCCTTCCCCCGCTGTTGCAGTACCAGCTTGTGGAGCGCCTTCAGTGGCGCCATCGGCTTGAGTTTTATGCGACCCATGTGGAGAATGCGCCACGAGCGGCACTCGCGCGAGATCAGCTTGAGGATGCGGTGGTGGCCGTCAATCCGGAGGTGGCCTTCCGGGTGGACAGCCGAATGCTGCATGGCCACACGCGGACGGAGCGGTTGATGTACCAGCTTCGCAGCCAGGAGGCCGTGCCGATGGCCGGGGCCCTGGCCCAGGCGGCGGCCTTGCTGCAGGGGCAGAGTGCTCCGTTCTTGGTACACAAGTTCTGCAGGATGATGAACGGCGTGTCCGAGCCGATGGCGGTGGTCGAGGACCTGCTGCGGCGCGAAATTCTGTATGTGGTTTGAGGGAGAGGTATCAACCCGAGGGCGCTTGCGGCGGTTGGTTTTTGGAGTTCTGGTTTCGGCAGCGTTTCTGGGTGGGGCCGAGCTGCTGCTTCGTTTGTTTGTTCCAAGGGATGCTCTGCTCTTTTCGTGGGAAAAATCAGATGCGGTCTTGGAGGCGCGATCGGGGACCAGCCCGCGCGATGTGCGCCTGCTTCCCAAGCCGAACAGCTCGCGCTCGGATCAGGATGGTCCACATGTTTGGCGCACCCAAATCAATGCGCAGGGCTTTCGCGGCAGCACGGCGACGCTGCCGGCGGCCCCGGATCGCTATCGGGTGCTCGCAGTGGGAGACTCCTGGGTGTATGGGATCAGTACGTCGCAGGGGCATACCTTCACCGAGCGCCTGGAGGCAGCGCTGGGCGAGGTGGATGGTCGTCGTGCTGAGGTAATCAATGCTGGAGTGCCCAGCTTTTCTGCCTTTGACATGCTGGTTCGCTATCACGATGCCATGGCATGGCTGAAGGTGGATGCACTGCTGGTGGGCTCTCCCCACAATGAGGGGATCCAGTCGGCACGCGCAGACCTTCGGAAGCGTTGGTATGCGGGGATCGAGGCGGGACCACAGATGGATGTCTTTCTCTATCTGGGCCTGCGCCGCATCGTGGCGCGCGCCCGCAACCCGCGCTATGCGCCCGGCTTGGATGCGACTGCCGCAAACGCCGCTTTTGCGGATCTGCGGGCCTTGACCGAGGATGGGCAGAAGCGTGGTCTTGCGGTGGTGTTTGTGGCCTGGGGGGGTCGCTGGGAGAATGGCGGCGTGCGTCACGGGGGCCTGAGCCAGTGGCAGGCGCTGGGGGCCACCGTGGCCGCCGTCGGGCTTTCCCAGCGTTCTTGCTTTGGCTTTTCAGATGAGGCCCACCCCAGCGAAGCCGGGGCGCAGTCGGCGGCGGCGCACGTGGCGGCTGTTCTGCGTGCGGGGAAGTCCGATAGCGCGTGGGTGTCCAGCCCAAATTGCGATGAGAACGATGCGGTCGGGCCGGGGAAGGCACCTTCTGTACCGTAGGCCATTTTGCACAAATCGTTTATTTCTGAACGTGGTGTCGGCTCAGGCGCGACGTCCGGCCTCGATCTGGCCGGCCACCGTCGCCGCCGAGGCCAGGGAGGGGGCGGGAAACTCCACACGCTGGTCCACCCAGCCATTCTTGAGCGCCGCCTCGTAGTGGACCCGCAGGCGCGGCGGTTGGTCCACGGCCTCGACTCCCTTCAGTCTCAGGCCGGGGCCCTGCCAGCGTCGCACCTGTCCGTTCAGCAGGGCGAGGTCCGGTCCGATCCATAGGATGTAGCTTTCATTTTGCCTGGGCCCGGGCCCGCTCATCACCCAGCGTACGGCTAAGGCCACAGCGGCGGCCACCCCCAGCGATGCCGCCAGGACCGCTGCACCCAGCTCCGGCTTCTTCTCGTCGGTCCAGATCATCAGCCCGATCAGGCCCCCCATCAGGAGCACCATCGCCCCCACCGCCAGCGCCCCGCGGGTCACGGCGCGCCGCTGCTCCTCCCACCAGCTCCGGTAGGTCTCTGCGGACAACTCCCACTGATCCAGCGCTTTGCCCTGTCGAAAGCTCTCGAGCTCTCCCTCCAGGCTGTGCCCGGTCAGCCACAGGCTGAACCAGAAGATCAGGCAGCTTGTACCCCCGACTGCGCCGATCAGGATGGCTGCCGGCATCGGGAGCAGGCCCGGTGCTCCTCCGCCCACGGCCACCCCCATACAGAGGCCAAAGGCCAGGCCCCAGCGGCGGGCACTGGGAAAATAGGGGTTCTGAAGGCCCGGCTTCATCGCCGGATTCGCCTTCGCAGCAGGGGCAGGGCGGCACCGGCCGCCCAGACGCCCACCCCGCCGCCGTGTTGGCAGGTGCCCGGGTCTTCGCCAGGCAGCTCGGAGGTCTCCATCGGGATCGGGACGTAGGAAAAGACCGCCTCCTCTGTCCACTCTCCTGGTCCCCAAGTATCGTAGGCGCGCAGGCGCCAGTGCAGCTCGGATCCCAAGGGGATGCCGGCGCCACTCAGGTCGTAGCTGAGGACCTTCCCAAGTTGCACCTGAATTTCTTCGCCACCGGCCAGGCTCCACCCCAGCTCGTAGCCCAGGATGTCATCGTCGGCGTCCGGCGCGGGCTCCCATCCAAGGAGAATGCGGCCTTCGTAGGCCTCTTCGAGTGGGTGGGTGAGTACCGGCAGACCGGGGGGCTGGGATGCGACGGTGGCCACGGCGGCACCTGCGTCCACCATGCCGCAGCCGTAGTAGATGCTGTGGCCATCGGCATTGTAGGCGGCAAGGGGGAGATCGATGCGGGTGGCGGTTTGGCAGAGCACCTCCCGCACCTGCGCGGCGGTCAGGCGCGGGTTGGCCTCGATCATCAGGGCCACCACGCCAGACACCACGGGAGTTGCGGCGCTGGTGCCTCCAAAACCATCGGCAAAGGCGTCTTCGTCTCGGTAGCTGCCGTAGCCGTTGGGGATCAGGTCGGTGGTGAGCAGGCCGGTGGGGGCGGCGATGTCTACCGCTTCGCCAAAGGAGCTGTAGCCGGCCCGTTGGTCGTCGCGCTCGACGGCCGCGACAACAAATGCGGTGGAGTCGGACAAAAATTCGTTATCGACGATGTCACAGCCGTCATTGCCTGCGGCAAAGGTCACCACGGTGCCCAGGCCACCCCGCCCGCGTACTTCGGCATAGTCAAACATCGCTTCAAAGGTACGGGTCAGCGGAATGGACACGCAGCCGCTGCCAAAACCCCAGGAGTTGTTGACCACCGCGGCCCCGGCGTCCACCGAGCCGGTGATCGCGTCGTAGACATCCTGGTTGGTGGTGGCCCCGCCGATCATGCGCACCGGGTAGACCTCGGCGTCCCAGGCCACTCCTGCGGTGCCCAGAGAGTTGTTGCCGATGCTTGCGGCGACCCCCGCCACGCTGGTTCCGTGCCCGTTGCCATCGTCCGGAGTGGGGTCGGTGTCGTCGCCAAGCAGATCCACGCCGGGAAGCAGGCGGAGATCGGGGTGTCCCACCTGCACCCCAGAGTCCACCACCGCAATGATCTGGCCCGCACCGGAGGCATAGTCCCAGGCCAGGGGCAGGTCGATGTGTTCGACGTGCCATTCGTCTGCAACAAAGGGATCATTGGGCACGGTATGCAGGCGCAGAGGTAGAATCAGATCCGGATGCACCCAGGCGATATGGGGGTCGGCATGCAATTTCCGTGCCAAAGCCAGATCGTCGGTGCCGGGGTGGAGGGAGAGCGAGATCACCTCGCCCCGCAGTCGGCGGACCTGGCTCACACCTGAAATTTTTGAAAGGTAGGACAAATCAGAGGGGTCGCGCAGAGCGAGGAGCAGGCGCCCGCTTCGGCCCAGGATGCTGCCCTCGGCCTGCAACGCGGAGATGGAGAGCTGCCGATCTCCTTCGTCCGGGTAGAAGGAGTCGTCGGCGGCCAGGGCAGTGATCGAGAGGAGCAGCAGCATAAAACCTCAGGGGCTCGGGTCGCAGACGTCGCCGAGGCCATCCCCGTCGTGGTCGCTCTGGTCGGGGGTCCAGATGCTCTCGGGTCGCAGAGACGGGGTGAGGTCGGTCACCACCGCGCCATTTTCATCGAAGAAGCGGGCGATCAGGCCGAAGCCGCCGCCCTGGTCATAGACCTTGAGGAGGAGCTGGTTCCAGCCCACCTCCAGGTTGATCGGTGCCTGAAACTGGTCCGCGTTGACGCCCTGGCAGGTGGCGATATCGAGGACTTTTTCACTGTTCCACCAGGCAAATACGCCGTCGTCCGCACCCACTGAGAGTGTCAGGGATCGGGCACGGTCGCTATACATGTACACCAGGCTGTAGGCTTCCCGTGGGGCGGAGACGCCGCCGTAATGATCCAGCAGGTCAAAGTAGCCGCCGGGAATATCCTCGATGATCCAGGTGTGGCCCGCTACCTGATCGCCGACGGTCCAGCTCAACGGCGCATCCTCCTCCACAAAAAGATCGGGGGAGGGCTGGCAGCTTCCTCCGCCGACCCCGGTGGTGAAGGGTCCGATGGACAGCCAGCTCTGGATGTAGCCGTCTGAGGAGAGCTGGGGGGGGCGGCTGGTGGGGCCGTTGCTCACTTCGGGACAGTTGTCGACGCTATTTTCCAGGCCATCGCTGTCGATATCGGCGTCACAACTATCCGGAATCTGGTCGCTGTCGGTGTCGTCCCCGACGGTGGGCAGGCCGGAGGCTACCGGATCCGGAGTGGCAAACTCCAGGGTGTAGCCTCGAACAGCGCTGCTGTTGAGGGCGGACACGCAGAGGGTCCAGCTTCCCTCCGCCACCCAGCGCGCCCCGGGCTCCTCGGCCGGATCCAGCACCGCGCAGCCTGCGGCGTTCCGGCCACCTGCGGCCACCTGTGCTCCGGAAGGGTCCAGCAGTGCCAGCACGAGCCCGGGGCCACAGTCCCCCTGTTGTTCTACGGAGAGTGCGCCGCAGGCGGGCAGGTCCAGCGTGTAGCAGTCCCGGTCTCCCTCGGTTAAAGAACCACTCAACGTAAGGTTCTGCTGGACGGGAAGGGCGGTTTCCGGGGCGTCGTTGGGCTCCTGCTCGGGCGGGCCCACTTCGTTCTGGCAGGCTGGATCGCAGCCGTCGCCGCCCCAGAGCTCGGGTCCATCATCGCAGCTTTCTTCCGTATCAACCACGAGATCTCCACATCGTGGCTGGCGACAGTCGGTTCGGCAGGCATCGGGCAGGCTATCGCTGTTGGCGGCGCCGTCGTCGCATTGCTCGGTGGCGTCGAGCTTGCCGTCACCACAGGCGAAAAGTGGGGTTGAAACAAGCTCCGGCTTGGGCTCCTCCCCCGTACAACCGGTCAGAAACAGACTCCAGAGCAGCATCCCACCCCCGCAGATTCAATGTAGCCGATGCTGGGGGCGTCCGCCCCGATCCGGTCGCGGTCGGAGAGGGTGCATGGTACATTGGCGGCTGGAGGGGGCCATGTCTATCCGAAACCCCACGCTCTTGTTCTGCTTCGCCTTCTTGGGCTGCACCGAGAAGACCGAAGAAACGGCGCCGCCGCCCACTGCAAACAACAGAAACCTTTTACTGATTGTGCTCGATGGTGTCCGTACCGCGGAGCTCACCCGCGGGGATGGGGAGATTTCCGATTTGACGGGAACCACCGGCGAAGAATGGGGCGAGGTACTGTGGGGGAGTTTTGGAAAGGATGCAACGGTGGTGCGGGAGATTCTGCACCCCGGTGTTACGATTACTTCTCCGTCCCATGTCAGCCTGTTTACCGGTAGGCCATCTTCGATGGCCCTGATGGAGACGGACATGGATGTCTCCACGCTGTATCGGGCGGACCTGCCGGGGATCTTCCAGCTTGGGATGGATCAGGGCCGTTTTTCCCCAAATCAGGTGGCCTTTGTGACCAACGCACCCCTGCTTCGGGATACCTCCGGCACACTCTACCCCAGCAGTTTTCGAAAAGACGCATGGTTTCGGGTCCTGAAAAACGGCGAAAAGCCCTCTACCGACGATCGGGAGGTCTTTGATGCGTTGGAGGAGGAGATCAAGGCGCATCCTCGGTTGTTGGTTGCCAACGTCCACAATGTAGACCGGATGGGACACTATTCCGGCAGCGCGGACGCCTACGAGGAGGGGATACAGACCATCGCCAGTCGTTTCAAAGAGTTTTGGGCTACGCTCCAGAATACCGAAAAGGACTGGCTGGACAACACCCTGGTGGTGGTGACGACTGACCACGGAAGGCACAGCGACGACTACGGCGAGGAGGAAGCGTGGCGCCAGCATGGCGATTCCTGTATCGACTGCCGCGCACTTCCCTTGTTTTTGGCCGGTCCAGGGGTGGAGCCGGGGCGGGTGGCCGAGGGTGCATGGTTGCAAACCGACACCAGCAGCCTGATGGCGGCCTGGTTTGAGCTGGAGGCACCGTTTATGGAAGGGGTCGCAATGAACGACCTTGTGGAGGGCATCGATTTTCGCAATCCGGCGGGAAGCAGCTCTCTTTCTCTTTCCGGTGGTCAGGTCGCAGCCCGGCATCTGCTCTCCACCCCTGCCCGTCGTAGCGAGGTTCGCATCGACGGGGGAGAGGTGTTGTCTTCTTCTGATGCAGTGTTGGCACAGGACCCCATTATTGTCAGTGGGGATGGTCTGACTGTGATCTGCTGGCGGGAGTGGGGGGCTTTGTCGGAGGAGGGACGGCTCCCGTGGACCCCCGAGTGTCGCAGTCGCGTGGATGGTGGAAACTGGCAAGTGTTGGAGTTTCCGTCAAAGGAAGTAAGTTCTTCGTTTGTTCCCGAGCTCCATGTGGAAGGCGGCAAGTTGTGGGCCACTTGGGTGGAGAACCCCAACCAAATCGCGACCACCGGCCAGGACTGGACCGGGATCAAAATGGAAACCTGGAGCCCCGACCGGGGTTGGAGCTCGGTTTGGTCCAGTACACAGGCTGGCGGTGAGTATTGGACCGGTCTTTCCGCCGCGGTGTCGGGCGGTAGCTACGCCTTTGCGGTGGGGGGTGGACCCGACCGGATCAGCCGGGAGATCCAGGTTTTTGTGCCTAACGGCCGGGATTGGGCCACGCTGGATGCGTCGCCGGTGGTGGGTGGTGGATCGTCCCGAACCGAGCGCCCGGCTCTGCGCCTGGATGGCTCGACCCTCCGGCTTGCGGCAGTCGGAAGCAACGACAGTGCCAATGCCCTGGTGTACTGGGAGTCCACCGACTCGGGTCGCACCTGGAGCACCGCCAGCGCGATCACCGGCACCGGCGAAGTGCTGCCCCACCTCGCGCCGCGCTGGGAGGGCGACGACCTCTACTGGGCTGCCTTGGCGGGTACGGAGGCACAGCTTTGCCGCAAGGTCGCAAGCGCCGTGAGCTGCAAGGCCCTGGATTCGGCCTGGGTCGATTCCTTCGATGTGGAAGGGTCGCGGGTTGTGGCCTCGGTCTGGGACGCCAAGTCGGGGTGGGTGGTGCGGACGGTGGAGTTTTGAGGACGGAGGAGGTGGTGCCCGCGCCGGTTCTCTGCACATATGGACAGCACACGGGCGACCGGTTAGCCCCCCAGCATGCGCTGGCGTGACCTGTCGATTGTAGCCTTCGATACCGAGACTACGGGGCTCCATCCGGAGAACGGGGACCGGATTATCGAGTTTGCGGGCATTGAGTTCAAGTTGGCCCCGGATGGGTCGGTTGTAAAGATTGTCCCGCACCACCACCTGTTCAACCCGGAGATGCCCATCCCCAAGGAGGCCTCCGACGTGTCCGGCATTCGCGACGAGGACGTGGCCCGCGCGCCGGTCTTTCAGCAGCACGCCGACGCTATCCACCGTCTGTTGGCCAACGCGGTAACTGTCGCCCATAACTACCCCTTCGACCAGCGTTTTCTCTCCTACGAGTTTGACCGGGTCGGTCTGAAGTGGCCCTTCCCTCCTGCGGAAGTGGACACGGTGGACCTGTCCCGTGCCTTTTTCCCGGACGCCCGCAGCCACAAGCTGGGCGAGCTGGCGGCCCGGCTGGACATTCCGCTGGTTGGGGCGCATCGCGCTACGAACGACGCTGAAGCCTGCGGGCGCGCCTTTCTGGAGCTGGTACGCCGCAACCAGGTGCCGGACGATCTGGCCGGGATGCTGGACTGGGCCGGTGCGGTCGGCCACCCACCCGATACCGGGCACCTGGGCAAGGGCAAGGACGGTAGTATCATTTTCCTGGAGGGCGAACATAAAGGGCAGCCGGTGGACGCCCACCCGGACAGCCTGATGTGGATGACCTGCGCGCGGGTTTTTGAAGGAGGAAGCTGGCGGAGCCGCTACCCCGAAGGCGTCTGTGCCTGGATCGAGCGCTGGCTGCGCAGCCGGGCATCAGGACGCGGCTTTGGAACGGGATCCTCCAAGGGTTTTGGACCGCATGAGTGGGGCATCGATCCCCCCCTGAGTGCCTCATGATGCTGCTGCTCTTTTCACTGGCCCTGGCCACCTCTGAAAAGGACCGCGCCTTGATCTCCCAGCTCGATCGCGAAGTTATCGCGCTGAAGCAGCGGATTGCAATTCTGGAGCAACAGAAACAGGCTTGTGGCAACAGCAGCCCGCCGGCCATCTATACCGAGCTGGTGCAGATCTACTCCGGCGGTCCGATCAAGGTGGAACGCCAGCTTCAGGAGGTCCAGGTCAGCTTCCCTGCCGACCTGCTCTTTGCGGCCGACAGCACGCGCCTGCGTGAAGAGGCGCTGCCCATGCTGGATCTGCTGGCCACCGCGCTGAAGCTCCACGCCGTGGAAGCCACGGTGGAGGGCTATGCCGACAGCGAGCCTATGAGTTCGGCCATTCGGAAATTGTGGCCTACTCCCTGGGACTGGACGGCTGCCCGGTCGGTGGCGGTGGTCCGTGCGCTGGTGGACAACTTCGGGTTGCCCGCCGGGCGGTTGTTGGCTGCGGGTCGGGGTGCCAGCCACCCTGTCTCCCCCTCCGACACCCCGGAGGGCCGGGCGTTGAATCGACGTATCGTGGTGGTGATTCGGCCGATGCTCTGATCTCAACGGCGGAGGATTCTGTGGAAAATCGCCTGCTTCTTCGGCAGATCAAAAAGGTGGGAGCGACGCTGGAAGCGCCGCCGGAAGCCGCGGGCTGGTCCACCCTGCTCGATCTGGTGGCACGATCCTACGGAGAAGCGGAGGAAGATCGATATGTTTTAGAGCGCTCGCTGGAGCGTGTCTCCGCCGAAATGCAGCAGTTGGAGGACAGCCTGCGGCGGGCCTCGGAGATGGCGGTGGCCATGGAGCGCGACAAGCTCAAGGCCATCATCACTGCCACAGGCGACGGGCTGGCCACCATTGATCGAGATGGAAACATTTTTTCTATGAACCCGGCGGGTGAGCGGCTGCTGGGCTGGGTGGAGCGGGAGCTGCGGGGACGGCCCCTGGTGGAGCTGATGCAGGGCAGCGAGCTGCCGCGGGATCAGGCACTGGAGCGGGCCCTGCGCGATGGCCGCCCCCACCGCAACGACGACACCCTGTTTGCCCACCGCGAATCTGCGCCCGTCACCGTCTCCTACGCCCTGACGCCCCTGTACCAGGGGGACGATATCGTCGGCTCCGTCCTTATCTTCCACGACATCACCTTCCGAAAACTCGCGGAGGAGGAGCTGAAGCGGGCCCGCGCCGAGGCCGAAGCCACGTCGCGCATCAAGAGTGAATTTCTGGCGAATATGAGCCACGAAATCCGTACCCCGATGAATGCTGTCATCGGTATGGCCGGGCTGCTGCTGGAAACCTCGCTGGATGACGAGCAGCGGGAGTATGCCAGCATCGTCAAAAACTCCGGAAACCACCTTCTCAACCTTCTCAATTCTATTCTGGACCTCTCCAAGATCGAGGCCGGGCGCCTGGAGCTGGAGTGTGTGGACTTCGAGCTGCGTGTCCTGATCGACGAGGTCCTCCAGATTTTTTCGGAGAAGGGGGGCGGCCAGGCGGTGGAGCTGATCGCCCATGTGGCACCCGGGGTGCCCGAGCGGCTGATGGGCGACCCCAACCGCCTGCGGCAGGTGCTGATCAACCTGGTCAGCAACGCCATCAAATTCACCCAGCACGGCGAGGTGGTGCTGGCCGTGCGCCTGTTGATGGTGGCCAGCGGGCACGCGCAAATTCACTTTGAAGTTCGGGATACTGGCATCGGTATGGCCGAGGAGACCCTCTCCCGCCTCTTCACCCCCTTTACCCAAGCCGACGGCACCACCACCCGACGTTTTGGCGGCACCGGGCTGGGGCTGGCCATCTCCAAGCAGTTGGTGGAGCTGATGGGCGGAAAAGTGGGCGTCAAAAGCCGTCCTGGCCAGGGCAGCACCTTCTGGTTCACCGCGCGGCTGCCCGTCCAGGCTCAGCAGCCGGAGCGGCTGGATCCCGCACTGAAGGGCATGCGCGCGCTGGTGGTGGACGACAATGCCGCCAGTCGGGCCGCCCTGCTGGACACGCTGAGCGCCTGGGGCCTGGAGGTGGTCCTGGTGGAAAGTGGGGTGCAAGCCCTGATCTCGCTCGCTCAGGCCCGCAGCCAAAAGCCCTTTGAGGTGGCACTGCTCGATCAGCACATGCCGGGGCTTTCAGGTCTTGACCTGGCAAGAGCGCTGCATGTGGATCGTAGCTTTGACGGGCTGAAAATTCTCTGGATGGGCGGGCTGGGCCACGGGCAGAGCAGTAGCAGCCTGCAGGAGGCGGGCATTGCAGGTGTGGTGCCCAAGCCCGTGCGGCGCGACGCCCTGCGCAACGCGCTGCACCGCTTGCGGCTGAACGAGGCCCCGAGCCGCTCCGTGGCCCCCCGGTCCACAGCCCCCGCGGGCCCCGTTGCCCCGCGACACACCGGCGGGGGCGGTGGGCAGATCCTGATTGCCGAGGACAACCCCGTAAACCAGCGCCTGAGCTCCAAGCTGGTGGAGCGCTTTGGCTACACCTGGGATGTGGCGGAGAACGGCGCTCAGGCGGTGGAAGCCGTCGCAAAGAACTCCTATTTGCTGGTGTTGATGGACTGCATGATGCCCGAGATGGATGGCTACCAGGCCACCCGCGAGCTGCGGCAGCGCGGCGCAAAACTTCCGATCATCGCCATGACCGCCAATGCGCTACCCGGTGCGCGAGAAGCCTGCTTGAACGCGGGTATGGATGACTATCTCACCAAGCCCATCGACCCGACACGGCTGGAAGCGATGCTGCGGCGCTGGGTGCAGGTACCGTCCACGGTGGCCGACGGCAACGCGCTGGAGCAGGTGCGGCAGGTGACGGGCCGGGGAGAAGAGGGGCTGCGCGAGCTGGTGGGGGTGTTTCTGGAGGATGCCGCCCAGCGGATGGCCGAGCTGGAGCAGGCGGCGGCCCAGAAGGACGGGGAGCACATGGGCCGGGTGGCCCACAGTCTGAAGTCGGCGGCCGCCTACCTCGGTGCGGTAGAGGTACAGCGGATCTGCGCGGATCTGGAAAAAGCAGGATTTGCCGGGGATCTGCCGGTGGCTCTACCGCTGGCCCAGCAGCTTCCGGCGGCCATCGCGCGTTTTCGGAGTGCGGTAGAAGAAAAGCCCGAAAAATTGAGCTGAAAGAATGTGTTCTCGGTCTTGGTGTTGACCCGTCAAGAGCCTTCGCGTACCTCCACCACCTGCACCGCGCAGGGCAGCGGGTAGCGCATGCTCACCACCCAGTCCGTCGCCTGCCGCAGTGCCTTCTGTGAGCTCTCTTCGGTAATGTGGAGCTGGACTTCGTTGCCATTCATCTCCATCTCTACCGGCTGACCGTCGATGCGCAGTTGCAGACCATCGGGGTCGGGCGTTTCGTCCAGCATCAGGATGGCTGTGGCCGTGCCCTGCAGCGAGATCTGCACCCCCGCCTCTTTGAAGCGGGTGTAGCTGACCTTTCCGTTCTGCCAAAGCTCAAAACGACCCGGACGGGTCAGGGCCTGTGGCATGTGGGTGGCGTCGTCCTCCATGCCTGGACCCTGGAAGGAAAGGCTCCCATCTGACTCGAATTGGCCCTGCAAGCCGTAGTCTGTCAACCGGGAGAGCATAGCCGCCTGGTGCGACGTGCCGCAGGCGGAAGACAGCTTCATATGGAGCCAATTCCCGCTGGCCTGGCCCTCGGTGGTTTGAATGGCAACCAGCCATGCCAGCCCACCGAACAGGATCAGGCTGCCGACGGCGGCAGGAACCGCAAGCACCAGCATGCCCATGCCGGTGCGGCGGACCTGCTGCTCTGCTTCGGGAGGAGGAGAATCAGAAATGGGCCACCCTCAGTTGATATCGACGCAGTCGCCGCCCAGGTTTTCCATGTCCAGCACCGCACCCTTGGTGTAGTCGCCTTCGGTGGTGGGGGTGAAGCTGCCGCGGGCCCAGTCGTTGTCGCCCACATAGGAGTTGGTACCTACCACTTTGGCGTACAGGTAGGCGATGGTCTTCTCGTTCACATTGCCGGAGGGAGAGAGCGGGTCCAGCTTGAAGACGGTGTCGTACACATCTTCGGCCACTTTTTCGTTGCCGAAAAAGTCCTCGTAGTCAAAGCGACAGGTACGATTGGCATCCTCCAGGTTCCACTCGGCTTTAAAGGAGCGGTCACACTGTACGCAGGGGTCGCTGCTCCAGTTGATGTCCCCTTCGCTACCGGAGATGGTGAAGGTGTCCACGCAGTCGTCTTCGAAGCCCTCGTCCTCAAAGAACCAATACCAACCTTCCGTTCCGGAAATGTTCCCGGCGTCGTCGATCTCGGCCTTCAGCCAGCGGTAGACGGTGGAGTCGTCGCAGCCTTCGGATTTATCGTCCCAATAGCCCTGCTTCTCAGGAGGGAGAATAGGACTGAACTCATCTTCCGCCGAAACAGAATCTTGGACAGATTCCTTGGGACCTCCGGTACACGCCAGCAACATCAGCCAGATCATACGACCTCCATCCGGGGCATCCTATCGCATCCTCGCCCTGCGGTCAGCTTGATCCGTGCATCAACAGCAGGCCCGCCCCCAGGCTGGCCCCGTTGGCCAGCCCGGACAGAGCGATGCCGTGGCGCCAGGCCCAGCCCGTGGTGGGCGTCCGCAGCGCAAAGGCGTAGACCGTCGCCTCAAAGAGCCAAATCGAAAGCTCCGCCGAGCCGATCCATGCCCACCGAGGGCCCCACTGTGGCCAGAGAAACCAGAGCACCGGGTGGGTCAGGCTGCTGGCCAGGATTCCCCACAGCAGCCCCCTGGGCCCCAGACGTGGCCACAGCCAGCCGGACAGGATGGGCACCTCGATGAGCAGGGTGCACGCATAGGCCCGGATCCAGGCTTCGAAATAGGGGCTCAGCGGCGCACCGTGCCCGCAGCAAGGGCCCCCAGCTCCATCCAGCCGTGAAAGAGCACCAGGCTCAGGTAGCCGCTGCGGACCGCCAGCGGATCCGTGGCCGCAGCCGCGCAGAGCCCGACGGTCCCCAGCAGCGACAGGCGCAGCAGCCACGCGGTCGTGGGCCAGGAGGACCGCTCGAAAAAGTTGGTTGAAGCAGGGAGTAATCCCACCCAGCACAGGTAGTGGATCGCCTGGCCGAAGGCAAAGGAGAGCACCAGGCGGCTGCTCCAGGGCTCCGGAAGACCGGGGGCAAGGCTCTTGGCCAGACCGGGCAGACCCAGGCCGGCCGCGCTGTCCCAGGGCACCTGCCCGTCCAGTCCGCCCGACAAAATAGCTCCCATTCCAAGCACAAAAACGGAGGCCACCGGCAAGCTCTGGCGCAGCGGCACCAGCCACAGCAGAAAGCCCACCGCCACCACATTGTGGGCGTGACCCAACCACAATGCCGCTTGCGATGGCCAGATCAGGGCGGGAAGGGCCAACAGGGCCACGCCCACCCCCCGCGCCGGGGAGCGGCCATAGAGCGCTCCGCCCAACAACACAGCGATCCCCGCGAATTGTTCCCAAAAACTCCCTGCGGAATGGCCCAGCGCCGTGGCCACCCGAAGGCCCACCAAGGCCAACAGCCCGGGGCCCAGCCAGAAGATCAGGTCCCGTGGCGCCGAAGGTCGCAGAAAAAGGACCCAGATGTCGCCGAACACATGGGGCACGCCAAAGAAAAGTGGTGCCAGGAGCATCAGCCAGAGCGGCGCGCCCAGGACAGCCGCGCCGGTGATCAACAGCCCAAGCAGAGTGATCCGGTCCAGAGACCCGGCAGAAAGCGAATGTTCAGCGGCCACGGCGCCCGAGCACACAGAGCCCCAAGGCCAGCGCGGTCAGCGCCAGACCCACCGGCTGGCCGTCCACAGATGTGCAACGACATCCCGGGCTTACGTCGGTCATGAGCGGGGAAGCGGCAGCCATGGAGAGGAGAGCGAGCAGCATGGGAGACTCCGTTGTAAGCCATCATACCGGAGGGGGGCCGCCAGGGCAAGGTCACATCGCAGGACCTACCCCAAAACGCCCGAGCCCCTCGGGCGGCCGGAGACCCGCAGAAATGTATCTTCAAGTTTTACAAACGCGGCCAACCCTCCACAGCCCTGATCCGGCCCGTTTCCAGACAATAATACCGTAAATTTGAGGGAAAATCGCAGATCGACGGGCACACCTCTCCCTCCCCG
>JBEIQS010000372.1:0-3704 GCA_040376425.1 Alphaproteobacteria bacterium | reverse complement strand
TCCAGCAGCGTCTCCACCGTCTGCCCCCGCACCGTCGCGCGTGTGCCGACGGGCATAAAAACCGGCGTCCGCACCTCGCCATGCAAGGCGGTGAAGCGGCCGGCGCGGGCCCGACTCCCGGAGGCCTCGGCCTCGATCTGGAAGTTCAGCCGGCTCATGGGGAGCCGGAGGAGAGAGGAAACAAGGTAGATCCAGCAAAGGCCCACGGCTATCCCGGATCGGGACAGCCTGCCACCGGGGCCCGAAAGCGTGACTCGGATCCGAGTCACGCTCGCCAATCGTCCTCCTTCTGTGCGCCATCCCGGGGTCGCCCGGCCAAGCCCGTGCTAGAGTGCTTGCCTGGAGTCCCTGATGCCACTGCCTTTTCGCGTCTTTCGCGGCAAACTGTACGCAGTCGGATTTAAACCGGACGGCGACACCCTCACCTTCAAAGCCCACGACGCGGCTGCGCTGGCCACCCTGCTCGACAGCAGCGGCAACCCCGGAGCGGTCGCCTTCGACGCGGACAAGAACCATGCCGCATCCGTGCGCCTTCAGGGTGTTGATGCGTTGGAAACGCACTATCAACCGGCCGTGGGCGAGAATCGGCCCGCGGGCGCCGCCACCCCCACGGCTCCCAAACCCTCTGCCGGCAACCACGAACAGCAGCGCGAGCCGGCCCGCAGCGCCGCCACCGCCCTGCTCGGGATGCTGGGGGTCACCATCACCGCGGCCGACTGGCATAGCTGGGGCTACCTGCAGCGTGTGCGCGTGGGCACGGAGCTGCGCACCGAAAAATTCACGGACAACGTGGAAGTTGTGGTGGTGGCCAACACCGTGGATGGGAACGGCCGCGTGCTGGGCTGGGTTTTTCCGGCCTCGGTGGCCCTGAGCGAAGGGCAGAGCTTGAGCGACGCCGAGCTGAAGGCCCTGCTCCCCCGCTGCTGCAACGCCCTGCTGCTTAAGGAAGGTCTGGTCTATCCTTACTACTTTATGACGCTTGGAACCAGCCTTCGCGGCAAGCTCTCCTCCTACGTCAGCATCGCCCAGCGCGGCGCCAAAGGAGTCTGGGCCGCCGACCAGACCGCGGCCGGGGTGGCCCTTCCCACCTGCGAAAGCCTGCACGGAGCGGTGATCCTGCCCTACCTCTTCCGCAAGCTGTTGCGCTCCTGGCGGATGAATGCCCTTGCCACCTGGTGGGCAGGCGGCGACCTGTCCCCCGCCGCCCTGGAAACATTAAGCATCGACGCCCTGTTTACGAGTGGAAATCCCTATATTTACACCGTCAGCGACCGGCAATTTCTACGGCTGTCGGAAGTGGTGCAGGCCGAGGGCGGCGTCCTGAAGCTCTTGCGGAAGCCGTAGGACATCGTCTTTCTGGAATAAGGAAGAAGGCTCTGATTCCAGCGTGACTCTGATCAGAGTCACGCTCTCTTTTCGGGCCGTCTGAAACAAGCCGGTCCCAAAGGCCACTGGGGATTCTCCGTGCCAGATCCCAACCAGCCCGTTAGCCGGGCGCTCCTGGAGTTTTTGATGCGCTCTCTTCTCCCCTTGCTGCTTCTGTCCTGCGCGCCCAAGACCGAAGCCCCCGTGGTGGCCCCCACGCCTGAGCCGGTGGCCCCACCGCCCCTGCCCGCCTACGCAGAGAACCTGCTTTCGGCCATGGATAGCTCCGTCTCCCCCTGTGACGACTTCTATGCCTACGCCTGCGGCAATTGGATCAAGAACACTCCGCTTCCCTCGGACAAACCCTCCTGGACCCGAAGCTTTTCGGTGATCCGCGAGCAAAACCGCGAGACGCTCCGCAAGGTGTTGGAGGAGGCCGCCGCCGACACCACCTCCACCGACCCGGATCGCCGCCGACTCGGCAATTGGTACGGCTCCTGCATGGACGAGCCGGGCATCGAAAAGGCAGGGATCACCCCACTGGATCCCCTGCTCAAGGACATCGACACCCTGAAGGACGTCCCCAGCTTCATGGTGCAGGCCGGCAAGCTGCAATTGGTCGGGGTGCCCGCCCTGTTCACCATGTACGTCACCCCGGGCCTTATCGACCCCACGGTGACCATCATCGATCTCGCCCAGGGCGGCCTCTCGCTGCCGGACCGCGACTACTACTTGAAGGCAGAGAACGCCGAGCTTCTGGCCGCCTACGAAGTGCACATCGCGAAAATCCTGGCCCTCTCCGGAATCCCCGAGGCCGAGGCCGCCAAACAGGCGAAAGCGGTGGTCGGCTTTGAAAAAGCCTATGCGGAAATCTCTCTTCCCATGGCCGACCTGCGCGATCCGGACAAGATCAACCACAAGCTGGACCGGGCGGGTCTGATCAAGATCACCCCCGGCCTGAAGTGGGACGGCTTCCTGGACGCCTCCGGCGCGGCCGGGCTCAACGACATCAACGTGGAAACCCCCGAGGTCTTTCGCCACCTCGCCTCGATGTTGAAGAAGACCGACACCGGCACCTTGAAAGCCTACCTGCGCTGGCAGCTCCTGCACGCCTATGCCGGAACCCTGCCCAAAGCGTACTTCGACGAGACTTTTGCCTTCTTCGGGCAACAGGTCTACGGCCAGAAGGCCCCCGAAGACCGCTGGAAGCGCTGTGTCAACTCCACCGACGCCACCATTGGCGAGCTCGCTGGAAAAGCCTACATTGACGCCAAGTTTCCGGGGGACAGCAAGGACATCGCCGCCACCCTGATGCGCTCGGTGCAGGAGGCCTTCACAGCCGGACTGCCCAAGCTGGCCTGGATGGACGACCCCACCCGCGCCCGGGCCATCGAAAAAATGAAGGCGATGAACCTGAAAATTGGCTACCCAGACCGCTGGCGGGACTACACCAACCTGTCCTTGAGCAACAACTATGCGGCCAACAAGCTCGCTGCGGCGCGCTTTGAAACGGTGCGCCAGCTTGCCAAGGTGGGCAAAGCCCCCGACCGGGGTGAGTGGTACATGACTCCCTCCACCGTCAATGCCTACTACGACCCTTCCCTCAACGAAATGGTCTTCCCGGCAGGCATTCTGCAGGCCCCCTTCTTCGACCGCAGCTTCCCCGCGGCCATGAACTACGGCGCCATCGGCATGGTCATGGGCCACGAGCTGAGCCACGGCTTCGACGACTCGGGCCGCAAATTCGACGGCCAGGGCCGCCTGGTGGAGTGGTGGGCACCCGAGGTCTCGGCGCGCTTCGACACCCAGACCGCCTGTGTGAAAAACCAATACGCCGCCTACGAGCCTCAGCCCGGCCTTTTCGTGAAGGGTGACCTCACCCTGGGCGAGAATATCGCTGACCTCGGCGGAACCCGGCTGGCCTACCGGGCCTTCAAAGCTCAGAACGCCCCGGCCGCGAACATCCCGGGCCTGACCGACGATCAGCTCTTCTTCGTGGCCATGGCGCAAGGCTGGTGCTCGGTCAGCAGCCCCGCCTACGAAAAAATGCAGGTTCTCTCCAACTCACACAGCCCTCCGAAGTACCGTGTCAACGGGCCGCTTGCCAACCTGCCCGAGTTCCATGCTGCCTTCTCTTGTGCCGAAGGATCGAAAATGCGGCCTGCGGGTGCCTGCGAAGTCTGGTAGAGGGGGGCAAAAAACGAAGCGTCCGGCGTTTTTTGCGCTTGACGCTAGCGAAGCGGTCGTGGCCGTCAAGGGCAGCGGTCTCTCGGTGAAGTCCGGTGTACGCGCCGGCGTACTCTACATCCCCTACCGGGGCTACCGCGCCTGAGCTTCAG
>JBEIQS010000414.1:0-2820 GCA_040376425.1 Alphaproteobacteria bacterium | reverse complement strand
TCCGGGCGTATGTCGTGGCAGAGCACATGGACATCATGTCCCTGCGCCACCAGCCAGCGCGAAAATCCGACCAGGTAGCGCTCGGTGCCTCCGTTGGTGATATAGCGACGATGTACCAGGGCAATCTTCACGAAGGCTCCGGCATGGGCAGGATACCCGCCACCCGCGCCCACTTGATGCCCACGTAGGCCCCCGCGATCAGCGCCAGCAGCAGCCCCAGCGCTCCGTCGCGCCAGCCGCCCTTCCAGAAAAACTCGCCGAACACCCGGGCCACCGGGCGCAGATAGCAGTTCCAAACGCCGGCTTTCTGCCCGCGCCGGAGCGCTTCCCGCGCTGCGATGGCGCTGTAGCGATCCACCGTACGCAGGTGCTCCGCCAAGTCGCGGTAGGGGTGGTGCAGCAGCTCCCCGTGCAGTGGCCGCACCGTACCCGCCACCTCCAGGTGGTCGTGGGGGTCAATACCTCCCCATCTCCCGCATTTTTTCCGAGCCAGGCGGATGCGCCGGTCGGGCCACCAGTGCCCCCCCCGCAGCGGCACTCCAAGGTACAGGTTACGACGCGGCATCGAGTAGCCGTCCGCAGAAGCATCTGGAAGAAGTTCCAAAATCTCGGCCCGCAGGGCGGGACTCACCCGCTCATCCGCATCCAGGCAGAGCACCCAATCGCCTCTGGCTTCGTCCCAGGCCCGCTGCTTCTGGGCCACAAAGCCCGGCCAATCGGTGACGATCACGCGGGCTCCCAGGGACTTTGCCAGCTCTACCGTACCATCTTCGCTTCCACTGTCCAGGACCACCACCTCCTGCGCAAAGGCCACCGACCGGATAGCATCTCCGATGCGGTCCACCTCGTTGCGGGCAATGATCACCGCCGAAAGCATCTGGTTGGCCTAACGCATTTCGCAGCTCTCGACCCGTCAAGAGCGGAATCAGGCACGCGATCGCCACCACCCCTGCATCGTGCTCCAGGCGGCCGGCGAGGCGTCCAGGCCCCGGGCCGGATCAGATCCCGACGCGGAAGCCGTTGGAGTAAATCCACGGGTAGACATGCACCAACTCGTCCGCCTCGGATCCCAGGAAAGTAGCGAGATGCAGCGGAAGAATATCGAACCGAACACGGTAGACGCCCGGCACTGACAACACAAAATCCCCGCAGCCCTCTTGGAAGACCTCGCCGTCCTTGAACACCACGGCGCTGATCTCGGGCGGCTGCTCCGCCTGAGGGCTGGCGGGGGCGAGGGTAGGACAGACCACCTTCAGGGTGCCGCCCACCGGTCCACCTCCCCCGGCCTCCTGTCCCTCGTAGGACACAGAAAGGCCGGTAGGTGTTCCCAAAATCTCGAAAACCACATAGTTGCGACCCGACCCGAGAGCCTCCTTCACGGCCGCCGGTCCCTCGCCCTGCACCATCAGCAGGTTCGAAAACAGGCTGATCATCCGTCGGTACGAATCAAAACGTTCGCCGTCGGAAAGGGGAGGAGGCAGAACATTTTGATGGGCGTCGGTCCCCGCATGTGCGGTGATCGGGCCGATGGCCGCCAGTGCATCATAGTGTTGGAGCGAGATCGCCTGCTCCTGGAAGATCGCCAGGAAGCCCAGATCCGGAGTGATGTCACCATCTACGGCCAGAAAGGGGCCAAGATCCTGGAGATAGCCCAGGGGGTCCAAGCCCAGGTAGTCCTTGCGGATGTCCGGATCCAGCATGGCGTGCAGGTTGAAGATTTCCACCCCCCGAAGCCCGGCCGCCTGTAGCCGCTGCAGCGTCTCCAAGCTGCGGGACTCGGTGTGCGCCTGAAGTACCAGGGCGCCGGTGGCGGCCTCGGCAGCGACGGTCTCCGCATCGTAGCTGTTGTATATCTGATCGGCTTCTTCCGGATCTTCTGAGACTTGACGTGTCAAGCCCACGGGCATCAGCTCGTCCTCGATACCGGGCATCAGAAGAACCCGGTGGCCATCGGGACAGGCCATGGAGTTGGCCACACCGTCGATGACATCGTCGCCTTCGCGGACCAGGAGCAGATCGGCGAAGGGCTGGGCCGCCGCATGTGCAGGGTGATCGGTGACAAAAGCGTAGTCGGTGGCCGTATCACAGAGACCCTGCCGCAGGTCGCCCAGGCAGGCTTCGTCCGGCACGCCGCCGGGCATGGGCTCGCCATCACAGGCATCGTGGGAATAGTGAGAGTGAAGATGGATAATTCCGCGCTGCCAACGCTCCCCAGTCGGCGCCAGTTCGTTCAGGGCCGGGCGGATTTTGGACCAGGGAACGTCCACAAAGGGCGCAGGCGTGGATTCAACGGGTTCTGGCGAGGTACAAGCGAGAAGGAGCCACATCCTTGGAGTATAGCCGCTCGGCGGCCCTTGCGAAATGAGGCAGAACGGTGCATTTTGAAGGTGGAGGTTCTCCTGTTCCTGCTCCTGTTGGCCTGTTCTTCGTCGGTGGACGCGCCGCCCCCGCCGCCGCAACCTCCGGTCACACCGCCCGCTCCGACGGCCCCCTGTGGTCCTTTTGCGGCCTGGAAGCTGGACCCGGACATGGGTATCAGCGTTTGCGTACAGAATCCGGTGCCGACATTGATCCTGAATGTGCCGGGTACGCCGGAGGTGGCCTGTCAACGCATCGCGGCGATGGGCGCAAAACAAGCGTGGATCCTGGATGATAGCTCTCCTTCTATCGGTGGGACGGTGGGTCTGGCCTTGCATCGCGGCCAGGATCGGCTAAACGTGGGCTGTACCGACGTGGCGGGCTCAACGACGGCGACGCTCTCGCTCACCCCCGCGATCGATGCTGCACTCCCGTAGCTCAGATGGATAGAGCACAAGTTTC
>JBEIQS010000378.1:0-3516 GCA_040376425.1 Alphaproteobacteria bacterium | reverse complement strand
TCCAGTCCACGATTCAGCCCGACCCGCTCGTTCATGTAGACCAGGACCTGGGCCCCGGCGCGCTTCAGCGTTTCGGACTTGTGCAGCGCCTCTTCGGCCTCCCGGGTCGCTGTTTCCGCACGTCTGTACAACGCGATCGCCACCACGGCCGCCACCAGGGACACCACCGTGGCCACCGTCAGCACCATCACACGAAGGCGGTGTCGTCGTTCCTCCGCTGCACGGGTTTCGATGGCCCCACGCGACTGTTGCAGGTATTCCAGCTCCCCGGGGCTCAGCACATCGCCGTTGTTTTCTGCCCAATGTTCCGCCTCTTTCAGCCGCGCCAAATTCAGCTCCAAGCGGCTTTCCGGCTTCCCCAACGACACCCACTCCTTGGCCTGCACCTGGACCATGTGCAGGTTGGCGCGGTCCCATTCCTCGTTGTTCTGCCCCACCGGCTCCACCATGCGGTCATGCCCCAGCTCGAACCAGGTGGAGCTGGCGCGCTGCTCGGTGCGCACCAGATAGCTGCCGACAAGCTGCTGAATCAGGCCATTGTCCAGTCCGCCACTCTCCTTTGCCTCCTGGCGCACCTGCGACCGCACGCCGCCCACGATCAGCCGCTCCCCCACCCACTGCCTTAATGCCCATTCCACGGTCCGACTTCCGTCGGCCACCCGCTCTACGATGTCCTGGTAGTAGTCGGCCAGGGCCTTGGAAGGCTCGGCGTAGTGGGCGACATCCGCCTCGTCGATGTCGCGATCACCGTCCGGCATCGCCTCCCACAAGCGCCGACCCACCACTTGCAGGTGTACCGGCTCTACGTGGCTACCCTGCTCAGCGACGAAGCTGCCATCGGGTTGCTGAACCTGCACCGTTGCCAGATCACGGATCAGCTTGTCCACGCCGGGGAATTCACGCCCCCCCTGTCGCGCGAGCTGCACCGCCACCTCCCGCGCACCCTCCAAATCCAGCAGGTTCAGCCGAAAAGTGTTGGACATGTGCGTAGGAATCAAGTCACGGTAGGGCGTGAAGGCCGCAAGGTAGTCGTCCCGCAGGATGAACAGCGCCCAGTAGCGATCCGAACCGAGGGCTGCGCCCACCGAGTCAAAGAAGGCCTGCTTCTCGGCTGTGGCGCGCGGGGCGATGGTCAGCAGCTCCTCAAACTGGTCAAAAAGGAGGACAGCGGGCTGATCCTGGCGGTTTTTTCTCCTGGGGCGGCTGTCCAGGTAGCTCAGGAAGTCCATGCCGACCAATGCGGCGGGGGTCCGACGGCGCTCCGGGGCCAGCTCCTCCTCCAGGCTGAGCATGGCGCTCAGCAGGTAGCGGTTGGTGCCGGCCGGCACACCATCCAGACCCGCCGCGTCCAGGTTGACCCGAATCGGTCGCCAGACATCGAAGTTGGCCTCCCGCAGCTTCGGTATCAGCCCCGCGTGCACCAGGGAGCTTTTTCCCGCACCCGAAGGAGAGTGCAACACGACGATGCGTCGCGCTTGTAGTCTATTATACAGTTCTCGAATTTCTCGGCTTCGACCATAGATTGCCTCCCCCTGCTGTATAGGACGCGGGCCGACGAAGGGGTTGCGATCAGAAATTCCACTCATCCTCATCCTCCTTCTCGGGTGCTTCCACCACCAGCTCCCCGCCCGCCGCCAGCTCATCCCGCAGCGCCTTCAGGAACTCCTCCGAATTGCCCCAATAGATGTCGATGTTGGCTTCTTTCCCGAAATACTCGGCAAGAAAGAGCTTTGCACCCTCAACATCGGCCATGGTCTGCATATCGGGATCCAACTGCACCGCGACATGACAGTACTGCTTCAGCCGCTCTCTCCCCGGCAGGCCCATCATCAGCCGAAACAGGACCCGGAAGTGCCAGTCCGTGAGGCGAAAACCTAAGAATAACAGGGAGTTATCTACAAGCGCACTCTCCACATCCGAGGGGAAGAGCTTGAAGGCAGAGGTGTCCATCAGGTAGGAAAAGTAGTCGTCTTGCGTGAGCACAAGTCCGTCATCATTCTCTGTTCCAAAGGCCCCAAAGCAGTGGTACACCATCGGCGCCGTCTGGGTAGGCTCGCTCAGGTTCTCCTCCGGGCGGGGCGCTTTCTGGTAGCGCCAGCGGCTGAGCACCTGCTGTGGGGACCGGGAAGCCGCCTTCAACGCGCGCTCCATCAGTGGGTCGAAGTTGGTGCTTACATAAATAGAGGCGGGCAGCTCCGCGAGGATCCGGTAGGCGTCCGAGGGATTTTGTTCGCGGAGATGATCCCCGACCATCGCCAGCAATTTGCCCAGCTTGGGACGTTTTGCGATCGGCGGGATCTCCTCTGGCGGCAGCCAGTGCCGATGCTGCGCGATCAGGTCGGCCAGGAGCTGATCCTGGTAGGCACGCACCACATTGAAGCGCGACTCCTTCACGCTCATGTACTCGGTGACCCGCGGGAGATCCTCCCATTCATGCGTCGGAAAGGGGTAGTGGCTGGCACCTGCCAAGCGGGTGGCCGTCTGGTGGGAGGCCCCGTGTGCGGCCTCCAGCAAGCGCGGGCCCAGGATTGGCACCAGCTTGCCCTCCCGCACCGGCTTCAGCAGCCTCTTCCAGACATCCTTGCCCTTTTCTCCCTTGAAACCAGGCGTGTACCAGAGCTTTCCGGTGGTCAGACGGGTGAAGAGGGCGGGCATCCAGCTATCGGCGTTGCCGCGCACACGTGACCGGGCCGCTGCGAGCGCCCGATCAATCTGGCCATCCCGCAGCAATTCGGTAAAAAACACTGGCATCATCTGCTCAACGGTCTCCATGCGGACATAGCCCTGCATGGCGACGATTGCGGGCACCCCGGCGTCGCCGAGGCGCCCGGCCAGGGTGGCCTGGACGCTGCTGCGCCGGGTGGACTCCACCTGCTTGCCGTCGCCCGCACTCTGGCAGGAGGCCAGCACCACCAGTCGGGGCAGCGTCTGCAGATCTCCAAGCTGTGCGCACAGATCCTCGCCTTTGACCACCTTGGCCTGGCCGCTCTCGTCCTGAAGCACCAGGGCGGGCGTGCCGGTACTGCGCCCGAACATGCCGTGGCTGACCAGGTAGACCAGATCCACCCCTTCCCGCAGGACTTCCACGAATTTTTCGAGGGTGAAAGCCTGGTCCGGTCCGCCCAACACCCGGGTCCGCACTTCTCCGAGCGCCTTCTGCACCCGCGCCAGCTCCCCGGCAAAGTCCACTGGTGCCAACTCCATCTTCTGGAGTTTTTCCGCCGGCGGCGCGGAGATCGCGACCAGTGCGACCAGCTCGGTGCGGGCCCGTAGCTGCACCGGGCGCCAGTCCCGCGAGACCAGAAAGCGGGAGAAAAGCAGCCGCTCCGAGCTGCTGAGCAGGGTGTTCGTCTCCGGATGGCGCAGCAGCTCCCACCTCAGCGCCTGCAGCTCCTGCGCGGAGCTGTCGATGGCGAGGGACAGCCGAAGAAAGCACTGGCCCGTCTGAGCGGCGGTCTCCACCTGGAGAAAGTGTGTTTTGAGGGCGGGGTCCGAAAAGAGCTGGCGAGAAAGCGC
>JBEIQS010000072.1:0-25879 GCA_040376425.1 Alphaproteobacteria bacterium | reverse complement strand
TGCTGCGGCGTCGGAAGTTGTGCGGTATCGATGGCTTCTTCAAAACGGACAAAAAGTGGCGAGTTGGTGCCGAAGCCCTTCACCTCGTCAGCCACGGCGATGTAGTCATCCAAAAGCGCAACTTCACCTTGTCCCGGAAAGCCCGAAAAATCAGGATGCCCCTGAAAAGTGCGGGTATCGGAAGGGAATGGCCGATCAAAAAAGCCTGGCCCGTCCACCATGGGACGGGCACCCTGGTCTGAGGGGGCGATACAGGCCAACGTAAGAAGCAGCATTTTCTCAATGTAGCCCGAAATTCAGCGAGTCGCCGGGTCCGAGTTCCGTGCAAGGCGATAGCTTCTGGAAGAATTTCCCCTCCCTGAGCGTCCAACCCCGTGATGTTGCCCATCAACGAGCTCCCGCAGCCTTCCCTCCGACCGGTGGGCCGGTGGGTACTGCTCAGCGTGGTGTTGCATGTGGCCGCCCCACTCTGGGGTTGGGGGGTGCAGCAGCTCTGGGCCCTATGGCAGCTCCAGGAAGTGGAGATGGAAGAAGATCCAGGAGATTTTGAGGATACCGCTGCCGAATTCGAGGGAGAGCTGCTTCCGCCGCCGGTGCCCTTCACCATCGCCATCCTGGAGGATGCCGCTGCGCCCGTGACTGAAAAAGCGGAAGAGAAAGAAGAGGCTCCACCCGCCGTGCCCGCCGAGAAGGCACCCGAGGTGGTCGAGGTGGAGCCGGAGCCTCCCCCTCCGCCTCCCCCAGCACCTCCGCCCGAAGCGCCCCCCCCCTCCCCCGCCCGAGCCCCCCCCTGAGGAGCAGCTCATCGCCGAGGCGCTGGCAGAAGAAGCCGCCGCCCCCATCGTGGAGCCGCCCCCCGAGGACGACGACAATGGCGAGGCCTTCGAGCGTGCCCAAGAGGTCGTGAAGCGTCCCCCCGGGCGCCGTCCGGCCCGGCCCCCGCGGGTTCCGAACAAAAAAGTAGACCCCTGCCCGCCCTCGGAAGAGGAGATCCGGAACATCGGTCCGATGACCTGGTCCTTGGACCGGGAGCTGATCGACTACTACGCCAACCATGTGCCCAAGCTGATGGAGTTGGCAAGAGTATGGCTGCATCGAGATAAGGAAGGGAAGCCGGATGGTTTTCGTGTGGCCCTGCCTCGTTGCTCGATTCTCCGACAGGGCGGGCTCCGCAGCGGCGATGTGGTGATGCGCATCAACGACCGTCGCATCTTCACGGTGTTGCAGGCGGTTGGTGCGTACATGGCCCTGCGTACGCAGCCTGAAATCCAGGTGCTGGTGCTACGCCAGGGCAAAGAACAGGTCTTGAACTTTCACATTGAAGCCAGAGAAAAGAAGAACAAACGCAAGCGAAATCGGGACTGATCCTCGACCCGCTGCCCAAAATCGGTTAGCGGGCGCGCATGTCAGCAGCCTGGTCCCCGGTCCGGTTTATCGGGTCGTTCACCGAAAATCTCCCCGCACCGACCCTCCCAGAAGTAGCCTTTGCCGGCAGGTCCAACGCCGGGAAGTCCTCCGCGCTGAACGTGTTGCTCGGGGCGGGGGTGGCGCGGGTGTCCTCCACGCCCGGACGTACCCAGGCGATCAACCTTTTTTCCGTGAATGACCGCTGGATTGCCGCCGATCTTCCTGGCTATGGCTACGCGAAGGTCAGCCATACCATGCGTGAGCAGTGGCGGGGGCTGATCGAAGACTACCTGAGCGGGCGGGAGCATGTACGGCTGGTGGTGGTGTTGGTGGACGGCCGCCTGCCCCCGCAGCCGCTGGACATGCAATTGCTGGAGTGGTTGGACGCCATCGGCCGCCCCTCCGTGGTGTTGGCCACCAAAACCGACGCGTTGCCGCGCAGCAAGCGTGCGCGGTCGCTGGCGGATCTCGGCGCCGGGCTGATGGTGCCGGAGCACCGCATGATCGCCTTCTCCGCCCGGGAAGACATCGGCTGGGAGACGCTGCGCAAGCGGATCCGCGCAGCGGTGCGCCCGGAAGCGGGGTAGAGTAGGCCCGGCAGGATTTCCATGACCTACACCCGGCCCGACCACTATACAAAAAAGGCGAAAGCGCAGGGCTACGCGGCGCGCTCGGTCTTCAAGCTGGCGGAGCTGGACGAGCGTACCCATGCCGTGCCGCAGCGCGGAAAAGCCATCGATCTGGGATGCTTTCCCGGCTCCTGGAGCCGCTGGCTGATCGAGCGCGGCCTGCAGGTGGTGGGGGTGGATCTGCGGGCCCCGGAGCTGGCCGGGGGACAGTGGATCGTGGGCTCGGTTCTCGAGGTGGAGCCGGCGTTGTTGGTGGAAAAATCTGGAGGAAAGGTGGATATTCTGGTGTCTGACATGGCACCCTCCACCACCGGTAGCCGCTTCACGGACCACTGCCGCCAGATTGAGCTGGCCCGGCGAGCCCTCTTCTATTGCGACGCCTGCCTGGAGCCCGGCGGCTCCTTCGTGGTGAAGGTTTTTGATGGAGAGGATGCCCCCACCTACCAGAAAGAGGTGGAGGCCCGCTTCAAAAAGGTGCGTCGTATCAAGCCGGATGCGACGCGGGATCGCTCTGTGGAGTTCTTCCTGGTCGCCACTGGCTTTCGAGGGGCCGCGTGATTCTCTTCTTGCTGGCCTGCGGCCTGAGATCGGAGAGTGGTTCGGCCTCGGTAGAGGGCGACGTGGCGATGACCGCCATCTGGGTGCCCACCGGCACCGTGGTGGTGCAGGTCGGAGCCGCCAAAAGCGCAACCCTGAGCTGGTCTTCACAGTACGACCGGGAGGCACCCACCCTTGCCGTCATCGCCGAGTCCGGCCTGTTGCAGGTAGACACGGACTGCCACTTGAACAAGGTCTGCGTGGTCGATCTTCAGGTTGATCTGCCCGCCACCTCGGCACTGCAGGTGGACATCATTGAGGGTGGACTTTTTGTAACCGGACTGTCTGGCGCAATAAATGGAGCAGTAGGCACTGGGGGCATCACCCTGGACGCCATAAGCGGCGATGTGGTGGTGGGCATCGAGAGTGGAGACATCCGGGGTACTGCGATGCAGTCTCCCACCTTTGCCGGGGGCGGGGTCACCGGAAACCGCGATGTGGTGTTTTCCGCGGCACCTACCGATGTAACCCTCAACACGGTGACCGGGGACGTGCAGTTGGAAGTGCCGACGGGCGCCTACGAGCTGGACGTGGTCACCGGCAGTGGCGATCGGGTGGTGGAGGGGGTGCAAGAGGACCCCGACGCCCCCCATCGTATCGGTATCTCGGTGGATGAGGGAGATATTCAGGTACTTGGCCGTTGATGTGGTGGCTTCTGGCCTGCGTTCCCGACGCCCCGGACCCCTGGGTCGAGCTGGAGCCGCTGGCACTGGAGTCCTTCCTTCCCCACACCTCGGTCGAAGTGGCGTCTACAGGCCGACTTTTGCGGGTGGAGGAGACGATGCTCAGCCTCTACACGGTGGCGGACGGGCTACGGGTTCTGGATCCGCTCTACCACGGGAGTGCGCGGGCCCAGTGCCTGGATGCATCGGCCTTTGAGACCGACCATGAGGGTCGTCAGGGCTCCTGCGAGGCAGGACAGGTGCAGCTACAGCGAGGGTTTTTGAGCAGCGGTCAGCGTCTTGCGGGAGCGGCTGTGGATCGGGAGACGATCTGGCTGCTGGATGGAGAGGGTGCGCTGTTTCGTGCGAATGCGAACCCGCAAGTCGGTAACCCCTACGACTATCTGCGTCTGGTGGAAGCAGCACAGCTCCCGGCGGCGGGCCTGCTCCAGGTGGAGGACGGTGCCCCCTGGGTGGCTGCGCCCGACGGTCTCTGGGCGCCCGGGGCAGCAGAGCCACGCCCCTACCCCGGAGATGTGCGTGACTTTCTGCGTGTGGGAGGCCAGTCCTATGTGTTGACATCGCAAGGGCTCTGGCGAGATGAAGAGCTCCTTCCTGTATTTGGTCAGCGTATGGTGGCGACGACCGGCGGGGTGATGGGGATCGACCGGTCGCGCGGGGAGCTGTGGCGGGTGGGGGCGGAGGGGGTGGAGGTTCTGTGGAAGGGCCCGGATCCCACCGGACCACTGTCTCAGGACCCCGTTTCGGAAAAAATCTATGTGGCCACCGCCGATGGTGTGCAGATTTTAGACGGAGAAGGTGGCGCATTGGCTACCGCCGCCACAGCCACGCTCAACGATATCTATGCCAGCGCCAACCACGAGATCCTGCTCTTGTCCGACCGGAGCCTGGATGTGTACCTGGATCAAACAGCACTGGTGGGCGCAGACCCCTTGCAGGTCTGGGTGGCCGCTTTTTTGGAGCGCCCCCGAAAAGAGGAAGACGATGTTCCCTGTTTTGGAGATGAGTCGGTCGCGGCCTTTCTGAAGCGGGCCGCCGACCAGGCACCGCTGCTGCACGACCTGGCCCTCCCTACCGCACTCGGGCTTACACCTGAGAGCGTGCGACGTGCAAAAAGCTGTGGGCAGAAGGGCCGATTGCAGAGGTTGACCGAGGGCAGCCGCACCGAGGTGGGCCTGCTCGTTCACAGCCTCCCCGCGGGCTGCACCGGCACTTGCTACTCCGAATTTTTCGCCTCCGAGGCTGCGACCCTGCACGAGCTGGATCTGGTGCCCGCGTGGACCTCCGGGACCGCACCGCATGGCGATGCCGGGCTCGACTGGGCATCCGCGGCAGTAGAGGCGGGCCTTCCGCCTACATTTCTTTTCGGCGGGATGTCATTGCTGCCAACGATCGATCACGACGGAGACCCCCGCGCCAAAGACCCCTGGCCCTGGCGCCGCTCCGAGCTGTCGGCGCAGCGGCACTTCCGCTCCGCAAACAGCCTTTCCGAAGACCAAGAGGGCCCATTCACTTTTCTTCCGGGAAACACGATCGCCCTCTTTTCACTGAAGGGCTGCCCCAACCTGTTCTTGCGGGAGTGCCAGCTTCTGCTGCACGGCGGCGGTCAATACATCACCGAGGAAGATATCCAACTTCTGAACCTGCTCCTGCATCGTGCGCTGGCCGCGCGGGGTGAGGATGGGGCAACCTGGTACTTCCACCTACCTGACCTGGGGCAGTACGACTACACCGATGGCTGTACCGAGCAGGAGCGCCGCTGGAGCGGCTGTGAAGCCGCACTTTTGCAGGACTGGTCCTTTGAGGTGCACCAGCGCTATGTTCTCAACCAACTGGTAGAGCCTTCTCTACCATCGCGTCTGCCATGAACCTCGTCCTGTGGGCATGCCACAGTCTGGCTCCTGCCTAAGGAGGACCGCAGCGGCTTGTTGACCTGTCAAGACTTCTGTGGCAGCCGCTTGACTGATCGACTCTGCTGAAACTCGCGTTCCAGGCGCGCAATCGTATCCAGGTCCTTTTCCCGCACGCCCTCCTCGATCCGCCGGACCAGCAGCTCCAAGTCCCGCATGGCCGCCGCCCGATCCGCTCCTGGCTCCTCAGGCGCCTCTACGGCCTCCGACAACATCTGCCGTAGGTCCAGCACTGCCGGATAGGGCAGCCCCAAGGCCGGGAGCTCGTCCCGCAGGCGCGCCAACCGGGCATAGATCGCACCCGCTTCGTTCCGTACCTGCAAGCGCGGACGTTGCGCCCAGGCACGCTTCGCCTCGTCGCGGCGACGATTTCGGCCCAAGGCCCGGAAAGCCTCCACCGCCGACCAGGCCGAGGCTGCAGCCGCAGCAACCGTCAGGATCAGCATCCCGACGGCAGCCACATCCCGATCTCCGCCGGTATCCAGCAGGATCAGGTTCAGCGCATAGGGCGCGGAGCCGAGCGTCAGCGCCGCCAACACCAGCGCAGCCAGCGCCTTTTGCCACGCTGAGCGTGGCTCGGCGGCCAGCGCCTCCGCCGTAATGTTCCGGCTCGCCAGGCGGGCAACACCCCGTTCCGCCTGCGCGCGGTCCTCTACCCCTTCCACCGCCCAGCTCGACCCCAGGGCACGGAGGGACCCGGGCTCCACTCCCGATTCGCGGGCAACCCTGGCGAGGGCGACATCATCGATGTCGCCAGGTTGTACCACCACGAACCAGGCTGGATTCGGCACTGGAAAAAGCGAATGTACGCTGCGAGGCGCCGGACGGGGGGCCAACACCGCCGGCTCCACCGGAGCCGTGGTCCGCCTGCCCAGGCTCACCAGGGCTTCCCGACGGGCATCGCGGGACCCATTGCACAGATCCGCAAGAAGCAGGCCGAGTTCTTCGGTACCGGCGCCAGAAGGACGATACTCGCCCGGACGCGGCGGACGCCCCTCCACCACCGTATACAACAGCACGGCCAACGCCTCGGCCTCGCCGTCGGCAGCAGGCAGGTTCTGCAGAGCGCCGGGAGAAGGCAGAATACCCGTAGGCGCCATCACCGGCTGCCCTTCCAGGGTCCAGGTGATCTGGTCGACCGGAATTCGGCCTCCCAGCCGACCGCCCATCGCCAAGGCCGCCGGCGCCAGTGCCGCCCCCAGGGAAATGGCCTCAGACACCGACAAGCGCCGACTCAGTGGCCCCCGACTGCGCGGCCGCACCCGCCAGGGCACGCCGTCCTGCACCCCTTCGTCGAGGGGTGGCCAAAATCGCCGGATGTTCCGGCACCTTGAAGGCCAGGAAGCTGTCTCGCACGTTGGGACGCAGCAGGGCGTGCTGCATCGGCAGCACCAGCTCCAACTGAGGCTGCGCCGGCTCCTCTACGGCAAAACGGATCCAATCCTCGCTGCGGGAAAGTTCAAGACCCAGGCGGTATTTTCCGCCTACCCAATCGCCTGGCTTCATGGACTTGCCGGGACCATGGAAGAATCGCAGTCTGTACCCGTCCCGGTCCAGCACCGAATGGCCTGTTCATAGCCCTCGGGGTCTGTTTCGGGAATCGTGGAGTGGTTCGCGCCAGGGACCGGAAAGAAGCGCTTGGGCTCATTTGCGGCTGCGTACACTTCTTCGCCATTGGAAAAGTCGATGAAGTCATCGGCTTCACCATGAATGATCAGGTAGGGCACCTGCAAGGCCTGAGCCGCCGCCACATTGTCGAACGGATCCTTGAAGAACCAGCCGGCCGGCGAGTCGGTGCCCAGCGAAAAATCGGAGAGGTAGTCGGCCGAGGCAAACATGCACTCGGTCACCAGCACCTTCGGCGGGCGCTCCAACGACGTGTGGATCGCGGCAAAACCGCCCAAGGACATCCCCAGGTAGTAGGTTTCTTCGGGTGGAATCCCGGTGGTTTCCGCCACGTAGTCCGCCGCTCCCAGCGCGTCGGCCAGCACCCCGTCGTGGGTGGTGGAGCCCTCGGACTTTCCGTAGCCTCGATAGTCGTAGATGAAGGTCTCGTAGCCCCAGGACCAGTACAGCTCCACCCGATCCCAATACTCGTCAATATTGGCGGCGTTCCCATGGGAATACAGCAGCACCGGCGCATCCGCGTCCTGATGCGCCCACACCCCGTAGAGGGTGTTCCCATCCGGGCCCACAAAGCTGACTTCTTCGACATTTTCTTCGGGAATCACGTCGTAGGACAGCGTGTAGCTGTCTACGGCGCTTCCGTTGAAGAAAAAGCCATCCAAGGGCATGCAGCCGATCAGCAGCAGCATCATGAGCCCACCCCCTTTCCGAAGATGTAGCCGAAGCCCAATTGAAAGGAAAGGGCGCCTTGATTGCCGATTCCGTAGTAGTGCGGCACCAGATTCAGGGTGGAGGCATAGGGTGCGATCCACTTCAGCTCGGTGTCCAGGTGAAAGCGCGGGCCCATGCCCCATCGTTGCCCCACAGCCCAGGCGCCCACCGCATGTACCGTGGGAAAAGGCTGAAAAAAGCAGGTGAGTGCGGTATAGGTGGTCTGGCGTTTGTTCTTGCCCCAGTCCCATGAAGCAATGAAGCTGGGCTGCAGGTAGAGGCGAAAACCGCCCTTCGGCTCTCCCTCCGCCAAATCCCCGCCCGCCCCGATCAACATCAGGTCTCCCATCAGACGGGGCACTGCACCGCGGTTGGGAAGAAGCTGGTAGGACGCGCCTACTTCTGCCTCTACCACCCCTTCCATAAGGGCGGCGGTGGGGTGAAAGGCCCCGTGGATATCCAGCGTGTCCGTGACGCCGTGGGTGACGCCGACGGTGGACAGTGGAATGGGAATAGGCGCACCAAAAACCTCCGCAATCGGACCACCGAGCGAAAGGTTGACTTCGGTGTTCCCTTCTCCCACCGGCTTAACGCCGTGGATGGTGGAACAGGCAAGCAGCAATAGGGATAGCACGATAAGACCCTAGCCTGTTGACCGGCCCTTTTCCAGGTGGAGCCCCCCTGAGAACCAACATCCGACGCTACGCGGCCCGGCTGCTCGGGCGTCTGGCGCTGCTGTGGGCCGGGACCTGGCGGGTGAATCGTGATTCATTTCCGGTACAAGGCCCCTGTATCACCGCATTTTGGCATGAAAACATTCTCATCGTTACGACGCTACATCGGCACCTGCCCATTGTGGCCGTCGTGTCGCGCTCCAGCGACGGGGATTTTCTGGCGGAGGTCCTGGCGGACTACGGCTACGGACTGATCCGGGGCTCCAGCTCGCAGGGGGCACTTTCCGTGATCCGTGAGGGCCTGCGGTCACTGAGACAGGGGAAGATGCTGGCGATTGCCCTGGACGGCCCGCGCGGGCCGGCCCATGTTCCTCAACCCGGGGCTGAAGCCCTCGCGCGGCAGGAGCGGCTGCCCCTGGTTCTGACCACGGTGCAGACCGGTGGCATCCGCCTGAATACCTGGGACCACTTTCGGATTCCCCTCCCCTTCGCGCGGGTGAAGCTCAGCTACCGTTGTTGGTCGCCAGACGACGGCCCCCTGAACACCTGGCTTGTTGACAATCCGTGATATACTGAACAGGTGACGCCTCGCTCTTGGTCGGCTAACAGGTCACTCCCTTCAAGGAGTCTCACATGCAATCTACATCCGACGCAAATGGCCGCTTTGTATGGTTTGAACTTATGACCACCGATCCGGCGGCTGCAATTGAGTTCTACGGCAAGGTCGTAGGCTACACCACCGAGACCTGGGGCGAGGGCGGGGGCGACTACCGCATGTGGAAGACCCCCTCTGGCCCGACCATCGGTGGAGTGATGGTGCTGCCCCAAGCCGCCCGCGACATGGGGGCCCCTCCGCACTGGGTGGGCAACCTCTGTGTGGCATCCGTGGATGAAGCAGTGGAAAAGCTGAAGGCCCACGGCGGGGCGGTGCACCACGGCCCCTTTGATGTCCCCTCCATCGGCCGGGTCGCGATGGTGGCCGACGCCACGGGTGCGGGTCTGGCGCTCTACCAGCCCGAGTCTCAGGCCCCCGGGCACAGCGAGGACCAGAACGCTCAGGGCGAGATCTCCTGGGTGGAGCTGTGTACCGCGGATGTGGACAAAGCTTGGGCCACCTACGCGGATATCGGCGGTTGGGAGAAGACCGACGCGATGGATATGGGCCCGATGGGCACCTACCAGATGTACGGTCCTGGCGGAAAAACCATCGGTGGGATGATGGCCAAGCCAGCCGAAATGCCGGTCTCTGCCTGGCTCTTCTACATCTGGGTGGACGACCTGGATGCGGCCATCGCCGCAGCCCTTGCCAATGGTGGCACCCTGCTGCATGGCCCGCAGGAAGTTCCCGGCGGCAGCCGCGTTGCCAACCTGCTCGATCCCCAGGGCGCCCACTTCGCGCTCCACGGGGGAGCAAAGGCCGACGCCACCAACGAAAGTGCCGCCTAAGGCCGCGCTCCCAACGCCGACAGGCTCACGATGCCGATCACCAGCAGCGCGTTAAAAACAAGCTGCCTGGTGATCCGCCCGACCGTTGCCTGATAGGCGGATGAATCCTGGATCACCCCGTCCTTGTCCAGCAGGCGGCAGGGTTCCAGGGTCCACACTTCCAATACCAGGTAGCTGACCCACAGCAGCCCGAACAGCGCCGCCCGCACCGTGGTCAGGTTGTTCACCCAATTGCCCCAGCCCAGCAGGTAGCTGTCCGGAAAAGGCTGACCCGGATTGGCGATCCCCGGAAAACGATAGAGCTGGCTGAAGACCCAGACGCCCAGGCTCAGCCCCTGTACCGGGCCCCAGGCCCGGTACAGCCGCACCATCACTTCTACGGGTACATGACTCAGCCGGCCTCGAAACAGGAAAAGGGTGGCCCATACCAGGATTCCGCCGCCGTGGACCGCCGCGGCCAGCGCCTGCAAGGTCACGGCGATCACAGGCCCAGCTCCGCCAGCCAATCTGTAGCACTCACTACAGAATCAGGCGAAAGGGTCATGCCCACTCCCTTTTCCGCGCCCAGCGCCACCGACTCCACATCGTCGCCCACTCCCCGGGGCTGCGATCGCCTCTCCGGCCACCAGCCGCCGCGGTTGGTATAGAGCTTCACTTCCACCGGCTCCTCCCACCGGAATTTCTCGGGAGAGCCATGGCCCGGCACCAACAACCCCTTGAGCAGCCGGTCGGGCCGCACCTCCACCAGCTCCCCCCACTGCTCGACCGGCGGCAGCTCCAGCTTCTTCGCCATCGCCGGCAGACTGCGCAGCGACGTTCCAGCCCGCAGCCCAGCCAGCGCGGCCCGACGCGCCGCCGCCCCCGCGAGGCTCTGCGCCCAGCCGGCCTTCAGCACCACGCGGCCCGCCACCGCATCGATCTCCGCCCGCTTCTCTTCCAGGGCCGCTGCCGTCAGCACCGCCGCATCCAGGCTGTGCTGCACCACCAGCACCCCGATGCGCTGCCGCAGCGACAGGCCCACCGGTGCCGAGGCTCCCAGCGCCTCCACCGCCTGCTCCGCCTGCAAGCAACCCAGCTCCACCCGGAGCTCGATTTTCTCTACCTGATCGGAGCGGAGGCGCTTGTCGGCCGCCTTGACGTGGCGCTTCAGGATCTCCTCCACCGCCTCCACGGCGACCCGACCCGCCTGACGCCCCGCCAGCGGCTTCAGCGCCAGACAGCGGCCCCACCACAGGGTTCCCCAGGGGAGCTGCATGGGCAGACCGGTCTCCGTCGACGGCGCATCCAGCGCCCGCAGCGCGGCGATAGCGGGGAGTGCCCCGAGATCCTCCGGACGCTGCGCCAGCGAAGCCAGGCTCAGCACCGGTGCCGCCTCGACCGCCCGGGCCACGGCCCCGGCGATCCCCGCGCCATCCATGCCCATGAGCCAGGCACCCGCGGCAGCCGCGGCCGCAGCCGACGCCCGGCCATCGACCTCGGTGACGGAGCGACCACCCAAGGCAAAGCCGATCCGGCAGCCGATCTCTCCCCCGACCGCAGTGGCCTCCACCAGCTCGGTGGCAGAACTGCCCTGCTCCCGGCTCAGAAGCCAGCCCACCGCCACCATCGGTGCAGTGGATACCCCCCCGGGGAGACGATCGTCCTGAAAGAAGCGACTTAACGTCCCCGCCAACGTGCGGACCCGGGCCTCCCGGTCTCCACTTCCATGCAGTGCCAGACCCTCCGGGGTCGCCCGCACCTGCTGAAACACGGTGGCGGCATGGCGATGCTGCATTGCAGCAAGGCGGAAAACGTCGTCTGGAAGGCCAGGACCACGCCGGGCATCTACACAGAGGGACTGCAGGGTCAGCGACATCAGTACTGCAAGCTCCACTGAGCCCCTGCGGCCAGCAGGTGCCCACCGATGGGAATGGCGGCGCCGCCCACCGCATAACCCGCCGTGGGTTGTGCGGGCTCCGGTCGAACCAGCTCTCCCGTCGCAAGCATATGGTATTGGAGGAAGCCGTCCCAGCGCACCATCCGCTTGCCCCCGGCCTCGCCACGCCAGAAGGGGTTGAGGTGCTCTACGCCCAAGCCTCCGCCGAAAATGATACGATCTGCGTCCAAAACCACCGTGGCTGCGCTCTGGCTCACCAGCGGGGTCGGCTCGTAGCCAAAGCCCGCGCGCATCCGGATGGCAATATTGCCAAGGGCCGTCTTGGTCTTGATCTCGGGCAGCCGCAGGTCGGCGCCCACCCGGGGTGCCCAGGTGGCTTCCAGCTCAACATCGTAGGGGTTCCCGTCTTTCACGGGGTCTTTTCCAAAGTCGACCGCCGCGCCTTCCAGCGACGAGGAGACAATCTCGGCGATGTTGATCCGCAGCTTGTCCCAGCCGGTTCGGCGCAGATCTGCCGAGATCATCAGCCGATCCTTGATGGAATAGGCAAGGCCGAAGTTCCATTGGGACGGAACGTAGTGATCGTACAGACCCATCTGCAGGTTGAGCACCAGCGGCAACAGGACCTGCTCCAGCTCACCCACATCCGCCGTCTTGATGTTCGCCTGAATGTTCAGGTCCGCGTCCACCGGAAGGCCCGCAGACCCACGCCACGACGCACCGACAAAGAGGCCATCCAAGACCGGAACGGCCTGTCCCGCATCCCAGTGGAAGGCGAGGTTGGGGGCCATGCCCGGCTTCAGGTCCATCACCATGGAGTGGACATCCAGCTCCATATCCACCAGCTCCGTCGCGCTGTCCTCCTCTCCCGCCCCTGAAACCGTGGCGTTCAAGGTCGCATCCAGCGCAAACTTCACCGTGGGGATCATCTGCAGCCCTGCACCCAGCGACAGGCCCCAGATCGGACGAACCCCCAACCCCATCCCCAGCTCGTAGCGCTGCGTGCGGTTTTCGTAGAGAAAGTACGATGGAAGTTGTGGTTCAAAGGTCTGAAGACGCAGAAGTCGATTCGGCGGCAGATACAGGCCCAAGCCCACCGCCACCCGCTTCCCCAGCGGCACCGCCGCCCCCACCATGACCCCCATGGTCGCGTTGTAATTGGGACCCATGTCCAGCAGGCTGTCGTTGCTGTTGATCAGCCCGTCCTGGTTGGTGTCCCAGTACAGGTCTGGAAATTGACGGAAAGCGGTATCCCCGTATACAATTCCCAGCGACAACTCGGGCGCGTCCAGACCCGGCAGTGAGGCCGGATTGGAGAGCACGGACTCGGGGCCATCGGCAATGGCGGTACCACCACCGGCGCGCCCCATACGGCGCGCACCGAAGCCATAGAATTCCACTGGGCTGGCCTGCAGCGCCGCAATCAGCGCCAGCAAAGCAAATCCCCGAAGGCGTCAGGTGCGCAGGTCATGCGTAGCCAATCTCGGGCACCGGGGTCAGCGAGATCTGACGCATCGTCTCGATCACCACGTCCGGAGGGGCATCTTTGAGGGCCTCGCGCAGGCAGGCGATGCGGCCGGAGAGGAAGGCCGTCGCCATCCCCGAGCCCCGGTACACCCCCCGCACCCCCGGTCCACCCACGGTCAGACCGTAGGTGAGAAATTTTCCGGTGAGGCTTCCCCACACCTTCGTGGGAAAGCGGTGCGGCGCGAAGTAGTAAAATTTCTCCGGCGGGCAGTCGGGATGCGAGGCCACGCCCACCGTTTCGGGCAGGTCAGCCGGGTAGGCGCGCTCCCCCTTGGGATGTGCCGCCCCAAGCACCACCGCACCACGCTCCACGGCAGCCGCGCAGCAGTCCCGCAGCAGGAGCGCCTTGCCCATATTCGGCGTTCCCAGCGAAAGATTCACAACACCACAACCATGCTTCGCGGACACCTCGATACCCGCCGCCATCAGATCCGCGGTGGTACGCAGGCGCGCGTCCATAATCTTGACGCAAAGCAGCTCGGCGTCGGGAGCCATCTGGTGAATGGCAGACGCGACCTCCGTTCCATGGCCGTTCTCATCGGCAAAATCGCCAGCGATAAGGACGTGCTGGGTGGCATTCATCGACAGGCTCATGCCCCCAATCTTTGCACCCTTCAGCCGTGGATCGTTCAGATCCACCCCGCTGTCGATGATGGCGACGACCTGCCCCTTCCCTGTGTATTCCTGACCCCGAAAACGCATCTGGTGAACCCTTGACATGACATCTTGCCACCCGCTCAGAAATTCGCAAGACCATCTCTGCGCTGCGGTGGTTATTCTTCCTATCGTATCCTCTTGGAAGCCGCCCCACGACCGCTGAGATCAAGTCCCCTCCTTATGCCGGGGGTGGTCCTTCCTTTGCGCGGGCGACCCGGAACGGACCTCACCACCCTGAAGGAGCTGTTGCGCGCGGCGCGGGAACGGGGTTTGGGAGAGGGTCGGCTGCACGGCTTTGCGGCGCCGCCCACGGCCCATGCCGTGGCGCGCGCGCACCTGCTGGCCGCGCTGGCTGGTATGGTTCTGGGCCTGGTGTGGCCGATGGGCGGCGGGTTGATGCTGCTGGTCCTGGCCGCTTCGCAGCTCTCCCGGGCACTGGGGGGCCCCGGGCTGCGGCTGGCCCGCGGTCGACCCTGCTGGAGCCTCTTGCTACGCCCGAGTCCACAGCCCCCCGATCGCATCGTGGTGGCCCGCCTGGATCGACCGCGCGAGCTGCCACAGATGACCAGGGCGGTGGCCCTTTGGTTGGTCCTTGCCGTCCTGGTCCCCACATTCCCGAGTATGGCCCTGCCGATCATCATCGCGGGGCTGCTGGGCGTACTGCTCACCACCTGGATGGACCGCCCCCCGGCTGAGGATACCCATGCCGAAGAATACTGGCGCCTGGAAGTGCTGATCGAGCTGGCACAATTGCAGCCCAAGGGTACCTGGATCCTGGCCTCGGGCGCCGGGGAGCACGGCCTGTTCGCGGTGACCGACTGGTGGAATCGAGAGGGCAAAGTTCAACTGCTCCAGGTGGGCGGCGAGCCGTTGCGCCCGGGAGTACCGGTGCTGGTGCGGCTCCCCGGAGAGACGGCGGCGGCGGCAGCTCAGCGGCTGGTGGCAGCGTCGTGATCGCCTGGATCAGCCTGGCACTGGCGGCCGAGCTTTCCGGGACCGTCACCGACGCCGCTGGAACTCCCCTGAGCGGCGTCCTGATCTACGCCTACGACAGCAGTTTTCGCTACGCCGTGGCGCTGAGCCGGGCGGGCGGAGACTGGACACTGACGGGACTTCCAGCCGGGCGCTACCGGCTCCGCGCCTATCCCGATGACGACGCATTCCCTGTGCCCAATGTGGTGGAGCGCTTCCAGCCGGACACCTGGTCTTTTTGTGAAGCAGATGTGTGGGTGTTGGAGGAGGAAAGCATCGAGGAAGGCATCTCTTTTGTGCTCCCCGAAGGCGGGGTCTTGACAGGTCAAGTCCTGGCCCCCGACGGCAGCCCGGTGTCCGATGCGATGGTGGTTTGTCGCGGAGAGAGCGATCGTGCCGTTGCAACGGGAGGAATCTCGCTTACGGACAGCAGTGGCGCCTTTGCGGTGGTGGGCCTGGACAGCGATAGCGGACGTTCCGAGCCCTATCTTTGCGAAGTCTATGCGGAAGGCTACCCGGATCAGTACCTGGGCCCCGGCTACCTGCAAGACGAAGCCGAGCTGTTTGAGGTGGAGATTGGCCAGAGCAACGCCATCGGAAGCTGGAGCCTGCTCGCTGGTATTTCCGTCGCGGGCACGGTATACGGACCGGATGGTCCGGTGAGTTCCGGGGCGGTCTACGTCTACAGTGCATCGCAGGTGATGGGGGTTCCCATCGCGGAAGATGGCAGCTACCTTGCGGATGGTCTGCCCCCCGGCGATGTCGTAGCCTGGGCTCAGGTGGAGGGCTACGGAACCACCTACTACCCGGACGCCGACCGACCGGGCGCCCGCGTTCCGGTGCAGGAGGAGGGGGCCGAGGCGGTGGGGGTGGACCTGTTCATGCCCGCCGAGAGTGCGCTGAACATCCAGCTTGTGGGCGAGGGCGCGCTGGACGAGATCTCGGTGCTGCTCTACAACTCCACCTTCACCGTCGGGCGCGGAGACGTGGCGGATGCCGACGGGCGGGTGCGCCTGGGGCAGCTACATCCCGGGGAGTACACCCTGCAGGTCTATGGGGCAGAGGCGGGTTTTGTGGATGGCGCCTATGCCGACGAGAACGGCACCCCGCTGGTGATCCAGGTGGAGGGCGAAAGCGCTGTGGAGCTCCCCCTGATTCCCGGCGCGAGCTTGTCCGGTCGGGTGGAGGGCGAGGACGGAACGGCCATCTACGGGGCGCAGGTGATGGTCACCGGCGCCGATGGCACCGGCGTGGACTTCGACACCACCAAGGCGGACGGGACCTGGATCATCGAAGGACTTCCTGCTGGATCCTGGAAGGTGCAGGTGAATGTGAACCCCCTCTGCCCGGCGGACCCGGACTGGGTGGACCAGCACTGGGATGGCGTGTACCTGCTGGACTTCAGCGTGGCGATCCCACTGACAGCGGGAGAACATCGGGAAAACCTGAACTTTATCCTTCCTGCGGACAACGACCACGACCGTATGGGAGACCAGTGGGAGGCGGAGAACGGCCTGGACACGGAACGCGACGATGCGGGCGAAGATCCAGACGAAGATGGCTTCACCAACCTGCAGGAGTGGCAGCTTGGCAGCGATCCCACCAGCGCTCAAAGCGCAGCCGCCTGTGGCTGTGGCGAGGGAAAGAGCGCCTTGCTCCTCCTCCCCCTGCTTCCGCTCCTTCAGAGGCGCCGCAAGGCTACCGCGTAGACCGTGGCGCCCTTTTCGTAGGACTTCCGCTGGTAATTGGTGATCACGTCCCCTTCCCAGGGGGCACCGTCCCGCTGCACATCCATGGAGCGGCCCACCACGTCAAAGGGCTGGCCCGCCGAACAGCTCAGCAAGGCCTCGATGTGGGGCTCAAAATCGGTCTTCATCCTCCACTCTGCCCCCGGCTTCAACAGCCGCGCAACCTGGGCCACAAAGGGCGGATCGATGATGCGGTTGTGGGCCTGATCCTCTTTGGGCCAGGGGTCCGGGTGGTGCAGGGCCAGCCCGTCCAGCGAGGCATCCTCAAAGAGATCATCCAGGTAGAACCAGTTGTAGCGGAGGATCTTTGCATTTTGCAAGCCCGCGGCACGGATCTTCTTGGCGATCAGCACCACCCGCTTGAAGCGCAGCTCCAAGCCCAACCAATTGCTCTCCGGGTGCTGTGCAGCCGTGCCAGACAGGTGGAAGCCATTGCCCGCCCCCAGCTCCAGGTACAGCGGGGCGTCGCGGCCGAATGCCTCGGACCAGCGCCCCTTGTAGCCCGGACCCTGATCCGCCGGGATCACCTCCGGGTACTCCCGGTGCAGCACCAGGTAGGGGTTGACATCGGGACGTACACCCTTTTGAACAGGATGATCCGTAAAACCAGGGGAATAGCTGCCAGGACGACGATTCATGGGCGATTGCTGGTCCACGCCGAGCCATCGGCGTAGATCTCCTTTTTCCAGATGGGTACACGCGACTTTAACGCTTCGATCGCAGCGCGACTGGCCTCGTAGGCCAGGGCCCGGTGCGGACTGCCAACACTGACCACCACCACCGGCTCTCCCAGTGCCAGAGCGCCGACCCGGTGCACCATCGCCAGCCGAAGTTCAGGCCATCGCCCGCACAGCTCGGTGTGGATGCGTAAAAGCTCCGCCAGTGCCATGGGCGCATAGGCCTCGTAGTCCAGACCGACGACGGCACGTTCGCCAAAAGCCGGTGTACAACGTGCTACGCCAACAAAACTGAGGAGGGCGCCATTGCGGGGGCCGGCCACCGTTGCCTCGATCGCAGCTACACAGAGGGGTTGGGCGCACAGCGCGATCATCAGCCGCCCCCCAGCGGAGGCAAAAACACCAGCTCGTCGCCCTCCGACAACTCTGTAGTCCCTGCTACATAGGCGTGGTTCACCGCGTAGCCCACAGGTAACAGCGCCGGTGGGCAAAGCTGCGCATAGGCCGCCGAGGCCGTACAGCCCTCTGGCAGCTCCTCCCAGCCCTCCGATTTCCCCCGCTGCTCGCGTAGAACCGCGAAGTAGCGAACCAGCACCCGCATTTTTGCCTCCTAACTCCCTTCGGCCCCTCCCGCGAGAGGTGGAAGGCTCCCCGCCGCCGGAATATAGCGCTGCGATGACCTCTCTCCTGCTCTGGTCCTGCCTTCTGGGAAAAGCTCAGGTGAACCGGCTCATCGAGGATGCGCGCGGCTGCACCAGCGCAGAGGAATGTACGCTTGTTCCGGGCCGGTCCTGTGAATTCGGCTGCTGGATCCCCGTGAACGAAGCCGAGGCAGACAACGTGCAGCAGGCCATTGACGACTACGAGGCGTCCACAGAGGGCATCTGTGCGGTCACCTGCGAGCCGAAACCCGACGTCGACTGCATCTCCAGCCACTGTGTAGCGGTGCACGATGTGGATTAGCCTCCTGTTGGCCTGTACGCCCGACGCGCCCGTGGTTCCTGCGGTGCAGCCCCCCACGGCCCAGGAACTTACCACCCGCCGTGAAGAACAGCAGCGCAAAGCGACTCCGGAAAACCTGGTCGCTATCTACAAAAAGCCCGAGGGCATCTATGTGGATGCGCGCTACTTCGGCGGCAAGTCCTACACAGCCGTGCGCGATCAGGTGACCGAGCAGCTTGGCAGCCTGCAAGACAGCCAGGAACTTGGAGAGCAGGGGAAGGAGCTCCGTTTTGAGCGAGGCAGCCTGCGCGTCCGCAACGACCGCATCTACATGATCGATGTGCCCCTTCCCGAGCCGCTGCGCCGCACCGAGGCGCTGGCGGTGGTGGGCTTCCCCGCCGCTGTCCGCGATGATACGGATCTTGCGCTGGAATATCGAATCAGCAATGCCTGGGGCTTCCGACGAATCCGCCTGATGCGTGCCGCACGCGGGGCAGAGGACATCGCACGGGTGGAGTGCTGGCGAGAAGATCCCTGACAGAAATGTCGCGGAGGATACAGCAGAGTTGCGGTTATGGTGGGGAGGGAGGTGGTCCATGGAGAAGCGAGCGGAGCTGCTGAACCTGATGAGCCAGGCCCGGAGGGACGGCGCGCTGGGAGTGGAGATTCTGCGCCTCCATCGCAGTATACTCGAACAGTCTGAGTCGCGGGGCACGCCGACCACCCGTGAAGATCCGCTCTGGCGGGTCAGCTTGTGGAAAGAAGGCTCCCATGGCTGCGGAGTCGCCGCAACCAAGGAACAAGCCCTGGCCCTGGCCATGCAGGACAGCCGATCCAGCACGGCCTTTTCCGGCCCCGCCGAAAAGATGATGATCCGCTCGGCGGGAACCGGCATCGACGACCGCCGCCACGAGGGGATCGGGGATGCCGACCGCGCGGAGGTGCTGCACCTGGCCGAGCGCGCGCTGGCCGGGCTGCCCATGCGCAGCCAGATGGTGTACCGTCAAGAACGCACCTGGCGCTCCTTTGTGAACAGTCGCGGCGTAGAAGCGGAAGAGTTCGGCACCACCTACGAGCTGTACGCCGAGCTGATGCTGGAAGGCCGAAGCCTGAGCCATCGCATCGCCTCTCGACGTTTTTCCGATATTGCAAGTCTTCCTTTTGGCACCGAGCTGCGCCGTCGTGTGGAGCCACTCTTGCGACGGCTTCCGGCGGTGCCCACCCTGCCGGTAGTGCTGGAGCCGCGCGTGGTGGCCACGCTCTTCCGCAACCTCGCCCCTGCCTTTGCCGCCGATGCCATCGCCCACGGGAGCTCCTTTTTGAAGGATCATCTTGGCAAAGCCATCGGGTCACCCATCTTTCATCTGACCGACGACGCGGGTATGGTGGGGGGGCTCTACACCACTGCCTTCGACGATCGGGGGGTGCCCCCGATTCCAGTAACCTTGCTGAAAGAGGGCGTTGTCACCGGGCTCTACCACGATCCGGAGAGTGCGCGCGCGGCGGGCTTGCGACCGACGGGCCACTGCCGCGATGGCTGGTTACGGCCCAGCAACCTTATTTTGCGCCCCGGCGCGCGTACCCGCAATGTGACGCTCGGCGAGCTGGGCAGCTACCTGATCCTGGACCAATGCCCCCCCATGGACCAGGCTACCGGCGAGCTGAACGGCCCGCTGGACCTGGTGGTCGTGGAGCGCGGCGAGAAAAAAGGCAGCATCCGAAAGGACTTCCGCGCGCATATCACCAAGGTCCTGCGCGCCATCCAGGAAGTGGTTTCCGATCAGGAGCGTAGCTGCGAAGTGGATGCACCGACCGCCATTTTTGCGCCCGGCTTCGGCGCCTGAGTGCCAAGCCTCGCGACGCTTCCCGCCGATCCCTACCCTGGCCAGGGCAATGGGCCCTACCGACTGATGCGCCTGTTTGCCATCGGTCCCTTGTTGACCTTGGCGGCCAGTCTTCGGGATCCCAAAGCCGCCCAGCAGGCCCGCCTCGCGCGGATTCTGAAAGACGCGGCTTCGAGCGATTTTGGAAGAAGCCACCAGCTTCGGCCGGACATGAGCCTGCAGCAATGGCGCGAGGCCGTGCCCATTCGTCGGCACGCAGAGCTGATTCCCTGGCTGGATCGGGTTGCCGATGGCGAGAAAAACGTACTATTTTCATCGCCCACTTTGCAGCTTTTAGAAACCTCTGGCACCACCGGGCGACCCAAGTGGCTGCCGGTCACCGAGACGTGGTCCGCTTCGGTGGCGGCGGCCCAGCGACTGTGGGTCTTGGGATTATTGCGTGACGACGAGGGACTTGCCGAAGGCAAGGCGCTCTCGGTGGTTTCACCCGCTATCACCCACCATTCCCCCGCCGGGATCCCCATCGGATCCAACACCGGGCGCATGTTTCTGGCGCAGCCCTTCTGGGTGCGGTGGCGGGCTCCAGTACCCTATCCGGTCTACGAGATCACCGATCCAGAGCTTCGCAGCTACACCATTCTTCGCCATGCACTGACGCAGCCCATCCGCTCCTGGACCTCGGCCAACCCCTCCACACTCCTGGCCACCTGCCGGAACCTGCGGCGCTGGTGGGAGGATCTGAGCGCCGACTGTGCCGACGGCAGTTTTGCTCGGGGCCCGGCCGCCGCTCTTGACGCGTCAACCCGAAAGCGGCTCTCTGTAGGGATGCAGCAGAAGAAGTTGGGGCCCGAGCCACTGCCCGCGAAGCTCTGGCCGCTGCGTATCCTCAACTGCTGGAAGGGCGGCTCGGCGGCGTTTTTCCTCGACCTGCTCCCGGCCGCGGTCGGCGCAGAGCTGCCGGTGCGCGAAGTGGGCATCACCGCCTCGGAAGGCTTTTTTGCGGTCCCCATGGACCAGGGCGACCCGGTGGCCTGGCTGGGCGGGCACGTCCTGGAGTTTGTGGACGATGCGGGGGTGCCCCACTTCGCCTGGGAACTCTTGACGGGTCAAGAGTATCGACTGGTAATCAGCACTGAAGCTGGTCTATACCGCTATGATCTGGAGGATCGGGTGCGGGTCACCGGGTGGATGGGCCCCTTGCCAAGGCTGGCCTTTGTGGGCAAGTCCGGCAACGTGCTGTCAGCCACGGGCGAGAAGCTGACCGAGGAGCAGCTTGCGCTGGCCTGCCGGCAGGCCTTTCCGGGCGCGGTGGGCGCCTCGGCTACGCTGGGCTGGGGCGAGGTGCCCTGGCTGCGGGTGGCGGTCGAAGGGGAGAGCAGCTCGGCGGAGCACCTGGATGCGGCGCTACAGCGCATCAACGTGGAGTACGCCTCCAAGCGGGAGACCGGGCGGCTGGGTCTGCCGGAGCTGCTCCCCCTTCCACCAGGACGTATTGCCGCATACAAAGCGGCGCGGGTGGCAAAGGGGGCTCCGGAAGCTCAGGTGAAGGATCCCTGGATTCTGAATAGCGAGAATTGGCAACGGCTGGTGGAGGGAGAATGGAGTGGGTAGTCCGCATCTACGCGGGGCTGGTGGGGCTTTTCTGGCTGAGCATCGCAGCAAAAACCTGGGAGAGCCGAAAGGACACCGCCTGGAAGCTGGATCCCAACAGCCCGAAGCTGCCCACGCTTCCCCGGCTTCGTGTGGTGATCCCCGCCCGCAACGAGGCCGCCAATATTGGCGCCTGTCTCCAGGCTCTTTCGGCATCGGACCATCCGAATTGGGCCGTCACCGTCTTTGACGACGGCTCCACCGACGGGACCGGGGCCATTGCCGAGAAATACGGCGCGGAAGTGCTGCGGGGAGAGGAGGGTATTCCTCCCGAATGGCGTGGGAAAACCTGGGCTCTGCAGCGGGCAACCCGGAACATCCAGGAGGAGTGGATCCTCTTTCTGGATGCGGATGTGCGGGTGCAGCCCACCTGCCTTTCGCGCACGCACTCCTATGCGATCACCGAGAAGGTGGACCTGCTCTCCGGCTACGGCCGCCTGACGATGGAGAGCTTCTGGGAGAAGGTGATCCAGCCCACGGTGGGCGGGGTGATTGTGCTGGGGAATCCCATGGATCGCGTGAACGACGACCAGGAGCAGGAGCGGGTGATGGCCAACGGTCAGCTCATCCTGGTGCGCCGCGAGGTCTACGAGGAGCTGGGTGCACACGAGCGGGTGAAGGACAAGATCACCGAAGATGTAGAGTTGGCACGTCTGTTTCGTGGGAACGGGCGTCGGCAGCGCTGCCTGATGATGCGGGATCTGTTCTCCTGCCGCATGTACAGCAGCCTGGAGGAGATCTGGCTGGGCTGGACGAAAAACTTCTATATCGGTCTGCGGAAAAAGCGTGCAGCCGCAGCAATTCTGGTGTTCTTCCTGCTGGTCTACAACATGCTGCCCGCACTTCTGGTGCCCTTCGGCATCTGGAGCGGCGGCGAGATTGCCGCCTGGCTGGTGGGCCTGTGGGGGCTGATGCAGGGGGTGCGGCTGATGTTGGACATTCGCACCGGCCAGGAGCCCTTTTATGGGCTTTTGCAGCCCCTGGGCGCATTCATGGTGGCGGCGATTGTGCTGGACTCCATGCGTAGGGCCGCAATCGGAAAACTGGTGTGGAAGGGGCGGGTGTACGCGGCGTGACCCGCGCTGAACCGCTCAGCTTCGTCGATCTCTTCTCCGGCGCGGGCGGGATGAGCTTCGGTTTTTCTGCCCATCCGGCCTTTCGACAGCGTGCGGCAATGGATGGAGAATTCGGGAAACCAAGCAGTGCGCCGGGCAGCCTGGGATGCAACGAGACCTTCCGGTTGAACCTTGGACTTGCACCTACACCGGTGGATCTCAGCAAGATGGAGGAAGCGGACATCCGCACCTTCCGCACGCGGGTCCTGCAGGATCAGGATCTGGATGTGCTCTCCTCCTGCCCACCCTGTACGGGTTTTTCAAGGGCCAACCCGAGTAATCACCTGAAAGACGACCGCAGAAACAGCCTGGTGCTCCGCACGCAGAGCTGGGTGCGGGTGCTGCGTCCGAAAGTGCTGGTGATGGAGAATGCCCGGGAGTTGCTGAAGGGGAACTTTGCCCACCACTTTCTCCAGCTCAAAGGAGAGCTGGAGCAGATGGGCTATGCGGTGAAGGCGAGTATCCACATGCTGGACCGCTTCGGCCTGCCGCAGCGCCGGGAACGGGCGCTGGTGGTGGCCACCACGCTGCCCGGTGGACCGCGTGGCCTGGAAGAGCTGTGGGCGGGCTATCGGATCAATCCGGAAGCCACCACAGTGCGCCGAGCCATCGCCGCACTGCCGCCCCTGCGCGCCGGCGAGAAAGACGACGCCGATCCTTTTCACGCCTGCCCCACCCTGAACACCACCTCGGCCGCACGGATTGCCGCCATCCCCCACAACGGAGGATCCTGGATAGACCTTCACCGTCGGCCGGGCCAGGATCTGCACCTCACACCCGCGATGCGACGGTACATCGCCGCCGGAGACTTCGGCTCGCACCCCGATGTCTATGGGCGGCTGGCCTGGGACCGGCCCGCGATGACCATCAAGCGGGAGTGCTCCCATGTTGGCAACGGACGCTATGCGCACCCGGAGCAGGATCGGCTGTGCAGCCTGCGGGAGCTGGCTATCCTACAGGGCTTCCCCCGCACCTACCGATTTGGAGGGGGTTCTTTATCCAATATGTACCGGCATATTGGTGACGCCGTACCGCCGCTGATCTCCTTCCAACTCGCCCATGCGGTGCACTGGATGTTTACCGGAGAACGCCCGGAACCGGCCGACTTTGTATTGCCAAATACAAGTCTGCAGGCAGAGGATATCGCCTGTCCTCAGACCCCCAAGCTCAATCCTGCTTCGGCGGCTTGATTCCTCTCCACCAGCGGCTCAGGTCCAGCTCCACGGCATCAAAGGGCTCTATCCTCGCTTTTTCATCATCCGACCACAGCCCCACCCGCACCCAAAAGGCCCCCTCACGTCGCAGAGCCTCGATGGTGCGGTCCTGGGGAGAGACCAGCCAATACCAGCTCACCCCCGCAGCGTGGTAGCTACGGGCTTTTTCCTTTTTGTCGCGCTTAGAGGTGGCAGGAGAGAGCACCTCGCAGATCCAATCCGGGGCCACCGACATCACCGCTTCGTCTGGAAATTCTGCGATAGTCTCATGCCTCCATCCTGCAATATCCGGGACCAGCGCCTCTTCCCCGAGATGCATCTCCGGCTCCACCAGAAGCAGCCATCCCCCGAAGTCCCCGTCATCATCAAAATGATTCCCAATCTCACGCGATATTTTTGTGGTCGCTCGGGAATGCCGAAGCGTTGGACGCGGGCTGACCACCAGCTCGCCGGCAATAATCTCCCCCACCACATGGTCCGGCAGCTCTACCAATTTCTGGTACAACTCGGTGAACCTACGATTTTTCGCGGCCTCTTGCATGCGGAGAGCATAGCCCCCTTCTCCCCGAACGCCAAGCCGCGCCCCGTCGCGCCATCCGCGATCCAGCTTCATCGCCCGTACATTCACCCTATGGTACAATGCCGCGATGGAAAATCTGGCGCGTCAGCTTACCGTTCGCGCGGTGATCGCGGGAATGCTCTTGGGCGGCTTTATGAGCCTGTCCAACCTGTATATTTCTTTGAAGGTGGGGTGGAGCTTCGGGGTGTCCATCACCGCCGGTATCCTCGCATTTGCCATTTTTGAGCTGCTTCATATGGTGCGCCTGATCCGCACACCCTTCGGCATGCTGGAGAATAACGCCATGCAGTCGGTCGCCTCGGCGGCGGGCTACATGACCGGTGGTGGCACCGTGGCGGCCATTCCGGCGATGATGATGATCACCGGCAACAGCATGCCCCCCTTCCAGATGTTCGCCTGGATCGGCTCGATCGCACTGCTGGGCGTCGTGATGGCGATCCCCATGAAGCAGCAGATGATCAACGTTGAACAGCTCGCCTTCCCCACCGGAATCGCCGCCGCCGAGACGCTGCGAGCGCTGCACGGCACTTCGGCAGGAGAGACCAATTCCAAGGCATCCTGGCTGGGATTTTCTGCCTTGGTCGGCGCCCTTCTGGCCTTCCTCCGCGACGTGCAGACCTCGTGGAAGACCTGGGTCCTCCCCGAAAAGCTGCCCATCCCCGGAATCACCATTGCCGGTCGGCCCTTGTTGGACTTCACCGTCGGTTTTGAGACCAGCCTGATCATGATCGGCGCCGGCGCCATCATGGGCTTCCGCGCCGCCTGGTCGATGATGTTGGGGGCCCTCATCAACTACCTGATGCTGGCGCCCTGGCTGTATCAGCAGGGGATTATCAACGACAAACTTGGCTACAAGCATATTGTTGCCTGGTCGGTGTGGCTGGGATCCTCCATGTTGTTGACATCGGGGCTGCTGTCCTTCGCTTTCCAGTGGCGCTCCGTGTGGCGCGCCATCCAAAGTGTGGGGGCGGCCTTTGGCGGGAAACAGCAGGACGATGGCGAAGTTCCGATGATCTGGTTTTTCATCGGCACGATGATCTTTGGCCCCTTGGTGATGGGCCTGGAGTACCTGTTCTTCGGCATCCCCTGGTGGATGGGTCTGCTCTCCGTCTTTCTCGGCTTCTTCACTGCCATTGTCGCCTGCCGCGTGACCGGTGAGACCGATACCACCCCCACGGGCGCCCTGGGCAAGATCACCCAGATCACCTTCGGCTGGCTGGCACCGGGCAACATGATCACCAACCTGATGACCGCCAACGTCACCGGTGGAATCGGCCTCCATGCGGCCGATCTGCTGACCGACCTCAAGAGTGGCTACCTTCTGAAAGCCGACCCCCGCCAGCAGTTCTGGGCCCAGGTCTTCGGCGTTCTCGCCGGATCGGTCTCGGTGGTGG
>JBEIQS010000205.1:0-10301 GCA_040376425.1 Alphaproteobacteria bacterium | reverse complement strand
GTCGCGCCCGGACAGGGCCCGGGTCAGGTCGCGCTCGATACGGCGTTGGGCAAAGGGTGCGGTGACCTGATCCAGAAGTTTGGATAGCTCCTGGATTTTGTGGTAGTCGTCCCCCGCCATGGCTGCTTGGAGTGCGTCGGTGACCTCTTGGATGCGCGCCTCTTCGCCCTCCTCCAAGAGCTCCTGGTCGTGCCAGGACTTGCCCAGCGCGTGGAGGATTCCCTCCGCCTCCACCCGCGACTCGATGAGCATCCGCACCGCCACGTCTTCTTCGGCGTTGTCGATGCTGGCCTCCAGCATCTCTTCGATCTCGTCGTCGGTCAGGCCGTAGCTGGGTTTGACCTCGATCTTCGCTTCAATGCCGGTGTGTTCTTCCCGTGCGGAAACCCGCAAAAGCCCGTCGGCATCCACCAGATACTCAACGCGCACCCGGGGCACCCCCGCGGGCAGCGGCGGCAGGCCGCGCAGAACGAAGCGGGCGAGGCTACGGTTGTCGCGGGCAAGCTCGCGATCTCCCTGCACAATGTGCAGATCCACCGCCGTCTGGTTGTCCACATGCGTCGTGAAGGTCTCGGCCTTGGAGATGGGAATGGTGGAGCAGCGGGGGATGAATTTTTCGACCACACCGCCCATCACCTCCAAGCCCAGGGACAGAGGGATGACGTCCAGCAGGAGGAGATCGTCAGCCAACGACGAGCGCCCCGTCAAAATATCGGCCTGCATCGCCGCACCCAGGGCCACCACCTCGTCCGGGTTCAGGTCGCAGTAGGGATCGCGGCCGAAGAGCTGCCCGACAAAGCTGCGGACCGCCGGCACCCGCGAAGAGCCACCCACCAGTACTACAGCTTCTACCTGTGAAGCTTCCAGGTTGGCGTCGGCAAGTGCCTGACGACAGGCCTGCCCGGTCCGGGCGATCAGCGGCGCGATCAGCGCATCGAAGGTAGCGCGGGTGACGGTCTGCGTGCGGTCGCCGATCTGCACGTCCACCTGATCCTTGTCGCTCAGGTCCCGCTTCGCCTGCTCGGCCGATTTGAGGATATGCCTGGACTCTCCCGAGGAAAGCGTCGGCAGCTCGGGGACAAGGTGCAGCGCCAGGGCGCGATCAAAATCGTCGCCGCCCAGGTGGGTATCGCCGGCTGTGGACAGCACCTGGAAGATGCCGTCGTTCAGCTCCAGAATGGAGATATCGAAGGTGCCCCCGCCCAGATCGTAGACGGCGAACACGCCCTTCTCCCGCTTGTCCAAGCCGTAGGCGATGGCGGCGGCCGTGGGCTCGTTCAACAGGCGCAGCACTTCCAGTCCGGCCAGACGGGCCGCATCTTTGGTGGCCTGACGCTGGGCATCGTCGAAGTAGGCGGGAACGGTGATCACTGCACCACCCGGCTCGCCAAAAAGGCACTCCACTGCCCGATACTTCAGCGCCTTCAGCACCTCGGCGCTGACCTCCATCGGGGTGACCGAGCGGTCCCCACTGCCGATGGCAAAGCGCACGAAGCGATCCTCGGTGGGGTCCATGGTGTAGCGGAACAGCGCGGCATCGGCCGTGCAGTCCGCCGGCGCCCGCCCCATAAATCGCTTCACCGACGTAAATGTACGGTCCGGGTACTGGGGCGCCTCCGCCTTGGCCTCCCGACCCACCACCACCTTGCCGTTGGGCTCATAGCGCACCGCCGAGGGCAGCATCGCCGACCCCTGCTCATCCAGGAGGCAGCGGGCCTTTCCGTCCATCACCACGGCCACCAAGGAGTTGGTGGTGCCCAGATCGATCCCGATGTTCGAAGCCATGAATAAAATCCTGAGAAAAACGTATACGCGCGCTGCCTACAGTCGAGCAGGCAGCAGTCCTTTGATGTATTTCAGGCGTGCAAGGCGGTCATCGACCCACTCAAGCCCGCCATGCCCCTCTTCCCAGGCGGTAAAAATCCCCTCCAGCTCGGCCTCCAGAGCGGCCGACCGTGCCGTGGCCCGCTCGCGCAGGGCCCCCGGGGTCTCCTCCTCCTCCTCCCGCCAGTCAAACATCTCTTGGAGAAAGGCAGGATCCAGCTTGGGTCCACCGGTTTCCTTGGGGTCCGGGGAGCCGGTGGCCAACAAGCGCGCCCTGCGGACGGGGTCCTTCAGGATGCGGCGGGCTTCGTTCAGGTGGGCCGTCCACTGGAGGGAAAAGCGGCGCTCTGTGGCGGATTTACCGGAATAGCGGTCCGGGTGGAGCTGCCGGGCCAGCTTACGGTATTGCTCCTCCAGGACCGAAAGATCCAGATGATACCAGGGCTTGATCCCGAAAACGACGAAGGCATCCGGGGAGACGGGCGGCGGCTGCAAGAGCCCACAGCTCACGCAGAGCATCCCGCCCACCTTTTCGTGACAGCTCCAGCAGGTCATCCGCGCCTCAGGTGCTGAAGGACTCGCCACAGGAGCAGCTCTTTCCGGCGAGCGGATTGTGGAACTCAAAGCCGGTCTTCATCAGCTCGGCCTTCCAGTCAATCTCGGTGCCGTTCAGGAACAGGTAGGACTTGCGGTCCACCAGCACCTTGACCGTGGTCTCGTTCGCACTGAACTCGAACACCTTGTCCTTCGCGTCTTGGGCCTGTGCAAAATCCACGAAGTAGGCCAGACCCGAGCAGCCGCCGCCGCGCACGCCAACCCGGAAGAAGGCCTCCGGGGTCTGGCGCTTCAGTCGCAGCTCTTGGATGCGGGTTACCGCCCGCTCGGTCAGCGAAATCGCCATGGCTACTCCGAAACCTCCGCCGGGGCGGCGGCATTTTTCTTTTTGAGGTAGTCGTTGATCGCGGCCTTGAGCGCGTCTTCGGCCAGCACCGAGCAGTGGATCTTCACGGGGGGCAGCTTCAGCTCCTCGGCGATCTGCGCGTTCTGGATGCCCATGGCGTAGTCAATGCTCTTCCCCTTCACCATTTCTGTTACCAGAGAGGAGGAGGCGATGGCCGAGCCGCAGCCAAAGGTCTTGAAGCGGGCATCTTCAATGATGCCTTCGTCGGTGATTTTGAGCTGGAGCTTCATCACGTCGCCACAGGCGGGAGCGCCCACAACGCCGGTGCCCACGTCCTGGGCATTCTTGTCCATCGACCCGACATTTCGGGGATTTTCGTAGTGATCGAGCAGTTTATCGCTGTAGGCCATCGTAGACTCCAAAATTTTTGTTAGTGCGCCACCCAGGACACCGACTTCAGATCCACCCCTTCCTTGACCATTTCGTAGAGGGGGCTCATCTCGCGCAGCCAGGAGATCTTGTTTCCAAGCAGCTCAATCGCGTAGTCGATCTCCTCCTCCGTATTGAAGCGGCCGATGCCGAAGCGGATGGAGGTGTGGGCCAGCTCCACGTCCACGCCCATGGCGCGCAGGACGTAGGAAGGCTCCAGAGAGGAAGAAGTGCAGGCCGAACCCGAGGAAACTGCAAGGTCCTTGATCGCCATCATGATGGCTTCGCCTTCACAATAGGCAAAGCTGACGTTCAGGTTGTTGGGAAGGCGGTGCTCCCAGGAGCCGTTCAGGTAGACCTCGTCCAGCTTGCTCTTGATGCCGTTCCACAGGCGGTCGCGCAGGGCCCGGACCCGCTCCACTTCGCCGTTGGTAAGCGCCTGATGGGCCAGCTCGGCCGCTTTGCCCATGCCGACGATCTGCTGCACTGGCTGGGTGCCCGAGCGCAGGCCGCGCTCCTGGCCGCCGCCGTAGAGCATGGGCTCCAAGCGGATACGCGGCCGCGCACGCCGCACATAGAGCGCGCCGATGCCCTTGGGACCGTAGATCTTGTGCGCCGAGATCGACGCCAGATCCACGTTCATGTCGTTCACGTTGAAGGGCAGTTTGCCCAGTCCCTGCACCGCATCGGTGTGGAAGATGACACCTTTTTCGCGGCAGATCGCGCCGATCGCCTTGATGTTCTGCACCACCCCGATTTCATTGTTGGCCCACATCACCGTGCAGAGGATGGTGTCCTCGCGGATGGCGGCCCGCACCAGCTCGGGGTCCAGCAGACCTTCCTTGTCTACCGGCAGATAGGTGAAGGTGTAGCCTTCTTTTTCGAGGTGGTGGGCACAGTCCAGGATGGCCTTGTGCTCGATCACCGTGGTGATGATGTGCTTGCCCTTGTCCTGGTAGAAGTGGGCGGCGCCCAGCATGGCCAGGTTGTCCGACTCGGTGGCGCCGGAGGTGAAGATGATCTCCTTGGCGTCCGCCCCGATCAGGGTGGCCACCTGCTGGCGGGCATGCTCGATGGCCTCTTGCGCGGCCCAACCAAAGGAATGGTTGCGCGAACCTGCATTCCCAAAGAGCTGGGTGAAGTAGGGCATCATCGCCTCCACCACCTGCGGGTCGCAGGGGGTGGTCGCGTGGTTATCCAGGTAGATGGGGAGCTTCACGGCCATGGTCAATCCTGTGGGGAGAGGTGGACGGCAGCGACCAAGGGCGGCGGCTCCTGTCCGTGATGGGATTCTTCGGGGCAGGCGCGGCAGACGTGCTTGCCGGTGGAGGGTGCGCAACTGCGGCAGCTCTCCAGGTAGGAGAGCGAGGAGTCCAGCTCAGTTTCCAGGCTTTGAAGGCGCTGGATCTGTGCCCGCGTCTCCTGGAGCTTGGTGCGGTAGAAGTCACGCAGCTCGCTCATCATCGCCGGAGCGTCGGGATTGCGCTGGTGCATCCCATCGAGAAAAGTCTTGATATCGGGGAGAGAAAAGCCCAGATCCTGAAGGCGGGTGATCCAGTGGATGCGCAGCATCGCGTACTTGTCGTACAGGCGGAAGCCGCCCTTTGTGCGCGAGCTGGGCTCCAGCAGGCCCAATTCCTCGTAGAAGTGCAGGGTGCGTACGGTGCGACCGCTGCGTTCGGCCAGCTCGCCAATGCGCAGGGGACGGGCATCCTCGACCTGCGCCAGGGCTTCCGTTCCCACGCGGGGAGCGGTTTTTTCGATAGTGCCTGCCTCCTCCATCGCCGTTCCGGAAACCATTGAACCTCACGCTCACGTGAGAGTTATAGTGCAGGGGAGGGGGAGCGTCAATCGGGGAAGGGAGCAGAGCCGGGGGATTGTGCGGCCGGCTACGCCAGGGGGCTGCGGATCAGCTCGATCAGGTCGCGCACGGCCCGATCCAGACCCACGAATACAGCACGTCCAATGATGCTATGTCCGATATTGTATTCTACAATACTGGGCACGGCGGCCACGAGATCGGGGAGGTTGTGGTGGGTGAGGCCGTGGCCGGCGGCCAGCTCCAGGCCCAGCCGCGCGGCCATATCCGCAGCGGCGGCATGGCGGCGGAGATCGCCGTGATCTCCTTCGGCATAGCGGGCCGTGTTCAGCTCGATCATGTCCACGCCGGGCAGGGCGGAGGCCTCCACCTGGCGGGGGTCGGGGTCGATGAAGAGGCTGACCCGAATGCCTGCTTCGTGCAGGCGCGCGCAGGCCGCCGCGATGGCCTGCTGCTGGCCGGCCACATCCAGGCCGCCCTCGGTGGTGACCTCGCCGGGGCGCTCGGCCACCAGGGTCACGCGGTGACGGTGGCGATGCCCACCCAACAAACGCTCGGCGATGCCCAACATCTCCTCGGTGGCGGCCAATTCCACATTCAGGTGCGTCTGCACGGCGTCGCGCAGCCGCGGCAGGTCGGCATCCTGGATGTGCCGACGGTCGCCACGGATATGGCAGGTGATCTGGGCGGCTCCGGCCAGCTCGGCCATCACCGCGGCGGTGACCGGGTCGGGGTAGGGCGAGCGCCGCGCTTGCCGCAGGGTGGCCACGTGGTCGATGTTGACGCCTAGGCGACGAGGGGGCATGGGGGCTCCGGGGGAAGGGGCTTCTAACCGGGTGGGTCAGTGGCTGCTCTCCTGCCAGGTCACCGAAGTCCCGTCAGCCGGCCTTCCCCTGGCCAAGCCCCCCGCCCGGACTTAGCTTCTTTCCATCCCCGTCCACATTTCCCGAAAAGAGGTTCCCATGCTGTGGTGGATGTTGGCCTGTGTGCCCGAGAACAACAAGCCGGTCGAGAGTGACCCGGTCAAAGAAAGTGTGGTGGATAGCGGCGATTCGGGAGATTCGACGCCGCCGGTGGACTACACCGCCGCCTTTGAGGAGATTCGCACCCAGGTCAATGCCGACCTTCGACGCAGCGATTTTGCGACGGCGGCCTCTGTGGCGATCTGGTACAAGGGCGAGGTGATTTTTGCCGAGGGTTTTGGGACCGCCCACCCCGGCGAAGAGGTGGAGGTGCTGCCCACCACCCTGTTCCAGATTGGATCGGATACCAAAAAGCTGACGGCGATGGCCCTGCTTCAGAAGGTGCAGGCGGGGAAAATCGGCCTGGATGATTCGCTTGCGGAAACGCTGCCCAACTTCCAGCCGGCGCTGGACCCGGAAAATCCAGCGCAGGTCAGCCTGCGGGAATTGATCTCGCATCAGACCGCCTGGTACGACTATACGCCGTGGATTGACGATCCCGGCGATGAGCGCCTGGCAGAGGTGGGCTACGGCCGCTTCGCGGAAAACATGCACGCCTACGCGCCGTCCGGCACCTATTGGAACTATTCCAACCCCAACTTTTCGATGGCGGGGCTGGTGGTGGAGGAGCTGGACGACCGCGCCTATGGCGACATTCTGGCCGAGGACATTTTTGTCCCGCTGGGCATGACCCGCAGCTTTTCACGGCAGAGCGAGGCCGAGGCGGATGGCGACTATGCCTATGGAAACGGCCTGATCCTTCCGAATGGGATCGATACCTTTGTGTTTGGTGAGGAGCTGGACTACGAGCTCGGCGTGCTGGACATGGAGCACCAGCTCGATGCGGGCTTCACCCGGCCTGCCGGTCTAGTGTGGTCTACGGCCACAGATATGGCCATTCTCGGCGGCTTTCTGATGAATGGCAACAGCGACGTGCTGTACGACTCCCTGCTGCAGGAGCTGACGACGCCGCAGGTGCCGATGTACCCCTTCCTCACCGGCCAGGACTACGGCTTTGGCCTTATGATTTTTGATGGCTTCGGCGCCGGGCGCAATCGTTGGGTGCGCGAGCCGCTCTGGGCGCACGGCGGGAACACCATGGGGATGACCTCCACCTTCTACCTGCTGCCCGAGCGCGATTTTGCGATTTCTATCCTCTCCAATGGCTATGGGGACAACTTCGCCAACTCCGCGGTGCTGGCGATGGATCGGATTGCCGGGCTGCCCGAAGCCAGCGAGCAGACCGCCGCCGAGCCGCCCCTTTCCGATCTGTCCGAGTACGCGGGCACCTGGGATGATCCGCATGGAATCGGTCAGATTATCCTGTCCTGGGATGGAGCCGAGCTGGTGGCATCGGTGCCGTCGCTGGAGGCGGCGGGCTCCACCATCGGGGCGGTGACCCCGGTGGCCAAAGACTTCTTCTATGTGAATGTCGATGGCTACGACTACGACATCACCTTTTATGATGGAGAGGACGGCACCGCGCACAAGTACCTGCGCAACCGCTCCTTTGGTGGTACGCGCGTGGACATACGGGCGCAGGCTGCCCGCGGCGCGGTCCGTCCTGCACGTCTTTTGCCGCCCCTGATGGATCCGATTCGGCAGTTGGAAGAGGCAGATCTGACCACTGAATGAAGCCTCATTCAGTGGTCTGCGCTCAGCTCAGGGCTGCCTTCAGGAGCTCCTGAAGCAGCCCCGGATTGGCCTTTCCGCCGCTCTCTTTCATGGACGCGCCGACAAAAAAGCCGAAGAGGCCCACTTTTCCACCCCGATAGGCATTCACCTTATCGGGGTTGGCGGTCAGCACCTTGGCCACCAGCACTTCCAGCGTGGCGCGGTCGCCAATCTGTCCCAGGCCGCGGCTCTGGATCAGTGCATCGGGGTCGGCCCCGCCCAGCACCTCGACCAGCAGCTCCTTGGCGATGGGGCGGGTGATGGCGCCGTCGTCCACCCGCGCCACCAGCCGGGCAAAAGTGAGTGGATTTGGGCTGCCAGACAAAAGCTTCCGCTCCCGCTGTACCTCGTTGGCCACCCAGGCCGCCACCGTTCGGGGGGAGGGGTGCTGGGTCAGCGCGGCCTCGTAGAAGGCGCGCAGCTCGGCGTCGGCGGCCAGCAGGTCGGCATCTTCCACCGAGAGTCCCGCGCCACTGAGGGCGACAAAATGGGCCTGCTCGGCGGGCTCCCGGCTGCGGTCCGCCTTGGAGACGCGAACGGTCTCCTCCACCTTGGCCGGCACCTCGGGCTCCTTTTTCTGGGGAGCCGGCGCTTCCTTTGCCCATGTGTCCTTCAGGCCCACGATGCGGTTCAGCACCGGCTTCCCAGGAGTGGAGTCTTCAGGCTCTACATAAAAGTAGCCCAGGCGCTCCAACTGCACACGGCTGCCCGGTTCCAGGTCGACCAGGGCCGGTTCTACCCATGCGCGCACAGTCTCCAGCGAAGCCGGGTGGACGTGGTCCAGAAAGTTGTCTTCCGCATCCGGACGTTCGATAGCGAAGAGGCGCTCGTAGAGGCGGGCTTCTACGGCCACTCCCTGCGATGCGGATACCCAGTGGATGGTGCCCTGTACCTTCCGGCTCTCCTGACCCGAGCGGGTGGCCGGGTCGTGGGTGCAGCGCAGCTCGACGATGTTACCGGCCTCGTCCTTGATCACTTCGTCGCAGCGGATGATGTAGCCGTGCCGGAGGCGCACCTCTTTGCCGGGGGCAAGACGGTGAAACTTCTTGGGAGGGTTCTCCAGAAAGTCGTCGCGGTCGATCCACAGCTCCTTGGTGAAGGGGACTTTCCGGCTGCCTTCTTTGCCGAATTCGGCGGGCCAAAGGGGTGCGTCCTGCCACTCCACGGTGCCCTCGGTCCAGGTTGTGACCACCACCTTCAGCGGGTGCAGTACGCCCAACATCCGGGGGCAGCGCTGGTTCAGATCCTCGCGGACCGCCCCGTCGAAAACCTCGATTTCTACGGTGGAGTTGGCGCGCGCCACTCCCACCCGCTCGGTGAAGAGGCGGATGGACTCCGGGGTCACGCCCCGGCGCCGTAGACCCGCCAGCGTCGGCATGCGGGGATCATCCCAGCCCCGCACCACGCCGTCCTGCACCAGCTTCAACAGCTTGCGCTTGCTGACCACGGTGCAGGTCAGGTTCAGGCGGGCAAACTCGATCTGCTTGGAGGTGGCGCGCTGCCCCTTCTCCGGCCCGATGCCGATGGTGGGCGCACAGTTTTCCATCACCCAATCATAAATGTCCCGGTTGTTTTCGAACTCCAGGGTGCAGATGGAGTGGGTGATCCCCTCGATGGCATCGGAGATGGGGTGGGCGTAGTCGTACATGGGGTAGATGCACCAGGCATCGCCGGTGCGGTGGTGCGTCGCATGGCGGATCCGGTAGAGGAGCGGGTCGCGCATCTTCATGTTGGCCGCGGAAAGGTCGCCTTTGGCGCGCAGAACATGGGCACCGTCGGGGAATTCGCCCTTGCGCATCCGTCGAAGGAGGCTCAGGTTCTCCTCCACCGTACGATCCCGGTAGGGACTGGGTTTTCCGGCCTCGGAGACGGTGCCCCGGTAGATCCGGATCTCCTCTTCGTTCAGGCTGTCCACATAGGCTTTGCCTTCAATGACCAGCTTCTCGGCGTAGCGATAGCAGTCTTCAAAATAGTCCGACGCATGGTAAAAATGCTCGCCCCAGTCGAAGCCCAGCCAGCGCACGTCGCGGGCCAGCGCGTCTACGTACTCCTGCTCCTCTTTGGTGGGGTTGGTGTCGTCCATCCGCAGGTGGCAGCGTCCACCAAAATCGAGGGCCAAGCCGAAGTTCAGGCAGATGGACTTGGCATGCCCGATGTGTGGATAGCCGTTCGGTTCGGGGGGAAACCGGGTCACCACCGTTTTGTAGCGTCCGGCTGCCAGATCCTCCGCAATCATGCTGCGGATGAAGTTGGAACCACTCTCAGAATTTTCGGTCGCCACGGTGCCGCTCCAGATCAGGGCGGAGCGTTATGGCGGCGGCGGCGTGGTGGCAAGGGTGGACGGGGGGACCGGGAGGGGATATCCAAAAAGAGAGGTGTGGATGCGGATCAAGGAGATCAGGATCTTTGGGCTCTTTGGAGAGTATACCCACCGGATTCCACTGCATCCGAGTGGGGTGACCGTTCTCTATGGACCGAATGGTGTGGGGAAGACGACGGTTTTGAAGATGGTCGCAGATTTTTTGGGCGGGGATTTTAAGGCGCTTCGGGAGGTTTTTTTTGAGCGGATGGAGGTGGAGTGGGAGGGAGGGGAGGGAGTGGTTTTTTGGCGGGAGAATTCGGAACTTCCCGAGAACCTCCAGTCGACCGCGTGGGGGGGGCGGGCGCAGAAGTAAGTCCTTCATGTCCTTCC
>JBEIQS010000331.1:0-4865 GCA_040376425.1 Alphaproteobacteria bacterium | reverse complement strand
GGAAAGCGGCGGTGGAGCTGGGACCAGGACAACAGCCCGATGCTGAGGATCACCAGCGGCGCGATGGCCTGTCCTACGGGGTCGCCCGAGGCCAGGTGCGACAGGGTGGCGCCGGTGAGGTTGAAGAAGAAGCCCGCGTAGGCCCACTCTTTTACGCGTCGGAAGCCCGGTGCGAGCAGCGCGACGACGCCCAACAGCTTCCAGGTGCCCAGGATCTTCGCCAGGTATGCGGGGTAGCCAAGGTGGGTGAGGGCGTCGATGATCTCCGGGGCGCCCATGAGGTTCATGGAGCCCGAGCCGAGCATGGCGAGCGAGAAAAGAACGGTGGGAATCCAGTAAGGGAGAGTCTGCTTGTTCATGATGCCTCCGCCCGTGATTCTAATCCCGCTGGACCTGATGCATAGGTACAACAACGGCGCATCACCTGCCCAAAAACGATCCAGATGGGGTTAGGGGCGGGGACGGAGGGCGCATATGGAGCTGAACGAGCTGGCGGTGTTTTTGAAGGTGGCCCAGACCGGCTCGATGAGCCGGGCGGCCCTGGAGCTTCAGCTTCCCCGGGCAACGGTGGGCCGCCGTCTGGAGCGCCTGGAGCAGAGCTTGGGGCTGCGTTTGGTGCGCCGCAGCACCCGCAAGCTGGTGCTGACCGAGGCGGGGGAGCTCCTTTTTCAGCGCGGCCTGAAGATCCAGGCCGAGGTGGATGCGACACGCCTTCAGCTTCAAAGCCAGGAAGACCGGATCGAGGGCGATCTGAAGGTGCTGGCGCCGCCCATTCAATCCGCCGCATTCATGCAGATGATCTGCGATTTTCAGGCGGCCTATCCACGCATCCGCCTTCAGCTCTACCTGGGGACGCCGGTGATCGATCTCTTGGCCTCTGGCTATGATCTGGCGATCCGCGCTGCACCGGTGACCGAGGGGGGGCTGGTGCAGCGGGTGCTTCGCCGCTCCCGCAGTGTTCTGGTGGCCTCTCCGCTCCTGTTGGAGCGTCTGGGGGTGCCGCAGAATGCGGCGGATCTGGCGCGCTATCCCTGTATTCTCGGCTTTGACCGGGGAGAGCTGCCCCGGACTGGCTGGCCGCTTCGGCGCGGCGGCAGCCTTCGGGTGGAGGGGCGCCTGGTGACCAACGACCTGGAGCTGCAATTGCAGGCGGCCCGCGCGGGACTGGGGGTGGCGCTTCTTCCGCTCCTTCGCATCGGGGCGGATCTGGAGTCGGGACGCCTGGTTTGCCTTTTGGAGGAGGAGGTGGGGGGAGAGGCGCAGATTCTCCTCCTCTACCCGGAACGGGCGCAGCTTCCCGCCAAGGTGCGGGTTTTTGTGGAGGCAGTGACGGCATGGGCGGCGCGGGAGCTGCAGTAGCTCTGGTGCCCGATCAGTCCGCGCCATCCACCGCCTCCTCCTGGCCGGCGGGCTGTCGCAGCAACCCCACCTCCGGGTTCCACCGGTAGCGCCCCGCGCCGCCCACGGTCAGGATCAGCACATGATCCGGTGCGGTCAGGCTACGGGCCCGGGCGATGAGGCTGCGCAGCCGTGCCGTTCGGGCGGGCCCGGGGGGGCTACGTCGCCACAGTCGTCGCTCCAGCTCGCGCACCGTCACCCCGCGGGTGCCCGCCTCCGCCAGCAGCCACAGCAGCCGAAACAGCAGGCTCCGTGGCCCCATCACCCGGTGGAAGGCCCCTATCCTCAGACCGCCAGAGGCGGGATCGAGCTGCACCCCCGCAACATGGGGCTGGGGGGCCGGCCAGCCACGGCGGCGCGCCCAGGCCGCACAGGTGCTGTCCCCCGCCTTCGCCGCCTCGATCACCAGTTCCCGCGCTGCGGTCTCCATCGGCAGCTCCAAACCGAGGGCGGCGGCCCGCCGGCACACCCGCATGGCCCGCGCCCGGCCTGTCTCTCCCCGCCCGGCCTCCGCCTCCACCACCCCCAGGCTCAGCTCGACCCTGAGCGCCTGCCAGACCGCGTCCAGGGCCTCAAAGGCCTCCAGCGCCTCCAGAAAGCCGGGAATCGCCCCCTCCGCTCCCCGCGTGGTCCACTGCTCCAGCGCCCGCGTTTCCAGCCACAGCGCCCGCAGCAACGGCTCCTGCCGCCCCACGTCGGTCAGCAGCAGCTCGGCCGCCCGCAGCAGCGGAGTGGCGCCCTCTGCGGCTGTGCTCCGATAGCGGTATTGGGAGCTCCGAAGCGCAATCTCCACATAGAGCACGTTGTCCCCGGACGACCGGGCCAGGGCCAACGGTAAGTCCCAGTCCGGGACCTGTCCACTTCCCTCGGCGATCATCGCCTGCACCGCCAGCGAATTGGCCAGGGGTGCCGCCGCCGATCCCGGCTGAGACCGGGTTTGGATGGCTGCGGCGATCAATCGTCGGGCCACCTCGAATCCACCACGTTGAAGCTCAACCATCGCCAGGTTGGAGCGCAGACGTGCCACCAGATCGGGGTCCCGCCCCTCGTCCAGTTGCTGCAGTGCCAATCGGTAGTGCGAGACGGCCACCTCGGCCCGGCCCTGCCGTGCGGCGATGGCACCCAAGGCGCGATGAAAACGGAGGGCCTGACCCGAAAAGAGCGTGCGCGCGTCCGCCATCGATGCCTCCAGCAGCCGCGCTGCCCGGGCATGTGCGCCCGCCGCGATGGCTTCGGAGGCTTCTCCCCAGGCCACCTCGGTGGCCAGCTCGCGATGGGTCTCGCCGGCCGCCACCTCGGCCAGGGCCCACCGAGCGTCGCTGAGCCACTGCCGGGCGTCCCGCCGATGGCCACTGCGGCGGGCAAGCTCGGCCGCGGCAAGGGCAAGCTGCACCCGCAGGGCCGGCTCCCCGGCCAGCTCCGGCCGCTGCAGGGTTGTGGCAAGCAAGGTGGCCGCCTCCGCCACGCGCTCGGCCGCGAGGTGCGCCCGGAGCTCTGCCACCTGCTGTGATAGCTCCAAAATCATGCCATGTTATCTCTCTATATGAATAATACCCATTCCCTTTCTTATTTTCAAGATCACTCCAACCAGCTTGGACCAGCTCTCCACTTCCCGGTCCCGGCTGCGCCGCCGAGCCGCTACCCTCTGCGGGTGTAGCGGAGGCTTTGTCATGTGGCTGCTCGCCTTTATGGCCTGTGAACAGGAATATGTTCTGTCCGGCGCTGTCGATGTCAACCCATCCGCCGTGACGGAGTGCCCGTTCAGCCGGGTGGAGAATACCCCGTTCTACGCCTATGACTGCAACCCGGTCTTTCCGCCAGTGGACGAGGCCGGCACCCCGGTGACGGAGTCCTGGTACGGCAACCTCCGCACGGTGGCCTTTCATGTGACCCGGGTGGCCGACCATCCCTTTTACCAGGCCTGGTATGTGGGCGAGTCGGCGGGGGACTACGGGCTGGGCTATGCCATCAGCGAGCAGGGCACGCAGTGGAGCACCCACCCGGAGAACCCGCTTTTGGGATCGCCGGGGGCTTCCGCCTGGGATGGCGAAAAGTTGAGCGGCTTGCAAGTGGTGTGGGATGCGCGCAGTGCCAGCTATGTGATGCTGTACCAGGGGTTGAATTCAGCAACGGACACCTGGGGTTTGGGGGTGGCATCCTCCCCCGATGGCCACACCTGGCAGCGAACCACCAGCGGCCCGGTGATCGACTTCACATCGTCGGTGATGGGGCTGCGTTGGTGCTGGCCGCTGGGCCTGAGCGCCACTGATAGCGGGCTTACCGGCTATATTGGAGGTTCTCCCTACGATGCCATGGCAGACCTGCGGGACCAGACCTGTGCCGCCTACCCCATCAACGCCATCGATGTGAACAACTGGCTGCCGAACCCGAGTCTCCAGGTCTTTGATGTGGGGCCGGAAGGCGCATGGGACGACCAGGGCATTTCGAGTATGGCCATCGCCGAGTTGGATGGCAAGCGCTACCTGTTCTATTCCGCCTTCTACCGGTGGATCTGCTATCCCTCCGGCTGGACCTCGGACGACCACAGCACCTGCGACTTTACCGACGACTATCGTACCGCCGACGGTACCTTTTTCGGCTACGCGGTCGAAGAGAACGGAACATGGGTACGCCAGGGTCAGGTTCCCTTGCACGTCGATGGGGCCGGAAAGGTGGGCGCGGTCGGAGCGCAGACCGTTGGCTCCCGCATCCATCTTTGGATCAACGACCGCTATGGCGAGAACAATGCGATCGGCTACTTCCTGTTCGACCCGCAAGCCGCCGCTGAGGAGGATGGGAAATGAAGCCCCTTTTTTGGCTGCTTTGGGTGGGTTGCTCCACTCCCCAGACGGGGGCGGCCCCGGAGTGCGACAGCCTCTGCGATGAGCTGGTGTCCACCTGTGGTTTGGCGGCATACCCGGACAAGGACTCCTGTCTACAGGGCTGCGGCTATAACCTGGAAAAAGGCTATGATATCGAGGGGCAGGCGGCCTGCGTTGTAGAGGCCGCTTGCGATGCCTTTGGCATTGTGGAGTGCGAGCACCGCTACGCGGCTCCCTGAGCGGCAGCAACAGCCCGAGCGCCACCGGCGCCTGCGGCGCTCGGGCCGCACGCGCCTGACAGGATCTGGACGATCCCCTGCAGGAATCCCCCCACCTCTCCCTGAGGTGTTGTAGCGCTACAACACCTCCTCAGCCCGCCGTGTTCTCCACCAACCGCGCGTGCTCGGTCCACAGGGCGCTGGGGAGCCGGTCGCCGTAGCCGCTCAAAAAGTCGGCCTGTACCTTGGCTTCCGATGCCCACTCGCTGCGGTCCACCTTCAATAGCTCGCCCAGCTTTTCGGGGGCGACGCCGTCGATGGCGCTCGGTACCCGCCCGATGGGGGTCTCCACGCCGGGGCTTCGCCCTTCGCAGCGCTCCAATACCCACTCCAGCACCCGAAGGTTTTCGCCGTAGCCAGGCCACAG
>JBEIQS010000263.1:0-7172 GCA_040376425.1 Alphaproteobacteria bacterium | reverse complement strand
CCGACCACTGGCGCGCATCGCCATAGTCTGCATAAATCGTTTGTCCGGTTCTTGCATTGCGTACCATTTCTTCCAGGCGGCGGTCACTGCGAAAAGAACCACCGACAAAGGCGGGAGGCCCCACCACCGGCCCGGGGCGCAGCGCGATCCCGGTCATTCCATAGGTGGCGCAGGCCGCACGCAGAAAGAGCTCGCCGGCGGCCTTGGTGGCGCCGTAGAGGTCGGTGGTCCAGAGCGGATCTTCTTCCGCCATTTCGCCGGAAAATGGGCGATGAACTGCCGCAGAAGAAAGATAGATACAGCGACCCACCCCCGCTCTGCCTGCGCTGTCAAACAGCCGCGCTGCCACCGCCACGTCCCGTAGCTCCAGCTCGGTGCCCGGCTCGCCCCACAGCAGGGCGGCATGTACGCAGCAGTCTTGGCCTTCCAAGGTCTGCCTGACCCGCTCCGCCTGCTCCAGGTCCGCCTCCACCACGTTCAGGCCAGGGGAGGCCGCCAGGGGCCCCAAGCGGCCGGGGGACCGCAGCAGCGCGGTGACCGCGTGGCCACCGGCCAGCAGCTCCCGGACGATGTGCAGGCCGATATAGCCGCCGGCGCCGGTGACCAGGATGCGCATGGGCTGTGCTCCGGAGAAAAAGCAGGGGTTCTGGGCTCAGGATCGGCGTGCACTGGCAGGAAGGCTCGCCCAGCGCTCCACATCCCCCGGTTGCAGCGGGTCCTCGCCCCGTAAAAAGTGCTCCAGGTGGCCAAAGCTGTCGTAGCCCCAGAACAGCTCTCCATCGACGATCATCGTGGGTACGCCAAAAACGCCCGCCGCGATGGCCTGCTCCGTCTGCGCGCGGAGGGCGGCTTTGGCCGCTGCCTGGCCCGCCGCCTCCACAATCTTCGCGCCGTCCAGGCCGGCCGCCGTGGCAATGTCCCGGACCGCCTCCGGCGACTCCGCGCCTCCGCCGCCTCCCCAAACAGCCTGGAACAAGGCGTCGATCAGCCGACGCTGCACCTCTCCCTCCACCACCGAGGCGGCGCGAAGGGCCCAGAGCGGGTTGAAGGGGTGGCTGGGCGGGGGAACCAGGGGCAACCCCAACCTTCGGGCGCTTCGCAGCGCATCCTTGAACACATAGACCCGTTTTGCAGGGATCTCGGCGGGCCCTTTGGTGCCGCCATGCGCCAGCAGTGCCGCCAACAGGGTGGGCACGGGCTGCACGCTGCGGCCATAGCGGCCTGCGAGGCCGTGAAGCTGGTGCCAGGCGATGTAGGCGTAGGGCGAGAGCAGGTCGAAGTAGAAGAACAGGGGAGCCGGCATGGGGGGAGCTTATCCGGGCCCCTGCGTGGACGGTCTGCTTCGCGCCCCCCCTTTCGCATTCCAGCGGCCCCGCTGCACCGTCGGGTCGCCCCGCACCCGGAGCCGCGCGGCCAGCACCTCTACCACCGTCGGCGCCTCCGGCGTGCGCAGCGCAGCCGCCTTCGGCATGGGGACCGGCCGCCGCTCCCCCGCCTCAGCCCCGGGTCGGGGACTGCCGCAGCGCGGCCGCATGCCACCGCAGGTGATCCTCCAAGAAGGAGGCCACAAAATAGTAGCTGTGGTCGTAGCCCTCACGTCGCCGCAGCTCCAGCGGGTGTCCCACCGCCGCACAGGCGGACTCCAAGCGCTCTGGTCGCAGTTGCTTCTCCAGAAAACCGTCTGCCAAACCCTGATCTACCAGAATGGGCAGCCGCTCCGTGGCCGTTGCGACCAGGGCCGCCGCGTCCCACGCCCGCCAGCGCTCCCGATCGGGCCCCAAAAAGTGGCCAAAAGCCTTCTCCCCCCAGGGGACTTCCGAAGGCGCACAGATTGGTGCAAAGGCCGACACCGAGCGGTAGCGCCCCGGATTTTTCAGCGCCAGGATCAGGGCTCCGTGCCCTCCCATGGAGTGGCCGCTCAGGGAGACCCGCGAACAATCCAGGGGCAAGCTCTCCAACACCTGCGGCAGCTCGTCCCGGATGTAGCTGTACATCTGGTAGTTGGCCGACCAGGGCGCCTCGGTGGCGTCCACATAAAAGCCCGCGCTGTGGCCGAAATCCCAGGAGCCGGCCGGATCTCCCGGCACATGGGCCCCCCGGGGCGAGGTATCCGGTGCCACGATCGCCAGGCCCAGCGCGGCGGCGATGCGCTGCGAGCCCGCCTTGGTAACAAAGTTCTGGTCCGTACAGGAAAGCCCCGAAAGCCAGACCAGGACTGGAAAAGGCCCCGGTCCGGGCGGCAGGTAGACCGAAAAGGTCATGGTCCCGCCGGTCCGTGCGCTGGGGTGGGTGTACTGAAGCTGCTCTCCGCCAAAGCAGCGGTTGGCCGAGACCTTTGTCAGCATCAATACACGACCACGGTGCGGATGGACTCGCCGTGGTGCATCAGGTCAAAAGCCTCGTTGATGCGCTCCAGCGGCAGCATGTGGGTGATCATGCTGTCGATCTCGATGTGCTTGTCCATGTACCAATCGACAATTCGCGGAACGTCGGTACGTCCGCGCGCGCCGCCGAAGGCGGAGCCCTTCCAGACGCGGCCGGTCACCAGTTGGAAGGGGCGCGTGGAAATCTCCTGTCCCGCGCCCGCAACGCCGATGATGATGGACTGTCCCCAGCCCTTGTGGCAGCACTCCAGTGCCTGGCGCATCACCTTCACGTTGCCGATACACTCAAAGGTGTAGTCCGCTCCGCCCTTGGTCAGCTCGACCAAGTGCGCGACCAGATCGCCCTTCACTTCCGACGGATTGACAAAATCGGTCATTCCGAAGCGGCGCCCCCAGGCTTCGCGGGCGGGGTTGATATCCACGCCGACAATCTGCGTAGCTCCCACCATCCGCAGGCCCTGGATGACGTTCAGACCGATGCCACCCAGACCAAAAACCACACAGCGGCTGCCCGCCTCCACCTTGGCCGTCCACAGCACCGCGCCCACGCCGGTGGTCACCCCACAGCCGACGTAGCAGACTTTCTCCATCGGTGCGTCCGACCGGATTTTTGCAAGGGAAATCTCGGGAAGTACCGTGTAGTTGGAGAAGGTGGAGGTACCCATGTAGTGGAAGACCGGCTTGCCCTGGTAGGAGAAGCGACTGGTTCCATCGGGCATGAGCCCTCGGCCCTGGGTGGCGCGAATCCGCTGGCAGAGGTTGGTTTTCCCCGACAAACAGTAGTCGCACTCCCGACATTCCGGCGTGTACAGCGGGATCACATGGTCCCCCACGGCCAGGGAGCGTACACCCGGCCCCACCTCTACCACCACCCCGGCCCCTTCGTGGCCGAGAACCGCCGGAAAAAGGCCCTCCGGGTCTGCCCCGGACAGCGTAAAGGCATCGGTATGGCAGACGCCGGTCGCTTTCAGCTCCACCAGCACCTCGCCGGCGCGGGGGCCATCCAGATCCAGTTCGACAATTTCCAGGGGTTTGGCGGCTTCAAAAGGCGACGGCGGCTCGGGTCTTCATGGGGGAGGCTCCAGGCTGCGCATTTATCAGGCTGTTGCGGGGGAGGGTAGGCGGCGACCGAAAGGATGCGCTACACTCCCGCCGGAGGATACGATGCCCCACCTGTCTCGACTCTGCTGCGGTGTTGCGCTCGGGCTTGCCCTGCTCCTCCCCCTGCCGGCCGACGCCCACGGGCTGTGGGGGCATGTCCATGTCACCGGCTGGGCGGTGGAGAATATGCCCGACGACGAGCTGCGGCAGTTTTTGTTAGAGCCGGAGGTGTTCAACGCGCTGATCTTCGGTGCGACCTTCACAGATACCGGCTACTCTGTGGACGATCCCGCCTCCCGGGCCTACTCCGAGCACACCCACTGGGAGCCCTTTGTCGAGGACTACATCCAGTGGATCCGGGAAAACGATCCGCCTCCGTGGACAAGCAGCGAGAGCAAGCGTCGGGTAGCGTTTTTGCTTGGATGCGCCTCCCATGGGATGCAGGACGAGATTTTTGACTCGACCTTCCTGCACCAGGCCGAGGAGCACGATGGTGTGGGGCAGGATGCCACCGACCCCGCCTCCGATGGCTTTTTGGCCTTGGATCAGCACTTGCGCTTTTTCCCGAAGGAAGACATCCCCCTGGACACCCTGCTCCAGCTCTACGAGGTGCTGGACCAGGAGATCACCGAGGAGGTGATCGACCTTGCGGTGGGTCGGGTGACCGGCTTCTATGTGAACGACACTGTAGGGCCGGGCATTGCGTCACAGATTGGGAAGCAGTACGAAGAGCAGCTTCCGTGGATGCGCCAGAACTACCTGAATTCCGAGATTCCCGGCAGTCTCCGTTCAGAGATCTTCCCCACGATGGCCTATCAGCGGGCGGTGTGGGATCGGCTGCACGAGGGCTTCGACGCCAATTCCGCCACGGTGTTCGGCTATCCGGAGGCGCCACGGCGGCTTTTGGGTGGGGTCGCGGCCAGTCCAGACAGTTGGGTGACCCTGGTCTTTGGTATCGGGCTTTGGTACAGCGAGGACATGGTGGAGCTGGAGGATGACCAGGGCAACCCGGTGTCTTTCACCACCGGCAACAGCCAGTGGGGGCCCAGCTACACCCGGCTGGTGCGCCTGCGGCCGGATCAGGATCTGGTGCCCGGCGGTTGGTACACCGCGCGCCTTGTCGCGGGGGTCGAGACAATCCATGGGCAGATCAGCGATCAGCCCTGGGAGCTGCGCTTCCAGGTCCCCTGTGACGAGAACAACCCACAGGACTGCCCGGACCTGGGGGAGATCCCGGAAGCCAGCATCGACGGTTTGGTAGAGGAAGAGGCCGAGCCGCCGCCCGGCGTGACCGAGCCCACGGGATGCGGCTGTGCTCACCCGGCAGGGGTCGGCGGGCTCTGGGGGCTGGGGCTGGCTGCGGTCGCACTGCGGCGGCGGAGGGGCTGAGGGCGACTTTGGGAGCTTTTCAGATGTCTGAGGGGGTGTTGACACGTCAAGTGTAGTGAGCGAAAAATGGGGGAAGCAAAGGGTGTCCTGCGACCGATACCGCTCCTGAAGTCTCCGTCAGCCAACCCCCAGGCGCCCCAGGAAGTTCACTCCCGAAGTCCTTGGGCACATTGGTGAATTCGCGAACGCCAATCCTGACCATTCGGTCACCCAGGTGAAAGTGGGGATCCTCCAGGGAACTGACGGGCAGATCGTGCAGGTGACAGAGCCGCGTGAACCGGCGAAGAAGAGGCTTGCTATGCTGGAGATTGAGCCGCCCCCCCGGGTTCTGCGGATGCAGGCGTCAACGGCTGCGACCGAGTACGAACGGGATCCGAGTAGATTTCCGGATCATAGGCGTAGAATGCTTATCATGGGCACAATCTACGTGCCTCGTCGTTCAAAGTCGGGCCTCGCCGACGTCGAGACCCCTCCCACGACTGGAGAAGATCTGGGTGGATGGAGCCTACCACGGTGTGCTGGAGGACCACGCCTGTCGGAAGTACGGAATCGACATCGAGGTGGTCAGCCGGTCGGACGAAGATGCCCTTAAAATGTGGGTTCCTCCAGGCGGGGTTCCGATGCCACGCGGAGGGAAGCTCCAGGTGATGCGGCGGCGATGGGTGGTCGAGAGAACCTTCGGTTGGTGTGGGGGAAACCGCAGATTGAGCAAGGACTATGAGCAGAACCCAAAAGTCTCAGAAGCGTGGATCTATGTTTCGATGAACCGCCTCATACTGCGACGGCTGGGCTCGCCGTCGCCAAAGGAGGGATAGTGTCAACACCCTTTGAAGAGTTGAAAACGTCACGCTCGTGCCTCCACGGCCCCTGCCGCCCGGTCGTGGCCCTCCCGGTACAGCCCTTTTTCATTCCGGTACAGCCCGGTTGGCATAGGGCTTGCACCCCGCCGGAGCGGAGGTTTCCATGGTTCAACAACGGCATGCGGAAGACGGGCTCTTCCCGCTCTTGGAACTGTCGACCGAGCTGGAGCTGAGCAGTGTCCTGACGGTCCACGGGTCCCTGAAAATTTGGGATTCGGGCACACTTTTCTTCTCGCCCGCATTGGATGCTCGCCTGATGGGGGTGGCCGCGCGGGAGCTGCCCTTGAACGCCGTACGCGGCCTGCAACGTAGCCACCAGGGCCGCAGGGTGGTGGTGCAGTCAGATGTGCCTCTCACCTTCCGGGGGCCGGGAGCCAATCAGGCCTGGCTGGCGCTCCAGTTACTACGGGACTGCGAAAAAGAAGGCCTTACTCCGTTGTTTGTGCCAGTACGGCGTCAGCTCTCCTATGCGACGCTGAGTGGCCGCTTGGGGATCGGGCGAACAGGCTTTGGTTTCGCCGCAGCCGAAAGTCCGTTGCTTGGGGCCTGGTCCACCTTCTGGGGGGACTTTGATGCCTTGGAGCGTTTTGACGCCACCACCGACGCACTTCATCTCAAGCTGAAAGGTGGAAGCTATACCTTCCAATTGGAGGGGGCATCCTCTTTGTTGGGCCCGCTTCGGCGGCGCTGGCTTGTGAGTCAACCGGCCCCTACGGGAAAATGGCCGGCGATCCGACGGAACAGGACCGGCCTGGAGTGTGGGAGCCTGATCGCGGACCCCCGTGGTCTGCTCTTTTGCCCAAAGGCAGGTGCGGCGCAGCTTCTTGCAAAGCGTGGGCACCGGATTCATGTCCGGGAGGAGGAGGATTGTATTCTGCTCTCAGGGGATGGAGCCAATTGGGGCACGTTCTGGGTCGCAAATGTGCACGTTGCGGCAGAGGACTGCGTGCAGAAATTCGTTCGCCCGCCTGGCTGTCTGAGGCGCAAGGTGTATGCGACCTGAGCCACATCCGCGGACCCTGCCAGGTGGAGCTGGCGGTAGGTTCCCGCTCCTACGCTCAGAGCGTGAGCATCCATGGAAGAAACGGGACGATTCAGTTTCTGCTGGCGAGCGACCAGTCGATAGAGCCCTGGACGGCCTGTTCGATCCAATTGACCGGCGGCGGTCACCGCTGCCGTTTTGACGGCATCGTGCTCGCCTGGCAGCCGAGCGGGGACGGCCTTGTGATGGCGTCACTTTGCGCGACGGCTCCGCTGCACAGCCTCGATCGGCGCAGCCACCTCCGGCTGGCGGTGGAGGACCGGGTCGGTCGCTGTACGGAGGTGGCCACCCGAAAGTGCGTCGACGAGGCTGTTCTATTGGACCTCTCGCGCGGCGGGGCGGGCCTTTGGTTGAGTCGGCAGATTCCCATGGGTGGCAAGGTGGATCTCCTGCTGG
>JBEIQS010000077.1:0-24388 GCA_040376425.1 Alphaproteobacteria bacterium | reverse complement strand
TCCTCCCCCTTCCGGCTGGTCCGACTGGTACACCTACTATGGCGACGCCACCGAGGTCGACATCCTCCGCAACCTGGACGAGGCCGCGGCACGGGGCCTGGAGCTGCTTCAAGTGGACGATGGCTGGGAGCGCGCCTGGGGAGATTGGGAGGCCAATGCCGACTTTCCGTCCGGCACGGCCGGGCTGGCCACTGTGATCCGGAACCGCGGCCTGCAAGCCGGCCTTTGGATGGCGCCCCTGCTGGTCAACCGCAACACCCGCACCTACCTGGATCATCCGGACTGGTGGGTGCTGGACGAAGCGGGAGAGGAGCTGCAGGATGGGGCCTGCGACTGTGCGACCCTGGACGTGACCCACCCCGATGCCGCTGCCTGGATGCAGAGCCAGATCCGCAACCGGGTGAGCGAAGGATGGAGCTATCTGAAGCTGGACTTTTTGTATGCGGGGGCGCGTGAGGGGCAGCGTCAACAGGCCATCAATGGCACCGAAGCCTATGCGCTGGCCACCGAGCTGCTTCGCGACGCGGCGGGCGAAGATACCTGGATCCTGGCCTGTGGTGCTCCGATGTTGCCCAGCGTGGGCTTCGCCGACTCCTACCGAAGTGGTGCAGACATCGCCTTTTTTGTGGCCCCCAACGCCGATCGGGCCTTCCTGCGCTGGCAGGCGCGCGCCACCGCGGCCCGGGCCTGGTCCAATGGGCGCTGGTGGTGGAACGACGCCGACAACCTGATGGTAGGGGCCGATCCCAGCGCGGCCCTGGCCGCCCAGGTGGCTTCGGGGGGTAGCTTTCTGTATGGTGAGGAGCTTTCTGATGTGGATGTACCTGATTTGACTACATTACGTGGCATCCGAAGTCGACCCGAGGATCCGCTGAATTTTGTAAGTGGTATCGATGGCTCCCCGATCCTGGAGCGGGGGGAGCCCAACGACCGGGTGCCGCACCGCTGGCAGTTGGAAGACGGCACGGTGGTGCTGCTGAACCTTTCGGAGGAGCCGGTGGAGCTGGAGGGGCCCGGGGGCACGGAGTGGATCAGCGGCCGCACCGCGGCGGCGGGAAGCCGCCAGTTGGAGCCCGGCACCGGCGAGGTTTGGCGCTGAAAGGCCCAAAAGCTGCCTCGGATCAGCTCCCCGCAGCCGCCATCATGTTACATGGGGTGCAGAGGTATTTATGATTACCCTGCTTCTTTCTCTCGCCTTTGCGGCTGAACTTAGCGTAGATCAAGGCGTGTTGGTTGTGGACGGCAAGCGCTGGGAGGGCGGGCTTCCCGTCGTTGCGGCGGTGGAACACAACGGACAGATCGTGGTGCTCCGCGCCGATGAATACCTGGAGTTGTGGAGCCTCACCGGTGAAAAATTGGGGAGCCTGGGGATGCCGGGCGCCGGTGGGCTCTTTGTCGCCGGTGGCCGCCTGTGGGTGGAGCAGCGAGAGGTGCGGGCCATTCCACTGGATGCACGTCTGTTTTCCAGCACTTCCGCCCCGATGTCCGTCGGGACTATGCCGCAGGCCCCCTCCCCACCAGCGGTGGAGTCCGCCTCGGTCCTGAGCGTACGTGCGGGCGTGGTCGAGGTCGAGGGCCGCCGGGAAGCCGGGACTGAGCTCCGTTTTCTGGGAAGCCGTGGCGAAGGTGGCCAGCGCGAGGTGGGGCGGGGTCGGGTGGTGGAAGTGGGACCCAGCAGCTCCACCGTCGAGCTGGACCGCGGCAGCGTGGTGCGGGTGGGGGATTCTGCGGAAAAAGAGCGCTTGGAACGCAACCACTACCCCGTCGCGCCGCCGCGCCATGGTCTGGTGGAGCTGGGCCTGATCCTGCGCCCTTTTTTGGCCCTGGACAAGTTGGGCGTCGGCAGCGTAAACGTGGCATGGGCCACCTTGGTTTTTGAAAAACCCTGGTACCTTTCTGCACAACTGGCTCCACTTGCGATAGGGGGAGTGACCTCTGGTCCTGCGGTCAACATCGCAGGGACGGTGAGCGGCGGCTATGAAACCCAGTACTTTTCCGTGGGCTTGGGAGTGGGAGCTTCCAGCCTCGGGCCCACGGCGCTGGACTCCGCCGCCAGCGAGCTGGTGGCCCCCGACAAGATTCCCGCCGGGGTGTTGACCATCACGCAAGAAGCCCGCCTGGGGGCGCGGGACGGTCTGCATGTGAGCGTCCGCAACTTCTTCCTCTTGGTTCCGTCGTATGCGTGTACCTACGGCGATTACTACTATGCCTATGCCCCCCCTACAGGAGAGACGGGCTGCACCAAGCAGGGGCAGGAGTTCACCTACGGCGGAATCGCCCTGGACTTGCAGGTTCCCGTCGGCATCCGTACCGACATCGTCGGCAGCTTCACCACCACGGGAAGTGGTGTATTGGCGGTGGAAGGCGGCGTGAGCACCTGGCTGCGCGGGAATGGGGACAAGGGCAGCCTGGGACTGCGGGTGGGCGCCGGCTATGGCAGCCAGCAGACCCTTTTTGGGGGACGCCGCGAGCTGGCCGGGCCGATGGTCAGCGTGGGAATCCGGTACAGGCTCTAGTTCGAACCGCCTCTATCCGCTCGGAAGCGCCGCGCGACTCAGTCCCTCTCCACCATCTTGTCCACGGCGTCCGCTAACATTTTTGCCCCAAATGGTTTTTGAAGAAGGGGTACCCCGGAGATGCCCAGCATGTGCTGGTCATGCCCGCTGATCATCAACACCGGCAGGGACTGACGCCGCGCCTCCTCGGCCACCTCCAAGCCCGAGCGCCCCGGCAGCACCGCATCGGCTACCAGGACGTCGATCTCGGGGTGCTGCCGCAGCAGCGCCGAGGCCTGCACCCCATTGCGCGCCAGCAGCACACGAAACCCCTCTCGGCGCAGAACCACATCGATCATCGACAGCACGATGTCGTCGTCGTCCACCACCAGCACCGTGGTCTGCCCGACCCGGCGCGCCGGCTCGGTCGCCCGCCACGCGGGCAGCTCCAGAACCACCGTCTGGTCCACCATCAGCAGGCGGCCACCCTGGCTCTCCAGCACCCCCCGCAGGGTCTCCACCCCGGGGATAGGCTCCCGGGGTAGGTGCTCCACGTGCAGGCTCAGACGCACCGACTCCCCTTCCTGGATGGCCAGCGACACCCGCCCCTGTGCCAACACGCGCTCCAGCACCAGAGAGAGCACCGGAAAGAGCTGCGCCGCCGAAGCCATCACCACGCCATTGGGCCCCTCGGCCAGCTCCCACCCCGGCGGACCACCCCGCAGCACGTCCAGAAGCATCGTGCGCAGGCTCACCGCCCCCCGTGGCGCGGGCGCCGTGGGGAACAGCGCATCCAGGTGCTCCCGAAGGCGCCGGAGCTCTGAGGAGGCGGCCAGGGCCTCCCGAAGGCCATCGGCCGGGGGTCCCTCTGCGCCGGACAGCAGGCCCAACCCGGCGGTGGACTCCAGCGAGTGCCCCAGGTGGCCCAGCTCCAAAGCCACCCGCCCCACCAGCGACCGCACACAGGAGCGATCCTCATCCAAAAGGAGCAGGAAGTTCCCACCCTGAAGCGGCACAAAACCAAGCTCCCGCACCGACTGATCGGGCATCCTCAGCACAAAGCGGCGGGCCAGACGTTGAATCTCTCCCGCGCCCATCCAGGCGGCGAAGTCCTCGCTGCATTGCAACAAAGCACCGGTGCCGTCGCAAACCGCCGACGGGACCGCGAGGATGTCCAACAGGTCGGGGGAGGGGTCCATACCGCTACAGTACATCCATACGTCGGAAGCGGGCAAGGGCGACGGTCAGCGAGGCCCCCAAAAGTACAGCCAGCGAGACAAATCGTGCAGGCTCCCAGCCCTCGGACCAGCCCTGCCAGGCATCCAGGCCGTAGGTCAGCGTGAACGGACGCAACATCGCCGCTTTCTCAGCGCCAATTTTCTCCAGCGCCCACAAAAAGGCGCGCAGGGCCATATCCAGCCCCAGCCCGAAGACCACGCCCACCACCACGCCCCCCGCAGAGTGAATGAAGAGGGACACAGTCATGGCGATGGACAGCCATCCGAGATCCGCCAAAAAGCTGGTTCCGTAGGCCGCGAGCACCTTCAAAATCTGGCCGGAAACGTCCTCTTGTGGGAGCCCGAAAAGCAGCGCCCCCAAGGCGAAGGCCGGCACCAGGGTCAAGGTCAGGGTGATCAGGGAGAGAATTCCCGACGCCGCCAGCTTTGCAAACAGGACGGAGGCGCGGGAGACCGGCCGCACCAGCAGCTCGCGAAGGGTGCGGTCCGAGATCTCCCCCGCCACCGAGCCGGCCATCCCCAGCACCAGAAACATGGGAAGAACAAAGAAATTACGGACCCGCAGCGCGTAGCCCGCGATCTGGACGGCATCCAACTTCATCAGCTCGCTGACCGAGGTGCCGTTGATGGAAGCGCCCTCCATGTTCTGCACCTGATACACCGCCGCCGCCGTCAGGATGCCCACCAAAAGAGCAACGACCAATGCTGCGATTCCGCTACCCTTCGAAAAGGTCTTCCGCAGCTCGGCGACCACCATCATCGGAAAATGTGCGGGTATCAAATGAGGCTCGCCTCCTGACGGGTGTTGGCCAGATACACATCTTCAAGGGAGCCCACGATAGGCACCAGGGCGTTGACCTCCACCCCTCCCGTCAGCAGGCTACGATTCAAAAAGGCAACTTCTACACCGGTAAGGGCCACCCGAAGGCGCCCTTCTGCCCCATCGCCCACCACACGCACCCCCGCCATCTTCTCCAGCAGCGCCAGCGCCTTCGGCCGATCGAACAGTCCCAGATCCACCAGGATCTCGCTTTGCTCTTCCTGCTTCAGCGTGGCGACCAGCCCCTCCGACACCAGGCGCCCCCCGTCGATGATCGCCACCCGGTTGCACATCTGCTCGATCTCGGCGAGCAGGTGCGAGGAGACGAAGACCGTCAGGCCATCTTTCCGGCAAAGATCTTTCAGAAGCTCGCGGATCTCCCGCATGCCGCGTGGGTCCAGACCGTTGGTGGGCTCGTCCAGGATGAGCAGGCGTGGCCGGGTGACCAGCGCACGGGCAATGCCCAGACGCTGCTTCATTCCCAGCGAAAAGCCGCGCACCGGCTCCTTGGCGCGCTCCTTCAGGCCCACGCGCTCCAGCGCATAGTCCACGTCTGCGGCCGCCCCCCGCCCGGCGTAGGCACAGGCGATCTCCAGGTTCGCCCGCGCCGACATCCACTCGTGGAAGCGCGGGGTTTCCACCACCGAGCCCACTTCGGCGCGCGCGCGGATCGGATCGCTCACCCCGCAGATCTCGATGCTGCCGCCGTCGGAACGGATCAGGCCCAAAATACAGCGGATCGCCGTCGTCTTACCAGACCCGTTTGGACCAAGAAAACCGTAGAGATCACCGTGGCGAACCTCCAGGTCAAGATTGTCCACGGCCACCCTTCCACCGAAGCGGCGGGTCAGCCCACGGACACGCAGTGCAGAAACTTCGCTTGTCACCCTTCACACCTCCGTGTATGGAGCGGGGGCTCCTTCTACACTCTCTGAGGCGATCATGCACCGTCCGCTCTGTCTGTTCCTGTTTCTGGCGGCCTGCAACCTGAACCCCAAGCCCGTGGACGACTCGGCCGTGACCGACGATAGCGGCGGCGGCGGGGGCGGGGGTGGGAACCTGAGTATCGCCGAGATTCGGGCGGGTGGAGCAGCCGACGGGGATCTGGTCACGGTGAAGGGCGTCATCGTCACCTCGCCGATCACCCGCGATGCAGAAGGATTTTTTATTCAGGACGCCAAGGGTGGTCCCCGCTCCGGTCTGTATGTGTGGTACCCATCCGGCCTGGATCCCTTTGTGGTGGCTCAGGGCGACGAAGTGACCATTGAAGGCACCATCTCCGAGTACTATGGCTGGACCGAGCTGAAGATCACCGGCCCAGACGCGATCAAGAACACTGGGACCGGCGAATTGCCCGCCGCCATCGACCTGGGCGACGGCGCTGGCGTGAACTGGGATGACTACGAGAGCACCATCGTACAGATCAGCAACCAGACGGTGGAGTCGGTGAACGCCTACAACACCGGTAAGCTCTCCTCCGGCTTGAACCTGGACGATGGCTTCACCTTCCTGGACTACACCTGCGGCGGAGTTTTTGAGAGCCTGACCGGCATCATCTTCTACCAATACGAAGAACACTCTCTGAACCCCCGCACCTTGGACGATCTGGGCGCCTACACCGAAGGCCCCACCTCCGACGGCACCATCGCCGACGTGCAGCAGGGCAACATCTGCGGCATGGTGTCCCTGACCGGCCTGGTCGCCACCACCGACAGCATTCCCGACGTGGACGACGGTTCCGTCACCTTCTACGCCCAGGATTCGGGTGGTGGGGAGTACAGCGGCATGCCCATCTATGTGAAGGGAGAGCTGAGCATCCAGGCAGGCGATGTGGTGAATGTGGTGGGCAGCGCCGGAGAATTCTACGACCTGACCCAGCTCTACCTCACCGATCCTGCGGGGGTGACCCCCACCGGCACCACCGCCGAGCCGGTGTCCGTGACCCTGACCGCCGCCCCCGCCGACTGGGAGCCCTACGAGGGCACGCTGCTGACGCTTCAGAACGTCTCTGCCACCAGCGACGAAGATGACTACGGCCAGGTCAACACCAACTACAACCTGATGCTGGACGACGAGCTCGTCCGCTTTGACGCAGTCACGGGCACCACCTGGTCGTCGGTGACCGGCGTGCTGACCTATACCTATGGCGAGTGGAAGCTTTGGCCGCGTAGTGCCGCCGACCTCGCTGAATAGCCAGGGGCAAACACCGTTCTGGTGGTCCGATCGCTCCCTGCGCCTGGCGCTGGGAGTGGGCTTTTTTTTGCGCCTCGCCCCGATGGTGATCTGGGCGGAAAAGACCTGCGTGCACGACGAGTGCAGCTACCAAAAGCTGGCGGATGGCCTGCTACAGGGTCAGGGGATTCAGGACTTCAGTGGCTGGTTGTGGGCACCGGCCTATCCGGCCATGCTGGCGGTGATGGAGCTGTTGACCGGCTACAAAGGGGCTATCCAACCCCTTCAATTGGTGGCCACCGTACTTACCCAGATTCTGCTCATCGGGCTGGGACGCCAGCTCTACAATGATCGGGCGGCACGCGGGATCGCCTGGTTTTATGCCCTGAATCCCACCTTTATCTTCTACACCTCCTCCTACTGGAGCGAGACCATCTACACCCTGCTGCTGGTGAGTGCGGTGTGGATGCTGGGGCGTAGCCGGGGAGATCTTCGCCTTTCCTGGTGGGGAGTGGAGGCGGCGCCGCGTGGCGGGGCGTGGATGGCCGGACTCCTGGTGGGGGCCTGTGTACTCTTTCGCGGGGTGGCCACCTATATTCTGCCCATCTTCCTCCTGGGCCTGTGGTGGGGTCGGCCCTTTGCTGCTGTGCGGCAGCAAATTTTTTCATGCTGCATTGCAGTAGTGCTGGTGGTGGCCCCCTACAGCCTCTACGCCACCCAGAAATTCGGGGAGCTGGTGCTTTCCGACCGCACCCTGGGTCAGATGATGTGGTTGGGAAACAATACCTTTGACCCCGTGAGTTTTGACTGGGGCCACGGAATTCTGAAAGGGGAGGAGTACCAGGCCCTGGATCTGATCGGTCGACGCCACTGTGGCATCAAGAACCCCGCGGCGAACGACCGCTGCGAAACCGAGGGCGGGCTGCGCTGGATCAAGGAACACCCAACGGAATTCCTCCAGCGGGTGCCCCTGCGGGTGGCGCAGATGCTCACGCCGCACTCCTACCTGACCCGGCACCTGCGCTGGGGCCGCTGGGCCGGGCTGCCCGACCTGGTGCGAGAGGCTCTGATCCTGGCCGTCCCATTCTTCACGTTTTCCACACTGATTGGTGGAACTATCGGTTTTTTCGGGTCATTGGGCCGACGGTCTTTGGGGGAAAAAGACAGCAGAAGTACAGGGACAAGCTGGTATCCCTTTGTAGCAGGCATGATCGTGCTCTACCATGTGGCCGCCATTGCGGTGCTCGCCGGGGTGTCCCGCTACCGGGTGCCGCTGGAGCCCCTGTGGCTGGTGTTTCTGGGCGGGCTCTGGGCTGATCCCAGGGGCACCCTGGAGCAGATTTCCTCTTCCAACCTACGCTATGGCCTTTGGCTCGCCACCGTCGGCGTGCTCCTGCTGCTGATGTTACGCTTTCTTCCTGCGGGGTGGTCATGGTGGCTTTCCTGGTAGTGCTCGCCTGTGCTCCCCTGCCCCGGGGGGATGCGCAACGGCCAGACATCATTCTGATTTCCATTGACTCCTTGCGAGCCGACCACCTCGGCTCCTACGGGTCCACCCGGGGTGCATCTCCCTTTTTGGACGAGCTGGCCGCACGCGGAAGCCGCTATGCCCAAGCGCGCTCCTCGGCCCCGTGGACCCTGCCCTCTCACACCACCATGCTGACCGGTACCTGGCCTCAGCAACACACCGTGGTGGACGACGGACGGAAGATCGACGCCAGCCTGCCCATGGTGCAGGAGACCATGCAGAAAGCGGGCTATAAAACTGCTGGATTTGTCTCCACCATCTACGTCTCCAAACGTTTCGGCTTCGACCGCGGCTTCGACCATTTTGAAGACTTCGACATCGGGATGCGAAACAACCTGGAGCATCCGGTGCGCGCCGCCGAGCTGCTGGCGGACGCGCAGAAGTGGATCAAGAAGAACGGGAAGGACAAGCCTGTCTTCCTCTTCCTCCACCTCTACGATGTGCACTATCCCTACCTGCCCCCGCCCGGCTACGAGACCCGCTTCAACCGGGCGGCCACGCCGGAGGAGCTGGAGTACAAGCGCTATTCCCACTACAAAAAGAAGCCGATCAAGCCCAAGAGAATGGAGCTGCTGCGCGGCCAATACGACGAGTGCCTTCTGGCGGTGGACGACCAGCTCCGCAGTTTTGTGGGGCTCTGGGACCGCGTGGGACGCAAGGCGAATTGGCTGATCACCTCGGATCATGGCGAGGAGTTCGGCGAGCGTGGTAGCTGGGGACACGCCCAGACCCTGTACTCCGAGCAATTGGATGTACCTCTGATCGCCACCGGGCCCGACTTTCCAGCTTCGGTGCGGCAGGAGGTGGTGGGGCATGTGGATCTGGCCGCCACCATCGCCGGTCTGGTGGGCAGCACCTGGACCGGTCCGGGGGTGGACATCCGCAAGCCGGTGCCCGAGCGGGTCATGTTGGCGGACACCAGCCGCTTCGACACCCTGCGCTTGTCGGTGGAAGCGGGGGGACACCGCCTCAATGTGGACCGTCGCAGCGGCGACTACGAGCTCTTTGACCGGCGTGCCGATCCCAAAGAGCAGACCCTTCTGGACGATGTTGCACAACAGCAAGAGCTGGAAAAATTGTTGCTTCGCAACATGGGAGAGACCTGCGCGCTCAGCGAGGGGGTGCTGCGCAGCAGCAAAGGTCGTCTATGGCAGGGAGAGCAGTGGGTGGAGGAGCTGACTGGTCCGGCCTCCTTCGGCCTCTTTCCACCGGATGCGAGCTTCGAGGTGGACCAGGGTACCACCACCTCCACCGACCGCAGGGTGCGCTGTGCCACCACCTCCACAGCCAGCAGCCTGGATGCGGACACCCGTCGCCAGCTAGAGGCGTTGGGCTATGTGCAGGAGGGGGAGGAGGAGTAGCCTCCTTTCACCCAACCCACCCCGGTAATAGCAGGCGCCACTGCATCCTGTCCCAAGCGGGACACCGTTCCGCACTCATCACACGTTGAAGCTGCGTTCCTCGGCCTCGGTAGCCGGCTGCGGACAACCGCTCCAGCATCCCGACCGACGCGCACCGGCGGCCGTGCCGCACCGACCGGGCTATGAGCCCCGCGGAGTCTCCGATGAGCGCCACCGACCCCGGCCTGCCGCCCGCCACCCACGAAGTCGCCGAGCTGCGGCGGGCCGACCTTCCGGCCCCGGACGGCGTCCCCCTGGCCACCACCTGGTATATTCCCAGCGTAGAAGGCCCCTTCCCCACGGTAGTCACCCGGGTGCCCTACCCCATGGACTTCCTGTTGGACGGGCAGTGCCGCATCCTGGTCACCCGCGGCTATGCCTGCGTGTACCAGCACACCCGCGGACGCGGACGCTCCGGCGGAAAGTGGGTGCCCTTCTACAACGAGGAGGGCGACGGGCGCTCCCTGGTGCAGTGGATTCGCGAGCAGCCCTGGTCCAACCAGAAGGTGGCGTGGATTGGGGACAGCTACCTCGCGGCCACCGGGTGGACGGTGGCGGCCGGCGACCCGGACGGTGTGGACCTGCTGATCTCCCGCCACTTCGCCCCCTCGCTTTATACCAGCGCTTTTGAGAGTGGGCTGGCCCGCCACGAGCTGTTGACGGCGTGGATGACGATGATGCCCGACGAGCAGAACCGATTTTTCGGGGCCGGCCGCTACCACCGGGCGCTGAAGGTGCGCCCGCGCACACGGCTGGACGAGGTGGCCGCCGGTCATCCGGTGGAGTGGTACCGCCAGTGGATCAGCGCCGAAGATCCCACCTCGCCGGTGTGGACCACCGGGGATGCCCCCCGCCTGAGTGCTGCCAACACGCAGCTTCCGGTGATGATGGTGGGCGGTTGGTCCGACGCTTTTATCGAGGCGCAGCTCAAGGCCTGGCAAGAGCTGCCCCGCCGCGCCGAAAGCCTGTGGGTGATCGGTCCCTGGGCGCACCTGGGACAGGCACCGGCCGACTTCCCGCTGGAGGGCCTGGACGGCCCGGGGTCCGGGGGCGGGCAGATGGTGCAATTCCCGCGGGTTCTCGACTGGTTGGACAGCCACCTGTCGGGGAAAGCCGCCCGCTACCCCTCTCATGGGGTGGCCAGCTATGTGGTGGGCGGAGGCCGCTGGGAGCAATATCCCGACTGGCCGCCCCCCACGACGGAGCGACGCTGGGGCGCACGCGCCGGAAGTGGACCTTGTGACGGCAGCCTGGGAGAGGAAGCGGAGCTTTCCCCCAGCCTTTCCTATCTCTATGACCCTGAGAATCCCCTTCCCAGCCGCGGAGGGGCGGGCCTGTTGGCCGGCGCCATCTTCTTCATGAATGGGGTTCCACCTGGATTTCTGAAGATGGACAACCTCTGTCCCCGGCGCGAGGACCTGCTGCGCTTCGCCGGGGAGCCGCTGGAGGCGCCGCTGCACCTCGCCGGGGTCTTCCGGGCCGAGCTGGAGGTGTCCAGCGACGCGCCTGACAGCGCCTTCGGCTTCCGCCTGATGTTGGAGCGGAAGGGCAGCGCCTACATGCTGCGCGAGGGCTTCACCACACTCGCCCTGCGCGAAGGCGGACCCCGGCTGCCCTACAGCCCCGGGGAGCGGGTGCGCCTGTCGGTGGACACCGCCCCCCTGGAGATGGAATTCCAGCCCGGCGACCAGATTGTAATTTACATTACAAGCAGCAGTTTCCCCGCTTATGAAGCCCATCCCAACCAAGGCGGCATTCTTGCCGAGGCGACGACCACCCGTCCGGCCCAGCAGGCGATCTATGCCGCCACGCTGATCCTGCCGGAGGTGACGGCGGCCCTCTGAGTGCGAGCGCGCGTCGCAAGCGCACAGTGCAACCGCCGACGCGCGCCCTCAGACCGCCATGCCCGCCGCCCAGCCCGAAGACCAGGCCCACTGGTAGTTGAAGCCGCCCAACCACCCGGTCACGTCCACCACCTCCCCGATGAAGTAGAGCCCCGGCACCCGCCGCGCCTCCATCGTCTTGGACGAGAGCTCGTCGGTGTCCACGCCCCCGCGGGTCACCTCGGCTTTGTGGTAGCCCACCGTGCGCTGCGGCACAAATTGCCAGCCCTGAAGCTGATCACAGAAGGCTTCCAAACGCGCACGGCTGGCATTGGCAAGATCGAAGTCGGGCGGCAGGTGCAGCGCACACATACGCTCGGCAAGACGCGCGGGAAGCAGGGCCGCAAGCTGGTTTTTGAGCGCCCCCTTGACCCCACGCCGCTCTGCAAACCAGGCCAACAGCACCTCCCGGCTCAGCGCGGGCAGGAAGTTGACCACCACCGGCTCCCCCGGACGCCAATGCAGCGAGGCCTGTAGCGCCACCGGCCCACTGAGTCCGGTATGGGTAAAGAGTAGGTTCTCACGGAAAAGTACGCCATTGGTGCGCATGGTGGCGTCGATGGCGTTGCCCTCGAAGCCCCCCATCCGCTCCAGATCCGCAGGCTGAAACACAAATCCATCCAGGGCGGGGGCCCGGGTCACCAGGCGCAGCCCGAACTGGGTGGCGATGTCGTAGCCCAAGCCAGTGGCACCGAATTTGGGGATGGAGAGCCCACCAGTGGCCACCACCAGCTTGGGCGCGCTGAGCTCTTCCTGCGCCGTCCGCACAAAAAATCCGCCCTCCACACTTCCCACCGCTTCCACGGTCTGCCCCAGCAAAAACATCGCCCCTGCCCTGCGACATTCCTCGGTCAGCATACCCACCAACAGCTTGGCAGAGACATCACAAAAGAGCTGCCCGTGCTTGCGCTCGTGGTAGGCAATGCCGTGCCGCTCCACCAGGGCGATAAAATCGGCGGGTGTGTAGCGGGAAAGCGCCGACTTGGCGAAGTGCGGATTCTGCGAGACAAAGTTCTTCGCCGTCACCTCGCGATTGGTGAAGTTGCAGCGACCGCCACCAGAGATAATAATCTTACCTCCAGGCTTTTCGGCCTTGTCAATCATCAGTACACGGCGTCCCCGCTGCGCTGCGGTCAGCGCACACATCATCCCTGCGCCGCCGGCACCAAGGATGAGCAGGTCGTGGGTGAAGGACATGGCGCCTTGTAGCCCGGGCCGGGCCATCGGCCCAGCCCCGCGAATGCAGCGTGGGCGGCACACCCGGGCTGCCCCCTCCGGAATCCCCCACCTACTCCGTCAGAAAACCGCCTTGATCCGCCGAGATCATCCCCGAACGCCAGCTCCGGTCCCGCACCACCAACTGCCTCAGCCCCTGCCAATCTGCCGGCACCTGCACCGAGGCCCCGGGCTCCAGGCTGCCCTCCTTCCCGCCCAGGCTCCAGGAAAGTGGAGCACTATCCTGGTTGATCAGCGTCAACATCTCACCCGGAGCCACCCGGGTCCAGCCCGCCGTGATCTGCTCCGGCCCCAAGAGCACCGTGGCGCGTGGCGGCCGCGTCCAGCCCCCCCAGAGCACCAGCAGAAAGCCGACCAGCGCCACGGTCGAGATCAGACTGACCGGAGCAAGCCGGCCGGCCCAGCCCAATCCCCGGCGTACATCGCAGCAAAGGGCTCCGAGTGGCGCACCGTAGTACAGATGCGCGAAGTAGGCGATGGCCAACATCGGCAGGTTGGTACGAAGGCCGTACACCGCACCGAAGGGGGTGACCGCCGCCATCGTCTCCAGCACCAGCCCCCAGAGCACCGCCCAGCCCCAGTGGCGATCGCGCATCACCAGGCTGTAGATCACCCCGAAGCTCAGGCCATTGCTGAAGTGGTAGGCCAGACCAACCAGATCCGAGATCCACCCACTGTGCGGCGCATCCACCAGGAACATGCCATAGGAGCGAATCGGGCCGAAGGGGTTGTAGCCCAGCAGGTGGAACGGAATGCGCACCACGTCGTAGCCCAGGGTGCCCAGCAGTCCCCCCCAGAGCCCCACCCGCAAGTCCTCCTCCAACCGGATGTGGGCACCCCAACGGGACCACAGGTAGATCCCCGCCAAGGCCAACATCGAGGGCAGGCCAATCCACAGCCCCGCCGTGGACATGGGAAGGACGCGGAAGCACATCAGCAACAGGCAGGCAATCGAGCCGAAGGCCAGCACAAAAGCCGCCCCACGAGCAATTGTCGGTGTCATCCCAGCTCCTTGAGCTGATGAAAGAGCAGCAGCGTCCGACCGATTCCCACCTCATCCCCCGGGTTCAGGCTCTCCCAACCCTCCAGGCCGATGCCATTGCGGCGGGTCCCGCCGTGGCCTCCCACATCCCGGATCTGCCAGCTATCTCCTCCCACATGCAGAATCTCAGTCTGCACGGCCCCCACCAGGCTATCGGCGATGGTCAGTGTGCTGCCCGCCCCACTGCCCAGCAGGTTGCGATCGGCCAGCACCAATTGCCGCCCCACCTCGACCCCCGCCATCACCTGTAGCGTCGCCACCCCCCGCTCCACCGTTCCTGCCGGCCGATAGAGCGCGTCCGCCCGCAGCCAAACCGGCGTGCCTACCCGGCGCACCGCTGCAGTGCCCACAACGTGGCCTGCCCGCAGCTCCCGCACGATCTCCTCGCGACTCTTTGGACCCACCGTCCCAGCACCACTCCGAAGATACCAGCGATCGTCGCCCAGATCCGCCCGAAGCGGCGGGGCCCCTGGTCGCCGGTTGATCACCAGGCGGGTGCCTTGGAGGCTGAAGTCCACCTCCCCCGTGCCCAGACCCGTGTGTTCCCAGCTTTGGTGGCGCGGATCCAGCAAGGCCCACTCCCCCGATGGCGGCATCAGCACAAGCTGGTGCGGTCCCAGGTGCAACAGCCAGTCCTCCATCGGGCCGAACACCGCCTCCATCGGACGATCCATCGCGACCGGCTCTTGAACGATCCGCAAAAATCGCCCTTCGATGTCCCGCTGGTGGTTCACCATGGCGAACGTTTCCAGCTATTGAAGTAGGTTTCCGCCTTGTCCCCCATGGACTGCTGCAACACCTTCAGCTTGTAGTCATCGGGCTTGCCCTGCATGGTGGGCGCCTCCATCGTGCGCTTGACCGAGGCCATATCGGGGCTGTTTTCGGGGTGACCCACCTGGGCGATAAAGTCGCTCCCGATCTCCTTGTTCCACTTCTGCACCCACTCGGACTCCGGCACCACCTTCCCTTTCCCGCCGCCGCGGCCCATACTCTCCCAATAGTCCACCACATAGCGCTCCCCGTTGGGAAGGATGATGCGGGTGGCCCGGTGGTTCTGCTCCACCACCCCATCCGCCGCATCCATCCAGCCGTCCGGGTTGGCACTGGACTTTTCCTCGACGTAGATCGTATCGACCTGGGCGCCGGGGCCGAACAGCTCCTTCACAGCGGGGCCGGTCCACTGCTCCCCCCACTCGCCGAACTCCCCACACTGGCCCCCTTTGTAGCCCCCCCACCACTCCTGTGCGCGCCCGATGGTGTTGTTCCAGGCTTTTTTGATCAGTCCGGGATTGCGGACGAAGTAGCCCTCCTTCGCCTTGGCGTCGATGATCTCCTGAAACTTGGCCTGTAAGGTCGCAAGCTGCTCCGGCGTTAACGGGGGAGGAAGTCCGGGAGGCGGGGGGGCAAGGGGTTCTTCCTCCTCGTCCTCCTCCTCTTCCTCTTCTTCCTCTTCTTCCTCTTCTTCTTCCTCGTCGTCCTCTACCGTCGGCTCCGTCGGCACCTCCGGTGCCTCCCCGCCCGCGCCTGAAGGACCCTCGCCCGCGCCTGAAGGACCCTCGCCCGGGCCGGTCGGACCCTCGCCCGACGCCCCACCACCCCGGTGTCCACCGTCACCGCCACTATCTCCTGCTCCCCCGCCTCCATCTCCGCTCTCCCCAGAGCTGCCATCGTCCGCGCCATCGGCGCCCTCCTCGTCGCCCCCCCCGGGGCTCTGATCGGTGTAGGGATCGGCGGCGGAGCCATCGCCAGACCAGCCGGGCGGAAGCTCGGGTGAGCCCGGCGGACGATCGGTGAAGGGATTCTCCTTGGAGCCATCTCCCCAATATTGAAAGGGCTTTTTGGGAGCAACCCCCACATCGTCGGGGGGTGCAATCGGCGGAAAGAGATCCGGGAAGGACCCCAGAAAGCCGCCTATAAAGACCCCAATCGCTGGGGGCACCCCATGGAGGACCGCCGGAATCGCCCCGTCGCTGCCCAGCCAGCTCGTAAAGCTGCCCCCGCCCTCCTCCCAGCCGCCGTCGTCGGCGCGGGCCAGCTCGGGCACCAGGATCAGGCCGAGGAGGAGCAGGGCGGCCCCGCGGCCCTGAGGCATGCGAAAGAGCAATGCCGCCACCAGCAGCAGCGCCAGCCCGCCACAGACCCCCACCAGCGGCTGATAGGGCAGCACGGATGCCCGGAGCATCCCAAAACCGAGGCCAACCTGGAGCAGCACCAGGGGGGCCTGCGGAGAGGGACCGGGCGGCCGACCGGCAAGGCGCCGCAGGTCCTGCCAGCCCAGGCGCGCCACCTGCTGCGCCGTACCCCGCGGACCGGAGGAAAGGGCCATCCACACCGACACAAACAGCGCCGCGGTCAGCGGTCGGGTCGCCATGGCACTGCCGACGATCTCCGCCAGCCCAAAGGCGAGAGCCAACAGGGCCACCCCTCGGCCACCGGCCTCCCGCAGCGCGCGCAGGATCCAGTCGGGCACGCGCAGGTAGCCTCGGATCATCGGCCCGGGGCCTGCAACAATGGCCTCAGAGATCAAGGTCGAAAGCAGGTAGGCGACAAAGGCCCAGAGCACCGTTCCCGTCAGAATGCGAAGACCACCCAGCGCAAGGGTCTGGCTGAGCAGGGAGCCATCGGAGTTGGTGCCCTCGTTCAGGTAGACCAGCAGCCAGGTGTGGAGCAGCAGCGCCCCCGCCGAGATCGGCGCGACCACCAGCACCCGAAGCATAAGTTGAAGCCCAAGAAGGCGGGGAATGCCCCGAAGCACCAGCAGCAGGTACGCTCCCAAGGTCTGCGGGGTGGCGGCCTGCACGCTCACAGGCCCCGCTCCCACAGCCCGCGAAGCCATGCAGCGACTTCCACAGCTCCAAAAAGGGCAGACTCCGCCACCACAAAAACCAGAGCTGCCACCACCCAGCGCCACGCGCGTGCATCCGTCGAAGGCTCGGTGCCCGTCTTGGCCTGCACCGCCGTCCACAGGGCCACCATGCCCAGCGGTGGCGACACCAGCAGTGCCACAAACAGGGCCACAGGAAGGAGGCGCGAGCCGGGAGCAGCCATGACCGTCAACGTATACGCCCCTGTGCCCCACCGGTGGACCGGGCCGACGCCGTCGACCCAAGGGCTGATGTGGATCAGGGCTGTCCGGGATAGCCTACCCCATGCTCCTGCTCCTAAGCTCCCTCTCCTTTGCCAAAGAGCCCACCCTGCGCCTGACCGAAGGTCGGCCGCTCTCCTATGAAGTCTTCCTTACTGTGGATCCGGCCTCGCCAGACTTTTCCGGCGAAGTGAGGATGACCGTGGATCTGGAGGGCTCCCGCAACAGTCTCCTGATAAATGGACACGGACTGGTAGTTACCGAGGCACTGTTAGAGCAGGGCGAGAGCCACCAGAAGATCCGCACGCGCCAAAAGGACGAGGAGACCCTGCAGCTCCGCTGGCCCACAAAGGTGGAGGGCGAGCAGGTCATCCGCATCAAATATACGGGAAAGCTGGACGATCAGGAGACGCAGGGCCTCTTCCGCCAGAAGGAAGGCGAGCAGTGGTATCTGCTGTCGCAGTTTGAAGATGTAGACGCCCGTGAGGCTTTTCCATGCTTTGATCAACCGGAGTTCAAGACGCCCTGGACCCTGCACATCACCGCGCCGGCGGGGCTGGCGGTGTTCAGCAACAGCCCGGTGCAGGGGGTGGAGGAGGCGGCGGGCATGCAGACCCTGCACTTTGCGCCGACCGCGCCCTTGCCCTCCTACCTGGTGGCCCTCGCGGTGGGGCCCTTCGAGGTGATCGACGCTGGGAAGGCCGGAAAAAACCAGGTTCCCATCCGCATCGCGGTGCCCAAGGGGCGCGGGGCGGATGCAAGCTGGGCGGTCCAGACCACCGGACCGATCCTGGAGGCCATGGAAAAGTGGACGGACTACCCCTATCCCTACGAAAAACTCGACGTGGTCACCATTCCGCTGCCGGTGGCTTTCGGCGCGATGGAAAACGCGGGCATGATCACGATGTCTCAGAACCTGACGGTGGTGAAACCGGAAGACGAAAACCTGTTTTTCCGTCGCTCCTACGCCGAGGTGATGGCGCATGAGCTGGCCCACCAGTGGTTTGGCGATCTGGTCACGCCGGTCTGGTGGAACGACATCTGGCTGAACGAGAGCTTTGCTTCGTGGTTCGGCACGAAGATCGTCGATCAGCTCTGGCCGGAGTGGCATATGGACGTGGACCGCGTCGGCTCGCGCTCCTGGGTGATGGGCCAGGATGTGCTGAAGTCGGCCCGGCAGATTCGGCAGCCGGTGGAGAGCTATGCCGACATCCGCGAGGCCTTCGACGGCATCACCTACACCAAGGGCCAGGCGGTGCTGGAGATGGTGGAGAGCTGGGTGGGGCCGCAATTCCAGACCGGGGTGCAGAGCTACCTGAAGACCTATGCCAATGGGAACGCGGACTATAACGATTTTGTATCGGAGATTACAAAAGCTGCGGGACGGCCCACGGAGCCCATCTTCCGCAGCTTTGTGGAGCAGCCCGGCCTGCCGCTGGTGGACATGACCCTGTCCTGCGAGGGCACGGCCCGGCTGGAGCTGGCCACCAGCCGCTTGCTGGGAGAGGAGCGCAACCAGGAGCAGCCCTGGTCGCTGCCCTTCTGTATGCGGATGGAAGGTCGAGAAGATTTTTGTGTGGTACTCGACCAGCCACAACAAACGATTCCACTCGACCGCTGCCCGGCCTGGGTGATCCCCAATGCCGGTGCCACCGGCTACTACCGCGTGAACCACGACGTGGAGAAGGTGCTGCGGGATGCGCCCCTCAGCAGGGTGGAGCGGCTGAATGTGCTGCGGGATGCGGAGGCGATGGTGGAGGCGGGCCTCGCCGAGCCGGGGCCGATCCTGGGGCTGCTGCCCGCGCTGCTGGCGCGTGGCGAGCCCGAGCTGACGGGGGCCACGCTGGGCATTGTGGCGGGTCTGGATGACCAGCTTGTGTCCCCCGACCTGCGCCCCGCCTATGCCGCCTTCATCCGTCAACACTACGGTCCCCTGGCCGCCGAGGTCAGCTTTGTCCCCAAGCCGACCGATGACTCGCTGACCCGCGACCTGCGCCCCGGCCTGATGGAGCTGGTCGGAGATGTCGGGGAAGAAGCATCTATTCTGTTGGAAGCACGTCGGCTCGCTGATCAGTGGCTGGCCGACCGCAGCGGCGTGGAGCCCGAGGTGGTGGGGGTGGTCCTGCGGATGGCGGCCTCTCACGGGGATGCCGCTCTGTTTGCCCGCATGAAGGAAGAGGCGTTGAAGGAGGAGGATCGGCGGCGCCGGGGCCGCATTCTGGACGCGATGGGCAATTTCCGGGATCCGGCGCTGGTGGAGCAGGGGCTGGTCTTCGCCCTGTCCAAACAACTGGATATCCGCGAGGCTTTTGGCCTGGTCTTCGGCCCGCTGGGCGACCCCATCGCCCGCCAGGTGCTGTGGGACTATGTGCGCAGCCACATGAAGGAGATCGAGCCGCAGGTGCCGGCCATCGCGCGCTCCTACCTCCCCTATCTGGGATCGGCCTTCTGCGATGCCACACATCGCGCCGAAGTGGAGAGCTTCTTTGCACCGCAGGTCAAACGTTGGCCGGGCGGCGGGCGCACGCTTGCGCAGGTGTTGGAGGGGATCGATCTCTGTATTGCCCGGACCGAACGCCAACGTCCGGCGGTGCGGGCCTTTCTGGAGGCTTTGGACTGACCGGTGTGGCCGGGAAGGGTGAGCGGGTTAGTATTTTCTCTTACCGGACAAATCGGATGCCCCTGATCCTCCTTCTCGGCTGTGCGTTCCTCGAAAACCTGAAAGAGTCCGTCGATCCACAGGATGACAGCAGCATCAGCCAAGGCTGCGAGGCGCCCACGGAGCATCCCCACGACTCCAGCAAGGCCCCGTGGAGCTACCACGGGGAGCTGGATGGGGAGGCGTTGTGGGGCTCCCTCCCCGGCTATGGCACCTGCGGCAGTGGAAGCGCGCAGTCCCCCGTCGACCTGAGCGCAGAGGCCGTGCAGAATGGGGGCACGCCCCTCACATTCGCCAACTATGACATGGCGATTCCGCTGGAGTTGTTGAACAACGGCCACACCCTGGAGGTGGACTACACCGGTACCCAGAGCGACCAGGATCCGCACATCTCCTACGATGGCAAGACCTGGTACCTGCTCCAATTCCACGGCCATGCCGCCAGCGAGCACAGCGTCAATGGCCAATCCTCGCCGATGGAGCTGCATTTTGTACACAAGGGTACCGACGGAAGCCTTGCGGTGGTGGGGCTGCTGCTGGACGCCGGGGACAGCAACCCCGCGGTAGAGACCCTGTTGCAAAATAATCCAGGTCACAGCATGGAAATCTCTTGCGACCTGGATGTCTCTCTGAACATCGTCCCCACCACCAGCAGCTTCCTGCACTACAGCGGCTCACTGACGACACCCGACTGTGCGGAGGGCGTGTCCTGGTTTGTGTTGGACCAACATGGGTCGGTGTCCACAGAGCAGGCCGAGGCCTGGCAGGAGACCTTTGAAGGCAGCACCAACCGCAGCACCCAGCCGTTGAACGGCAGGACTCTGCTGCACTATCCCTGACCACAGAGGGGCAGCGCGACGGGGCGCTACTGCACCATCACCCCATCGCGGTAAAAGGCCAGGTCGTGCGCGTATTTATTGACCTGCGCATTGTCCATCAGGATCAGCACCAGCGAGTTCACCTGACCGGGAACCGCATTGGTAAGGGGCCAATTCCCGGTCTGCCCCAGGTACAGGTTCCCCAGGATCTCGCCATTGACAATCACCAGGAGGCCGTCGTCTACGGAGCCGCTGGTAATGCTGTAGCGGGCAGGATCATCCGTCGCATCCAACCAGAAGTCGCAGAGGATCCAGGAGTAGGAGGCATAGGTGAGCGAGGGCACCACCGAGGAGGTATCAAAGTTCAGCGGGCCGCTGACCGCCGTGGGCGCCCCGGCGCGGGCCAGGATGTAGTTTCGGAGGGTTGCAAAATCAGTGGGAATGTCGGTACTGCCGATCATTCCGTGGGCACCGGAGGGTTCGTACCAGTAGCCGTCCAGGTCTCCGTGGGTCTCCACCACATAGCCGGCGTTCGAGGTGGTCTCGTACATGCCCGGATCATCCACGATGTACCAGCCCGTTGAAAAGCCCGCAAAGGGCTTCCCGTTGCCTATCTGCGTGGCGACGGCTTCGGGCTGGGTGGGGTCATCGGAGACCACAAAGAGGCGGCCCTCGTCGGGAGACGCATCGGTGGGCGTGTAGCTGACCGTCGCGACGCAGGAGCTGCCGGCGGGAAGGGTCCAGGGCAGGGCCCCACAACTGCCGGTGGCGTCGTTGGTGAGCTGTAATTCCGCACTTCCAGACTCATAGCGGACTTCCGAGATATGGAGGTCTGAGCTGCCGGAAGAGGCGATGGTTACCTCGACGGTGGCAGAGCTACCCGGCTCCAGCGTGCCAAAGTCGTGCTGCTGCGGCGTCAGGGTGATGGAGGGCGGCAGGCCGCCGCCGGTCAACAGCACATCCACCTTTGGATTTTCCGGATCATCGCTGAAAATGCGCAACGTGCCGGTGGAGGAGGAGGAATCGGTGGGTGAAAATCCCAGCATGATCCGGGTACTGTCGCCCGGCTCCAGCTCGGACGCGCCCAGCGCCTCCATCGAAAACACCCCGCCCGCATCGGCCAGCTCGGGATCCCCCAGCGTCAGCAGGCTGCCGCCGACATTGCTGAGCGTCACCTTCGCCGTCTCGCTTTTTCCCGGCGCCAGGGCTCCAAAATCCACCTCAAGCGGAGTCACCTCAATGACCGGTGGCGCCGCACCGGGCGTTTTTGTAGTGCCCGTTACATCGTATTCGGTACAGGCCAGGATGAACCACATCGGACACCTCAACCGCGAGGATAGCACAGATCCTCAGGCCAGGGCCCGCGCATAGTACCTCAGCACCCCCTCCGCCCCGGGCTGCACCCTCCACAGCCCATCCACCAGGCTCACCAGCTTGCGACGCCGCAGGAGGCGGAGCGCCAGATCCACCGTACGCTCCGCATCCGCGGCCGAGGAAATCTCCGCGTCCAGCCCCTCGATGCCCGAGTCCTCGCCCTCCACCTCCGGAAAGGCCCTTCCCCGGGCGATGGGGCGCCCGGCCGCACGCAGCTCGGTCAGGCGATCACGCACCCGCGCCCGCAGTGTCGCCGTCGCCACCGGGCCCGGCAGCAGCCCCTCCGCCACCAGGCTCACCGGCGTCACCGGGATCACCGTGGCAATATGACCGAGCAAATCTGCCGCGAGCTTCTTCACCCTCGGGCGGCGCTGCTCCTCCGGCATCGTCGCCAGGGGCAGTCCCTGCTCCCAGGCCGACAGCAGCACCGGCTGTCCCACGGCCACCGCCGCATAGCCCAATTTCTGGTGCGACCGCGTGGCCACCCCCCACAGGTTCGCCAGCAGAATCCTCGGAAAACTCACCAGAATGCCCGCCAGCGACCGTAGCTTTTCCGCCAGGCCGGGCGCCCGCTCCCCCTCCGACAACAGCATCCGGTCCTCCAGCACCCGGTCATAGGCCAGCCCGATGGGAATGAACACAATCTCCCGCTCCGGATACTGCCGACGAATCCCCACGATGTAGTCCAGAAGCCCCGCCTTGGGTGGGCGCAGAAAACCATCGCGCGACAGGCCACCCTCGATGAAGATGCCCATCGTCCCGCCGCGGGCGATCAGCACCTGCACAAAGCGCTCCAGCACCTTGTGGTACAGGCGATCCTTTTCGCCCCGACGGATGAAGAAGCTGCCAAAAGAGCGGAACAACGCATCCAGCGGCCACACCCGCGCCCACTCTCCCACCGCATAGGACAATGCCATATGTCGCAGCAACCCATAGGATAAAACGATATAGTCAGCATTGGAGCGGTGGTTGATCACAAAGACCTGGATGGCACCTTCGGGCAGACCCGTGGTCGCACGCACATACGACGCCCGATCAAAAACCAGCTCATAGGCAAAGCCGACGACCAGCTTGGACACCATCGCCCCAAAGCGGTAGTAGGCGGCCAGGGAAAAGGCAGGGGTCATCTCCCGAATCCAGTCCTCCACCCGTAGTTGCAGACTTCGCACCGGCACCCCGCGCTCCTTCGCGGCGGCGGCCACATCCTGATCCAGCTCCACATCGGTCAACAGCCGCTGCTGGATCCAGATCCGATCCAGAAATCGCCCCGCTTCCAACTGCACTTGATGGGTCTTTACATAGCTGAGGGCCCGCTGCTCCAGGCCGCTCCGCAGCCGCCCCAGCACCTGCCAGCGCAGCAGCTCCCAGGCGGGGATTCCGATCAGCAGGGCAACCAGCCAGGAGGGAAGGGCCATGCCGGTAGCATAACCACCCTCCCCCTGAAAATCAGGTTAGCAAGCCCCATGCGTGTGGTCCTGGTCTCCGATGCCCACCTGAATGGCCCCGATGATCCCAACCAGGCCCACTTCATCGCCTGGCTGGCCCGTTTGCCCTCGGTCGATCGCCTCTGTATCCTTGGCGATCTCTTCCAGCACTGGTGGGATTTTCAGGGAGAGCCCTTTGCAGCCTACAAGCCCGTGGTGGCGGCCCTGGCCGACTTTCCGCTGAGCTTTGTGCCCGGAAACCACGACTGGCGCGCAGGGGAGTGGCTGAAAAGCTACTTAAAGGCCGACAGTGGCGCCTCCCTTCGCTACACCTGGGACGGGCTGCGGGTACACCTGGCCCACGGCGACGCGGCCGACACATCCCGGGGTTACGCGGTGATCAGCCGGATTCTGCGCGGACCGACCTTTGCAACCCTGATGGACCGGCTCGGGCCGCAGCCCGGCTGGAAGCTCCTGGCGAAAATCGCCGGGAAACCCCACAGCTATCGCCCAGCCCACCCCCAGCTCCTCGCGGCCCAGCATCGGCTGGCAGAGGAAATTCTGAGGGAGGAGGCGGTAGATCTGGTGGCTTTCGGCCACAGCCACCACCCGGAGCTTGTGCAGCTTCCCGGCGGGCTCTACGCAAACCTTGGCGACCGGCTGCACCACCACAGCGAGCTTTGGGTGGTGGATGGACAGCCGGAGCTGCGCAAGGGTTCTACTCGGTGACCTCTTCGCCCGCATCCTCGGCCGCGGTGGCCAGGGGCAGGTAGGTCACTTCCACGACCGACAGGGGGGCGGGGATGTAGGCGTCAAACTTCACGCTGTTGCGCGCCGGATCGTAGGTCCAGGTGTCCGAGGCGGGATCGTAGGTATCGTCGCCTTTGACCTTGACTTCGATGCTGTCCTCGACCGGGGCCAAAGACAGGTAGAACTCGCGCTTCAAGCCCGCCGCCTGCAAGCCCAGCTCTTCGAGAAGGCCGGCCCAGTCGCTGGTGCAGATGGACCACTCGATGCCCCCCACCTGCCGGGTGACTTCCAGGTAGCCAGTCCCCCGCTCAGCGGTGCTGCAGTCGTTGTTGGAGAGGCCCACAATGGAGGAGTAGGTGACCACGTTGTTGGTGCCCGCCTTAAGTCCGGTGAGGAAATTCACGAACTCGGTGGTGGTCACCTGGCTGTAGTCGATCTCGTCGGAGATGGTGATGATGGAAAGC
>JBEIQS010000357.1:0-4186 GCA_040376425.1 Alphaproteobacteria bacterium | reverse complement strand
GTAGGTAAGCTCCTCCGTCACCGGATTTACCATTAGAACGTATAGATCATTCTGGCCGTCTACATTCACGTCTTCGGTGCTCAGCACATACGCAACCATCTGACCGGAGTTGGTTGGGGTATGCAGAAGGGCCTGCGCGCCCCTACGTGTCAAGGTGGATGAGACAGCTCACCTGTCGTAGTTTACAGAACAGGGCACCCCCGGATCAGGCTCAAAATGTCTTCCCCCATCCCAACGCCACCTGCCACAGAAGTACCCCATCGGGCCCAAAGACGGACCTTTTCCGCAGAGTTCAAACGCCGGATTCTCCAGGAAGCCGCTGCTGCTGCCAGCCAGCCCGGGGCCGTTTCGGCGCTCCTTCGTCGGGAGGGCCTCTACCACTCAACGCTCATAGGATGGAGATCTGCCCTCGCCAATGGCGATCTTGCTGGAGAAACCAGGCGTCGGGGGCCCACTCCTCGACCGGGGCCGGATACGCGCGATGATCGTATCGCCGAGTTGGAGAAAGAAAACCGCAGGCTGGAGGCTCGGGCGCGTCGCGCGGAGGCCATGCTCGATCTCCAAAAAAAAGTGGCGATCCTCCTGGAGATTGTGGCGAAAGGCTCGCCCGGCGAGCAGTCCTGATGCAGAGTGTCGCCCGGGCCGTACCCGAGATCGGTGTGGTCGATGCCTGCCTGGCCCTTGGCGTGTCCCGGGCCGGCTTCTATCGGTGGAAGGCGCCGGTGTTCGGACCGCACCGTCCGAAGACCTTCCCGCGCGCCCTGACCCCCGAAGAACGCACAAAGGTTCTTGAGATCCTGCATGAGGATCGCTTCGTCGATCAGGCGCCAAAGGAGGTGGCGGCGACGCTGATGGACGAGGGGATCCGCCTCTGCTCCGTCTCCACCATGTACCGGGTGCTCCGGGACAATCAGGAGGTCCGCGAGCGCCGGAACCAGCTGCGCCATCCCGCCTATGCGGCTCCGGAGCTGCTGGCCGAACGCCCCAACCAGGTCTGGAGCTGGGACATCACGAAGCTGAAGGGGCCGGAGAAGTGGAGCTATTTTCAGCTCTATGTCATCATCGACATCTTCAGCCGCTACATTGTTGGCTGGATGGTCGCGCACCGGGAGAGCGCTGAACTGGCCCAGCGGCTGATCCATGTGACCTGTAAACGCCAGAATATCGAGCGCGGCCGGCTCACGATTCATGCCGACCGTGGCTCCTCCATGAGGTCGAACACGGTCGCTCAGCTCCTCGTGGACCTCGACGTCACCCGAACGCATTCCCGTCCCCATGTCTCCAATGATAATCCCTATTCTGAAGCCCAGTTCAAGACATTGAAGTATCGGCCGGACTTCCCCAAGCGATTCGGGGGCCTTCAGGACGCCCGTACCCATTTTGTGAGCTTCGAGCAGTGGTACAACCACGAGCATCACCACAGTGGGATCGCGGACCTGGTTCCGGCAGATGTCCACTTTGGACATGCCGTTGTCCGGTTGGAGGCCCGCCAGCGTGTGCTGAACGATGCCTACGCGGCCCACCCGGAGCGTTTCGTCCACGGCCCGCCGAAGGTTCCTGCACTGCCGACTTCCGTCTGGATAAATCGACCGAAGGTCGAAGCTGCTCCGGTTCAGAATTCCGAAGAAACGAGGAGTCGATGATGGCTGGTGCGGGCCGGGCTGTGGGCAACCCGCTTTGGGGTTGTCCAAGGGACTGTGGGCAACCCGCTCTGGGGTTGTCCAGGGGCTTGGGGTCAGGTTGTGGGGAACAGGAGCCCTGCGAGTGTTGTCCACAGCCTGTCCCCATGACCCGGCAGTCCCGTCAGCCCGGACAGCACGCCCTGCAGCGACGTCGGCACCGCCACGGCGCTCGTACTTCGCTAAACTTTTCGCTCTTCTGTCTCATTCACGTTGACACCTTCCGGCCGCTTGCAGAGGTAGATGTGAGGGGCAGTGGCAGTCCCCACAGTGTCGCATGGCTTAGGGTAGACCCGTCAAAGCCCTCCATAGACGTCACCAGCAATTGGCTTCCCGTACCCGCCACATCGCCCGTCGAAGTCCAAAGGCCGAGCTGGGAGAAAGGCAGATTTGTCACCCCATCCGCACGAATGCCTGCGGCTGTCAAGTCGCCCTGATGGCTGGAGTCCAGGATGTAGATAACCCCGTTGCCACCTGCATCATTCTCCTCTGTGTGGTCGGGTAACGCCACATCCGCCAATCCGTCACCGGTCACATCCCCTACATGTGTGCCGGCTCGACCAAAGACCGCCGAAGTACCGGTCACCCGCAGCCGGTAGCCCTGATCCACATCCTGAACACCAGCACCATAGGGACTACCATGCACAATAAAGTAGCCCTCCCCCCCAAACATCAACTCCGAAGCCCCATCCCCATCCATGTCCCCCGCTGCATAGAACGGAAAAAGGGTCTGCACCCACCCGATCCCGGCCCCCACAAAACTCGCCCCCACCTCCAGCTCTCCCTCCAACCGGCACCCATCCGCCGCCCCGTTGCAGTTGTCATCGGCGCCGTTCCCGCAGACCTCCGACTCCCCCGGATTTATGTCATTGTCGTGGTCGTCGCAGTCGCCTCCGTCAAAAGTGTAGCCCTGCGGGCGCGCGCAGGAGACCACCGCGCCTTCCGGGTCGCCGTAGCCGTCCCCATCTGCGTCCGGGTACCAGGTGGTCTCCAGGGCCCCCACCTCGTCGATCTGGCCGTCGCAGTTGTCGTCGAACTCGTTGCAGACCTCCACCTCGCCCGGGTTCACCGTCCGCTCCAGGTCGTCGCAGTCCTCGCAGCGCGCCCAGCCGTCCTGGTCCAGATCCTCGTCCTCCGGCACCCCGTCACAGTTGCGATCGCCGGGCTCCCCGCAGATCACCTCCGCGTCGGGATGCACATTTGCATCGTCGTCGTCACAGTCGCCGTTTTCTTCCGAATAGGTGGGCACCGCGTCGCAGGAAAGACGCGACACATCGTCGTTGCCATAGCCATCCTGGTCCCGGTCCTGGAACCAGGCGCGGATGTCCAGCGCGTCGCCGTCCGCGTCGCCGTTGCAGTCGTTGTCCAGCCCATCGCAGATTTCGTCTACCCCCGGATGTACCGCAAAACTGGTATCGTCGCAGTCGCCATCGATCTCGCGGTAGCCGTCCCCGTCGTCGTCTTCCAACTGCGTGTATACCCAGTCCAAACGGTCCTTATCGTACAGACATCCCATCAACAGCAAGAAGAGCATCGGGGCCTCGCCTTCGGTTTATACGGCTTTTCTGTGTGCCGTTCAAGTTTTTTTTTCGTTCCGGTGCGACACAGCCCTTTGCCAACACGGGCGCTTGCGCCGCTTTGGGCGCACGCGCCTTGCATGGTATGGAGAGAACTCCCCTTATTCCCCAAACTTTTTTCGAAACGGGGCTCCACCCTACACCACCGCACGCAGGGCGGCCTCAAAGGTGGCGCGCAGGGCTGCCTCTTCCTCCGGGTTGAGCTTGGGCCGGTCCCCGCAGAGGGGGATGTCGTAGAGTAGACTGCGGAAGGGCGCCTCGGTCGCCCGCTGCTCCGGTGGAGCATCCGCCACCGAGGCCTCGATCGCCTCCCGCCACTGCCGCGCCCGAGGATCCACCTGCCCCAGCTCCTCATCAAAATCCTCCCAATACAACTCACGCTCCCTGCGGATTCGCTCGATCTCCGCCGGATCAGGAGGGTGGTCTGAATTCACTTCTGAATCAGAAGTGGCTTCTGATTGTATAGTAGATATCAAATCGGAAGTGCCTTCGGCGACCTCCGCTCCCTCCGACTCTTCCCCCGGCATCATCTCTCGCATCCAGCTCAAGTCCACCGTTCTCTTTCCAAAGGGGCTGTCCGGCAAGGCAGCAAGGGCGATCGCGGCCTCGAAGTACCGGGTGACCAGCATGTGGTAGCCGTGGATCCCCAGCTCCTCGGCATCCTTTTCCCAATAGGCGGCATAGAGTGTGCCCTCTTGGCTCATCAGTATGTTCAGGTCGCCTTCGGGCAGGGACTTGTGGACCCCCACAAGTGGATGGTCCAGGCGTGCCACCTGGTAGCTCAGGTAGGGATCATCGGGCAGGGACTGCTTTGCACGCGCCCGGGCGCAGGCGTCGGGGAGGTCGCGAAGGATCTCGAGAATTTTCTCAATCATTGTCTTGGTCCTCGGTGTTCAGATAGAGTGCGGTCGCGATACTACCCTCAAACAG
>JBEIQS010000385.1:0-3416 GCA_040376425.1 Alphaproteobacteria bacterium | reverse complement strand
TGACAAAGAACTTGGGTTTGGAGGTTGGAGCAATATTAAACGTGGACCACACCGACTATCAGGCGGTTGGAGGTTTTATCGGATTGCGCCGCGGCTTCTGACCAATCTTCGTTCGTATCCTGGGTTAGTAGGAATGCCCGTGGTTTTCGCCGCGGGCATTCCATCATTCCGCTACTTCCGGTCTGAATGGCCGTGGCTACAAAAACAACTCGCACGCAGGCTGAAACCGACATCCAGGGTGTCGGTTTAGGATCGCTTGCAGATGGTGTCAGCATTGGCCCCTATGAGGTCGTCCGCTTTTTGGGGCGAGGTGGTATGGGGGAGGTTTATGAGGTCCTGCACACCCTTCTAGGGAAGAGGTTCGCTCTGAAGCTCATCTCCAAAGAGCTCAGCCAAGATGAAAAAGCTCGGAACCTATTTCGACGCGAGGGCCGCGAGGCTGGGAACCTCGACCATCCCAACATCGTCCGTGTAGACGACTGTGGCGAAGTGGACGGCCGAATGTACCTTCGGATGGAGCTGATAGAGGGTCGCCCCTGTGGTGGAGATACCTGCGTTACGCTGACTGACTATATAATTGCCTGCTCGCTTCGGGTGCCTCCAAAGGATGCGATCCCGATTCTCCACGACATCCTTCGGGGCCTCAACTACGCCCATTCCCGTCGTCGGGTCCACCGGGACATCAAGCCTTCGAACATCCTGATGACGCCGCAGGCTGCCAAGATCGGCGACTTCGGCTTGGTGATGTCCGGCGCTCGGCCTGGCGGGGACATGAGCCAGATGTCCGAGGTGGTGGTGATGGGCCTAGGGGCTCAGTCGATGATGAACGCCACTCAGACGAGCGGTGCGTCAGCGGCGGCTGGGACCCCTGACTATATGGCCCCGGAGCTCCTGAGCGGGTCGGTGGAGGCCAACTACTCCACGGATGTCTACTCGGTCGGAATTCTATTGCTGGAGATGCTGACAGGCAGCCGGAGGGTTGGGGCAGCGAAGCCGAGCCAGTTGCTTCGGTCTCACTACAAGCTGGACCCGTGGTGGGACCAGCTTTACGAGAGGTCCACGGCTTACCATGAAGACCGTTTCGCCAATGCTGGCGAGATGTTGAGTTTCTTTATCGAGGTGTCGGGACAGGCGAAGGCCGAGCCCGCCCCGGAGGTGGAGTCCAAGAGGCCGGTGGCCGGACCTGCCACGACCCGACTGCCAGCCAACTGGGGGAACGTGCCAGCGGCAGCGCCCTCAGTTCCGCTGGCGCCGGAGTCGTCACCCGCGCAAAAGCCAACCCCGGAGCCCCCGCGCGTGGCGTCTAAACTTGCGACTCCGCCGCCGCCAGCACCCGAGCGTGCGCCTTCTCCTGTTCAGTTGCGGGAGTCGGGAAAATCTACCGTTGAAAGGTTGCCTCCCAAGGCCAAACGCGGCGTGCCTTGGGTGCCCCTCGCGGCCGGCGGTGCTGCGGCTGTGCTAGGGGTGTCCCTATACTTGGTCAAAAGGAAGACCGTAGAGCCGCCGATGGCGATTCACCCGCCGGGTGAGACTAACGTCTCCCTTTCGAAGCCAGAGGTGCCGGTGAGGAAGGGGGAGCTTGTCGCCCCGACGCCCAGCGCAGCCCCCTCGGGCGTGAGGAACGGGGTGGGGCCAGGGGCTGCCGGCGTCAAGGCGCCGACTAACGCCCCCGAGCGCCGCCTGATAAAGGAGGAACAGCAGAAACCGCGACTGGATAAGGATGTGCAGCAGGCCCTCAAGGATGGGCGCTTGGAGGACGCCTGGAAGCTGGTGAGCACAAATCCTTCTTTGGCAGGAGATGCTCTTTATAAATCGGTCCGAGGTGCCCATCAGGCGGCTGAAAAGGTGGCGGACGGGATCCGTTTGGGGGATGTCGAGCGGCTGAAGGAGGCCCTTGTGGTTTGGCAGGAGGCCAAAACCGACACAATGGGCGATCCTGAGATCATTTCAAAAGCCCGGGATTTGGTGGGGCGGTCTACCTCCGATGGGAAGCAGCAGTTCGAGTGGCGAGCTGAGCTCAAGAAAGCGATTGAAAATGAAGATGTGCTTGGCATTCGCCGCTTTCTGGCCGTGAAGAAATACGAGACCGATTCCACGCGTTTCGAGGGGGAGAGGAAGATCAAGAGTTTGGAGGACGCTTCCGAGCGCCTCCGTGGTCGAGCCCGTGAGGCTATCAAAAAGGGGGACTTTGCTACAGCGCGTCTGGAGCTTGAATCCCTGAACCAGCATCTGAAGCGCACCAAACAGGAACCGGATTCCCAACTCGACGGCGAGATTGGGGCGGCACAGAGGGTAATCATGGAGCGAAAGGTGGAGAAGGCCGTAATGGAGTTGAACCGATATACGCCATCCGAGACCCCCCCCTCGACTTCAGCTGATCCGGAAGTTATCCGCAGCTCGCGTTACAAAGAGGCGCTCGCGTCGGCTTTGGCACGGCAGGCAGCTTGGAAAATTGACAACGCGCCCAAGCCCACCCCGAAGCCGGTGGATGCGGTTGATCTCGCGCCCGCCCCGAAGGCGCCGGTTACCCCGTCCCCGTCCCCGTCAGAACCGCAGAGTCCGCAGAGTCCGCCGCCGCCAGATGCAGCCTCGACGGAAAAGAGAACGTTTGAAGCCCTCAAGACCCGGATCAACGGACTCGGTAACAGGGGCATCCCCCAACAAACAAAGCAGGACATGATGACCTTTCTAAAGTCGTACCAAAAGAGCCACCCTGAGGATGATAAGGAGGCGACCCGTCTCATCGAAAACTTGAGGAATCGTTGATGAGCGACTGGACCCAAACCATCGGCACAGATCCGTCGAACGACGTGGCCCTGAATGCGCGGCCGGGGCGGTCCGCGTTTCACGCGACGATTCGGAAGCTGCATGGGCGCCTGTTCATCAGAGACGAGGGCAGTGAGGGCGGGACGTGGATCAACCAATTGCGAGCCACTCCGGGACGGTGGATGGAGGTGTCGTTCTTCGACACAGTCGAACTGGGGGCCCAGGGTGTGGAGGGGGTCAAGCCGGCCCGTCTCTCGTTCACGCCTTCGATGTTTTGGGGCGTTAAGGGAGCCGTGGGCTTGGACCTAGAGAGCACCCGGCTGGACATTCGCCTTGGCAACAAAACTCTCAGCGATGGGGCCTTCGCCCGAGTGGGGCGGGGCCGCATTTGCGCCATTATGGGCCGTGCTGGTTGCGGTAAGAGCATCTTCCTCGAGATGCTCGCGGGCCTCCGGAAGCCCGATGCCGGACGCATCCTTCTTACGGACCAGCGGCAGCGGATTGACCCTTACCAGCAGGGGGACGCGAACTACGTCGCCTTTGTTCCTCAGGCTGACGTTCTCATAGGCGACTTGACGGTCGCGGCCTCTCTGGAAAGCCGGATCAGCCTGATCTATCCCGGTATATCGGACGTGGTACGCCAGCGGATT
>JBEIQS010000257.1:0-7453 GCA_040376425.1 Alphaproteobacteria bacterium | reverse complement strand
GCCACCGAAGCCCGCTACTCTGCCGAGGACATCGACGAAACGAGAAAGGCCGGTGAGGAGCCTGAAGAGCTCCTGAAAACCCTCAGGGGACTTCACGCTACTTCCAAGAATCTCATTGAAAAGATTCAGGATTTGGATGCCGAAGCCCAGGGGCGTCTGGTGGATCTGGCCGAAGCCATGGTCACCGCAACGCCGGAGGATCGGGCAGATATGGAGGGCGCCAAGGTCAACATCGAGAAGGCCCTGACGCGCAAGTCCAACGCCATCGACCAGCTCACGATGATACGCGTCCTCTACAAGGATCTCTCCCAGGACACCAAGGCCGAGAAGGCTCAGGTCAAGCGGCCAGAGGGGATCTTCCGGAACAGCAAGGCGCTGCAGGCCTTCGAAAAGCGGCTGTCGGACGCGACGAGCCGCGAAGCGTCCATCCGTACCAGCATCCAGGGTGTAGCTGGCGCGTTGGCCGATAGCGACGAGCTGAAGGCCGGCATGCGCATCCTGCGGGTGCATGAGAAGTCGGTGCTCAACACGCAGGCGCAGATCAGCATCGCCATGGTCAAGCTGGTGAAGGCCAACGAGCGGATTGCCAAGGCACACACCGACTATTTCAGTACCCCCACCTTCCCCACCATCCAGGGGTGGAAGCAAGAGGCCGCCCACTTCGGCACCAGCTTGCAGGCCGCCAAGGGCGTCATTGATCCCTTGCCACCGGCATTGACGAATGCTCTGAATGCAAGGAGAAACGATATCAACTCGCTGCCAGAACTTTGTGTGGTACCGACGTTGGAAGCCTTTGGTGGTCGCCTTGAAAAGCTGGCCGCCTTTGAGAACGAGACCGAGCAGGTGATGCCGCCGATGCCGGTCTTTTCCAAGACCGGGGGCTTCTTCTCCAGTGGACCCGACCAGCTTGAGCGGGACGCGGTGGCGCAGATCCTGGCACCACTCCGGCAACCCATGGAAGACCGCATCAAGGTGGTTCAGAGCCACACCGTACAGATCGGTCTGGATCTCAAGACCCTCGCGGATCGGAAGCTGCGGCTGCAAAAAGGTCTGGATATGGAGGATGTGGAAGAGGCAGTCGCGACCCTTCTCCGGCTGAAGTCCACCCTTCACTTGTTGGAGACCGCGTTGAAGGCCTACCAAAAGAGTTGGAACAAGCTGAACAAAATTGCTACCGGGAGCTGATAGATGTCCGAGATGATCAAGCTGAAGGCGCGGGATGGTCGGGAGTTTCAGGCGGCCCTGGCGCTGCCGCCCGGGGAAAAAGCAGTGGGAACGGTAATCCTGCTTCATGAGTGGTGGGGCTTGAATGCCCACATTCAGGATCTGGTGGACCGGATGGCCGTCGCGGGTTTTGTGGCCCTTGCCCCGGATCTCTACAAGGGTGAGGTGGCCAAGGATCCGGACAGCGCCAGCAAGCTGATGCAGGCCCTGTCCTGGACCGAGGCGGCGCAGACCATCGGGGGAGCGCTTGACTTTCTCAAGGGACATCCTCGGGGAAATGGCAAGGTGGGCATCACCGGCTTCTGCATGGGTGGTGCCGGCACCCTCTACTGTGCCGCGAACCTTCCTGGCCTTGCCGCAGCCGTGGCCTTTTACGGGCTACCCCCGGCCACCTATGTGGACTGGACCAAGGCCGAAACCCCGCCTGTCCAGGCGCACTTTTCCAAGACGGACCCCTGGGCGAAGCCGGAACTCGCCGGGACCATCCGGGACACGCTGGTTGCCCGTGGTCGCACCATGGAGCTGCACCTCTACGATGCCGAGCATGCCTTCGTGAACAACACCCGTCCGGATGTCTACAGTCCGGAGAATGCGACCTTGGCCTGGGGCCGTACCGTCGCCTTCTTCCGGCGCTACCTGGCTTCCTGAGCCTTGGCGATCCAGATGCTCAGGCCCTTGGCGGCCTGAGCGCGCACCTTGTTCTGGAGCACACTGCTCCAGCCTGCCACCCAGCCCGCCGGGCCCAGCGCCTGGCGGCTCCAGGCCCAGAAGTCAAAGCTGTCGCGGTGGCGGAGGATTTTTCCGTCCTTGAACTCGAACTCCGCGTCGATGATGTTGTGGACCTTCCGCCCCGTCGCGGAAAAGGTGTACCAGGCCTCCCAATGGGCCTTGCCCTTCGTTTCATCCGCCTGTACGGCGGAAAATTCCACCTTAAGGTCTGCCGCCCGGCTACAGAGCATCTTCCACATCTCGCCCGGTTCCGAGCCTTTGAGGCCCGGAAACACCGGGTCCGAAAACTCAGCCTCGGGATGATAGCAGGCCGCCATCGCCGCCCCATCGCGGCGCTGAAAGGCGGAGTAAAAGGTCTGGATCAGGGCTTCGTTGCTGGAATTGCTGGTGACCATTCCCAACACTATTCAGTCTAGCGCCACCCGTCCACAATCACTTCCGGGCGATCCAGGGGTGATAGGAAGGCCACCCCCCACTCGGAAGCGTGGTAGCCAGTGCGCTCCACCGCGGGCAGCTCGGGCGCCTTCACGCGGGCGCAGCCCTCGGTCACCAGGAACCACGCCCGGAGCAGGTGCTCGGGCTCCGGGTGGATGTTCAGGCGGGAGAGATCGTCCAGTTGCGGGTACACCGTCATCCAGCGGGCCCGCGGAAAACTCGCATCCCAGGCCTCAGAAAAGTCGGCGATCTCGTTGGAGAGGAAGCCCAGGTCGGCCATTGCATCTTCAATGGTAGCCTGCGCTACATTTCCACGCACACACCAGCCCGCCTCGCGTTGGAAGCGCTCCGGTGGAAAAGCCAGCTCGTAGAAGAGGAAGTCCCGCTCGCCATCATCGGTGTCCAAGAGCCCGTCCGGCCATGCGGTGACCCGCCAGCCTTCCACGGGGTAGGCCGGATCGGCGGCGGTGATCTTGCGCCAGGCAGGAATCTGCACCTGGATCTCGGTGGGGGAGGGGGGGTAGAGGTAGACGTTCGGCTTGTCCACATACATGGTTTCTTCCAGCTCCACCGTGATGTCCGCGGAGCAGGTCTCGGGGCCGGTGACATCGGCCGCCGCACAGCCCGAGTAGTCTCCGGCGATGACCTCCACGCCGTAGCTACCCACCGGCACTTCGGCCTCAAAGAAATTCCCGTCTGGGGTGGGGCGTACCTCTTCATCGCCCCACCAGCCCTGCTCGCCAGTGTCCCCGCCGATACAGGCAGTTTCGCCTTCCAGCACGTTCAGCACGAACACACTCGCTTCGTCCGTCACCCCGACGGGACGCACAATGGTGCCGCAAAGGTTGCTTTCTTCTTTGGTGGGTTCGTTGGTGGGGCAGGCCAGAAGCAGGCTGAGCAGCATGGTGTATCTCCGGATTTTCGATCATAGCAGTTTGAGGTACGGCAAGCAGCGAGACATCTGGATCAGGGTCCGGTGGCCCATCGCCCCGCTCGCATGTTAGACCGTTCCGTGATCAAGTACCTTGGCTCGAAAAGAGTGCTGCTTCCTGCCATCATTCAGGCCGTTCAGGGTCTGGAAGGGGTGCGCAGCGTCGTGGATCTCTTTTCGGGGACCAGCAGGGTCGGCCACGCACTGAAAGCTGTCGGCTATCAGGTTCTTTCCAACGATCACAATGCCTATGCCGCCACTCTGGCGCGCTGCTACATCCAGGCGGACGACGATCGCGCGGCCGAGGCCGAGCGCGTGCTGGCGGAGCTGCGCAGCCTTCCCGGAAAGGCGGGCTACTTCACCGAGAATTTCTGCGTCCAGGCCCGCTTCTTCCAGCCCCGAAACGGCGAGAAGATCGACGCGATTCGGGACCAGATCGCAAAAATGTCCCTGGATCCCGACCTGGAGGCGGTGATTCTGGTGGCGCTGATGGAGGCCGCCGACCGGGTGGACAGCACCACCGGGATTCAGATGGCCTACCTGAAAGCCTGGTCGCCGCGCTCCCAAAAAGAGCTGGAGCTGCGCCTTCCGCAGCTTCTTCCTCGCTCCCCCTACGGGCCGGGACGCGCGCACGCCCTGGACGCGCTGGAGGCGGTGCAGCAGTTGGAGGGGGACCTTATCTACATCGACCCACCGTACAATCAACACAAATATTTGGGCAACTACCACATCTGGGAGAGCCTCGTGCGCTGGGACCACCCGGAGGTCTACGGGGTGGCACGCAAGCGTGTGGACTGTCGCCAGCGCAGCTCGGCCTTCAACTCCCGGCCCGGCATCCTCGGCGCGCTCCGGGCCGTCATTCGGGCGGCGCGTGCCCCCAACCTCCTGGTTTCCTTCAGCAACGAGGGCTTCATCTCGCGGGCGGACATGGAGTCGATGCTGGGGGAGCGTGGCGAAGTCCAGGTGATCGAACATGATTTTCGACGCTATGTGGGCGCACGCATCGGCATCTACAATCCCTCCGGCGAGCGGGTGGGAAAAGTAAGCCACGTTACCAACAAGGAGTACCTGTACCTTGTGACATCGACCCGGGAGCCCTCGCGTTAAAGCGGGTCGGCATGCGCTTCCGTAGCCTTCCTCTTCTCGGCCTCTTGGTGCTGGCTCCGACCGGGGCGGGTATCTGGTGGTGGACCCACCAGGAAAATCCCGCGTGGACATGGAAAACGTCTACGTTGGACCGAACGGATGTGCGCTCGCTGGTCACCGCCACTGGAAACGTGGAGGCGGTGACCACCGTCCAGGTGGGCACCCAGGTCAGCGGCATCGTCGCAGAACGTCTGGTGGACTATAACGACAGCGTGAAAAAAGGGCAGCTTCTTGCCCGTATTGATCCCACACTGTCCCGCGCGGACGTGGATGCGGCCGAGGCGCGCCTCGCCTCCGCCCGGGCCTCCGAGCAGCGCAGTCGCTTGGAAAAAGAGAGGGTAGAAGACTTGCATACCCAGGGAGCGGCCACCGCGCGTGAGCTGGAGCTGGCGCAAGCGGACTGGGCGGTCGATCAGGCCGAGCGTCAATCGGCCGAGGTCGCACTGCGCAGAGCAAGGCGAAACCTGGACTATACCGACATTCTGGCCCCCATCGACGGTGTGGTGGTGCGCCGCGACGTGGATGTAGGACAGACCGTAAATGCAGGCTTCTCTGCCCCCACCTTGTTTGTGTTGGCAGGAGATCTGGCGCAGGTGCAGGTGCTGGCCAGTGTGGACGAGGCGGACGTGGGCCGGGTGAAGCCCGACCAGACGGTCGACGTCACCGTACAGGCCTGGCCGGGCCAGAGTTTTCCCGGACGGGTGCAGCTACTGCGCTTGCAGTCCAAGCTGGTGGACAACGTCGTGACCTATCCAACGGTGGTAGCGGTAGAAAACCAGGAAGGAAAGCTGCGTCCGGGCATGACGGCCTCTCTGGAGTTTCTGGTAGACGAAGTGAAGGGCGCCCTCTGTGCCCCCAATGCGGCGCTGCGGTTTCGTCCGGAGGCGGCGATGTTGGCGCCCGGCCAGAGTCTTCCCGAGGAGGGGGGCGGTCGTGGGAAGGGCCGCAGCAAAACGGGCACCATCTGGGTGGCAGAAGGGGCGGCGCTGGCCCGCCTTTCGGTGGAGACCGGTCTGCGCGGCTCCACCTGTACCGAGGTGCGGGGGGAGGGGATTTCCGAAGGAATGACCCTGGTGATCGGCGCGGAGGCTGTGACGGGCACCAGCAGCAGCCCCTTTGGCGCCGCCAAGACAGCGGGTGGCTTTCGTGGAGGAGGCTTTTGACCGGGGCAAGGCCGGTGGTGGAGACGGTGGACCTGTGTCGGAGCCTGGCGGGCGCCGACGGGGTAACCCCCATCCTGAAAGGACTGAACCTGCGCGTAGAAAGCGGAGAAATGCTGGCCATCATGGGGCCTTCCGGCTCGGGCAAGTCCACCCTGCTCAACATCCTCGGCTGCCTGGATCGGCCCAGCTCCGGAACCTACCTCCTCGAAGGTGTGGATGTGGGCAGCCTGGAGGACGATGCCCTGGCCGACCTCCGCAACCAGAAGCTGGGATTTGTGTTTCAAGGATTTAATCTGCTCCCACGCACCTCCGCGTTGGAGAACGTGATCCTGCCCATGCTCTACGATCGCGCCCATCGCTACGCCGACCCGGAGGCCCGCGCTCGGGCCGCCCTGGAGCAGGTGGGGCTGGGTCATCGGATGAACCACCATCCCAACCAGCTCTCCGGCGGGCAGCAGCAGCGGGTGGCCGTGGCCCGCGCGCTGGTCACCGAGCCCGCCCTGCTCATCGCCGATGAACCGACGGGAAACCTGGACTCTCACATGGGCCAGGAGATCATGGCCCTCTTCGGCGCGCTGCACGCGCAGGGGCGCACCCTGATCATCGTCACCCACGAGCCAGAGATTGCTGCACATTGCTCCCGGATTGTGGTGCTCAAAGATGGTCAAATCGTAGAGGACCGTCTGAATTCCGGTGCCTCGTGAAGTTTACCAGCCTTGTCTCCATGGCCGTGGGCTCGGTGCGTCGCAACGCCGTGCGCTCGGTGCTCACCATGCTGGGCGTGGTCATCGGGGTAGGGTCAGTGGTGGTGATGGTGGCGATTGGACAGGGAGCGACAAAGGAAGTCACTGCCAAAGTCTCTCGCCTGGGTACGAACCTCATCGTGATCACGCCGGGAGCGACCCGCACCGGCGGGGTCAGCGGCGGGGCGGGCAGCCAGATGACCCTGACCATGGATGATCTGGAGAGCCTTCAAAAAGAGGCCCAGGAAATCTCGGCGATCACGCCGGTGCTGGTGGCACCCAGTCGCGTGGTGGCGGGCCCCAACAATTGGCGCACCCAGGCCTTGGGGGTGTCCGCCGACTACCTGAAGATCCGCTCCTGGGAGGTGCAGAGCGGTCGCTATTTCGATGCATCGGAATTTCAGAGCCGTCGAAAGGTTGCGGTTTTGGGACAAACGGTGTCTCAGGCGCTGTTCGGAGAAGAGGACGCGGTGGGGCGCACGGTGCGCATCCGCGAGATTCCTGTGGAAATTATTGGGGTATTGTCCAAAAAGGGTCCCACCGTGGACGGTGCGGATCAGGACGACGTAGTCCTGATGCCCTCCACCACGGTGCAGACCCGGATGGCCGGCCGCAATTTCCTGGGGCAGATCCTGGTGAGCGCCTCCGACCCGGCGCGGGTGGACGCTGCACGTCGTGAACTTGCGGTGATTCTCCGTGAAAATCACAGGCTCAGCCCCAAAGATCCCGACGACTTCACCATCAAGGACCAGCGGGAAATGGCCGAGCTGGCGCAGGGCACCACCCGGGTGATGACCCTGCTGCTGTTGGTCGTCGCCAGTGTGTCGCTGGTGGTGGGGGGGATCGGGATCATGAACATCATGCTGGTGTCGGTGACCGAGCGCACGCGGGAGATCGGCATTCGCCGTGCCTTGGGCGCGCGCCGCCGGGATGTACTCGCGCAGTTTTTGGTAGAGGCGGTGGTGCTGTCGGTACTGGGGGGTGTCTTGGGCGCCCTTCTGGGTGTGGGGGTGACCGCGCTGCTGCGCGAGCTCACCGGCTGGGCGGCCGAAGTGACGGTTTCCAGTATATTTTTGGCGATG
>JBEIQS010000023.1:0-46325 GCA_040376425.1 Alphaproteobacteria bacterium | reverse complement strand
CTTCACCGCACAATTCCACCCGAAGTGGCGACCAACCGCGCAGAAGCACCTCGCGGGGGGACATTTTCAGACCCACCCCTAGCGCCTTCAGCACCGCCTCTTTGATGGCCCAGGCGGCGGTCAGACTCTGATCCTCCGCCACCAGAGGCCACTCCTCCTCGGTGAACCACTCCCGCCGGAAGGCCGGATCTCGGCGGCAAACCTGCTCCATGTCCACCCCCACCCTTGCCTGTGGCATCACCACGGCCAGGGCGCGGCCGTCCTGGTGGCTGAGGGAAAGCCCCAGGTCGGTATCCTCCACCACGGGCGCGCCGGCCGCATCGCGGCGCAGACGTCCGCCCCCCCATGGCGCCAGCGCCCGAAGCCCCGCGAGCTGCCCGGCCTGGCGATCCGCCCGACGACGCGGCAGTCCACGGCTTCCCAGCGCCTCTTTCTCCACATCCGGCAGCAGGTTGCCCTCGGCGGCGGAGGCGACCCCCACCGACGCCCAGCCACCTTCGGGAGGCGCAAAGCGCCCGCCGTCGGCCAGGGGTCCCAGGTCGATCATGCGGAAGCCCCGCACCCGTAAAACCTGACCTTCTACATCATCTACATCGATGTCGTACACCTCTCCCCGCTTCCACACGGTGATGGTCAGGTTCTCCATCTCCAGGTTCTCCTTCAGCAGGCTGATCGCACCGATCTCTGCGGGCAACGCCAGCATCTCTTCAAAGACCATCCGGTGCAGACCGGCGGCCTGCATACCCGCCTCCAGCACCAGCGGCGCGGAGAGCAACGCGTCGGCAATAGGCCGATGATCCACACGTCCAACCGCCTGAATTCCTTGCACCGCCAGGGCTTCCACCCCAAGCAGCACCTGGAAGCGGGGCCCATGGAAGAAGCGCCGGTAGATCTCCGCACTTTCGATGGGCTCCTCCGGCAGGAAGGCCGCGGGAAGATCCGCGAGCAACGGGGTATCTTCCAGGTGGATCCGCGCCGAGAAGTGCTCGGTCACCAGCAAACGCCCGGTCTTCGCGGTGCGTCGGGAGGAGAGCGTACACTGGAACACGCCATCCCCCAGGGGAGTGGCCCGGACTTCCACCTCCACCGGCTCGTCCCGATGCAGCTTGAGCGGGGCGTTGAAGAGCACGTCCTCTGCGCCGAGGTAGTGTCCCTTGGGATAGGCCACCAATGCTGCGGCTGCCATCAATTCCAGGCCGATAACGCCGGGAAGAACGGGGGTTCCCGCAATGGCATGGTCCGCCAACCAGGGGTCGCGTTGCAAGGACATGCGTCGCCAGCCCACGCCGGTGTCGCCATCGTAGCCCACATCATCCAAGAGCGGATGCCAAGAACGAAGCCGGAAGTCCCCCAGCTTTCCAGCAGCCAACACCTCGCCGCTCACTCCGGCACCGATCAGGTCCACCAGCAGCGCCGCCCCCGCCTCTGCCGGCAGCAGCTCCACTCCTCGGCCCTGAAGCAGGGACTCCATGCCCCCACGCACGGCCATCCCCGTGCCCGCCCACGCCGTCCAAGCGACATGCAGCGACCATGGACGCTGTTCGCAGACCGCAGCCATCGCAGCGTTTGCAGCGGCATAGTCCACTTGCCCCGCGTTGCCGAAGAAGCCTGCAACCGACCCCATGGACACAAAGTGGGTGCCCGCAGGCAGCAGCTCGGCCAGCGCCAGCCCGCCCTCCGCCTTGGCGGCGTAGACCCGACGGAAGTCCGCCACGGTCTTGTCCTCCAACCGACGGCTCTCCTCCAAGCCTGCCCCGTGGACCACGATGTCCAGGCGCCCGTAGTGATCCAGAACGTCGCGAAGCAAACCCTCGATCGACCTCCGAACACCAACATCTACCTGGCGAAACTCGACCATGGCCCCCAGGCTACGCAACTCGGCCATGGTGCGACGCACTTCGTCGGCGGCGCGTAACGGTGCCATGGCGTCCTGCACCATCTTGGGGGTCACAGGACTCACCCGACGGGAAAGATCTGTCTTAATCCTGTTCTTCTCAACAGACTCGACGAGCGGATGATCCAACGGCGCGGTGCGTCCCACCAGGATCAACGTACAGGGCCCCCGACGCGCCATCTCCCGGGCCACCTCAGCGGTGATGCCACGTGTACCGCCGGTGAGCAACACCACCGGCACACCTCTCCACGGCGTAGAAGAGGGAATCGCGATCGTCTCCAACACACCCACTTCCCGACGATCGGGGCCCAACCACAGCTCGACGGGCGCCTCGCGGAGCTGAAGCTCCATCAAGACCCTGGTGGCGGCCTCAGGCAAAGACAGTGCAGGATCCAGCCGGATCACCTGGCTCTCCGAGCCCCACTCTTTGCCCAGCGCCCGGGCCAGGCCAGCCCGCGCACCGGCCTCCCGCGCCGGCCCCAACGAGGAGCTCTCCTCCTCCACCTGCAGGCAGATCCACCGGGGACAGCGATGGGCGAGCATCTTTGCCGTCGCGAAGCACTCCAGCACCGGCAGGCCGGTGTCGATGACCACCATCGGGGCTTCCAGGTCGGTGCCTCCGGGGAAGGTCTCAATCTGCCGCAACAACAGCTCTGCCAACGGCCCATCTCCCAGGACCTGAATCGGCGGCAGCGGGCGGTGGCGGTGGGGCAGCGGCCGTGCCATCCGCACCAGCCGCCGCAGGCGGAAGCTCTCCGGCAGGGCCTTGTCGGACTCCACCGGAACCAGGGTGTCATGCACCACCCGAGGCGGAGGCGTCGGGGCTCCGGCCAACACCGGTGCCTCCTCCACATGGGGCAGCAGCGATCCACCGGCCACGGGTGGAAGGGTCACAGGTGGCAACACCGGGCTCGGAGGTAGGGCACTCAGCCGAGGGAGCCGGTCCGACGAGGTCTCCGGCAGCAGCTCCACAGGGGATGCCGTAGCGGGAGTATCCGCCAGCATCTGTTGAATTTCCGAGACATCGTGGGTGGTTTCTTCCAGGTCCCACTCGGCAGTATCGTCCGAGATCGGTGGCACCACACGCACGAGAGGCACGATGGGGGCGGGTGGACCCGCAGGGATGGATGTATCAGAGGCTGCCGATGTATCAGAGACTGCCGATGTATCAGATGGACTCGATGGGACACCCGCCCGCTCCGTCGTCGGCGTCCCGGCGAGGATGGACAATACCACCCGCGGGGTCGGAACCGCCAGGAGCTCCCCCGGCAGATCGGCCACCGGGCGAGGGGCTGCGTGGGCGCGCGCCTGCTCCATCCATGCCGCGAGCATTCGAACAGTCCGGTAGTCGGAAAGCCGGAAACTGTCGTCCCGCGCCAGCGAAAGCCGCTCGCGCACGACCGAGAAAATCTCGGCCTGCTTCACGGTGTCCACTCCCAAATCCGCTTCCAGTTCGTAGTCCGGATCCACCTCCGAAACATCGTAGCCCGTCTTCTCGGCAATCACCGCCACCAGGACGTCCAGGGCCGAGGTTGTAGAAGTGCTTGTAGCAGCCGGAGTTTCGTGAGCAGTCGGCACCAAGGTGGGTGCCTCGGTGGGAGCGGACGGGGGGACCAGGGTGGGGGCGGCCGCAGGTGTGGGCGGATCCACGCTGGTAGTAGCTTCCATTTGGTGAGCAACCGGCAGATGTATCACGGGTGGTGCGGGGGCCACCGGAGGGGCCACCACGGGCCGCTGGGCCGCCAGCCATCCTGCCAGGGCACGCACGGTGCGGTAGTCAGAAAGCCGGAAGCTGTCGTCCCGGCCCAGCGACAGGCGCTCGCGTACGACCGAGAAAATCTCGGCCTGCTTCACGGTGTCGATGCCCAGATCTGCTTCCAGCTCGTAGTCCGGATCCACCTCGGCCACGTCGTAGCCCGTCTTTTCGGCAATGATCTTCTGGAGCAATGCCAATGTATCAACCTGCTCGACCACGACAGGCTGTACGTTGATTGCTGAAGAATCTGATACCTCTGCGGGCTCTGTTACGATGACACCCGCAGACGTTGTGACCTGGGAGGCCAACCACTCCCCCAGCCTGCGCACGGTGCGGTAGTCGGACAACCGGAAGTTGTCGTCCCGGGCCAGAGAGAGGCGCTCGCGCACCACTGAGAAAATCTCGGCCTGCTTCACAGTGTCGATGCCCAGATCCGCTTCCAGCTCGTAGTCCGGATCGATCTCGGCCACGTCGTAGCCAGTCTTTTCAGCAATGATCGACCGCAGCAGCTCCAGGGGATCTCCCGCGAAGGTGGGACACGGGGCCGCGGCCGGAGCTGCGGGCGCGGGGACCGGCGCCGCGACGGCTCCCACCGGCGGTGAGACGGGCGACGCAGCAACCGCAACGGCCGGAGCCTCCACCACGGGAGCCGCCACCTTGGGCTCCAGCTCGACCACGTAGCGCAGTTGCCGATGTTCGACCTGAAGGCGTCCACGGCCCATCTCTCCCAACCAGCGGGCATGGGCGAGCGGTTCTGCAATCCGACGATCTCCCGCCGCCCGACGCTTCCACGCCAACAGGGCAAGCTGAGAGCCAAAGCCGGCAGAGAGGCGGATGGCGTAGTCGATATCGGCGTGGCCCCCCTTGGACAGACGCAAGCTTCCAAGCTGGGGATCCGGCTCTTTCAGGTTGGGGATGGGTGGCACCTGACGGTACTGCAACATCTTCACCGCCACCGCGTCCTCCAGACCCGCGCCCATGGCGTGGCCGGTGAAGCCTTTGGTGTTGGCGATCAGGATTTCCGAGGCTGCGGGGCCAAAGGCGGCTGGCAGTGCTGCCATTTCCGCTGCCGCAGAGCCCCCACGTGCGGGCGTGAATGTCTCGTGAGACATAAACACAGCCCGACGGGCAAAGGCGGCATGGCTGACCCCGGCGGCCTCCACCGCATCCGCCACAAAGCTGCGCACCGTCGCAGCGATATGTTCGGCATCCAAGCGGGTTCCGTGGAAGGCCGAGTTGGCGACACGACTGGCGAGCAGCTCGGCCACCGGCTCCATACCGCGTGCCGCCACTTCCTCCTCCCGCTCCAACACCATGCCCACAGCACCCATCCCCAACAGCAGCCCATGGCGACGGCGATCAAAGGGAAGTGCAGCATCTTCCACTTTATCGTCGGTGGCCGCCGCCCCGGCCGCCAAGAAGCCGGAGCCGATCCACTCCAGCAGCGAGTCGCCGGTCACATCATCCGCCGCCACCACGACCACGCGCCGGGCGCGACCGGTGCGCAGCCAGTCCTCGGCGATAGAAATGGCCTGTGTGGTCGAGGCACAAGCGGCATTGACCGCCGTGTTCGGCCCGCGTGCACCGATGAGCTGGGCGAATTGCGAGTGCCCCATCGACAATACCTGGAAGAGGAAGCGCCGGTCGAAGTGCCCCTCCCCGTCATCGCCGTTGTGCTTCAGCTTCTGGATGAGCTGGTCGTAGCCCGGGAAGGCCGACGCAAAGACCACACCGGTGTCGTCCTGCATGGATGCGGGCAGGCCCCAGCCGTTGGGAACCTGCTTGCCATTCGTGGTGGTGCGCCAACGCAAAACCAGCGGAATACCAGCATCTTTGAGCGCTTCCAGCCCGGCCGCAAAGGCGAGCTGGGTGGTGATGTCCAGCGCACGCGCCATCTCCGGCTCGACACCGTAGTCCGCAATACTAAAGTGGGATTTGACCCCCGCGAGGCGGATGACCTGATCGGCCCGCTCCACCAGCTCCAGGTGGCCTTCGCCCGTTTGAGGGTCTTTCTCCAGGCGCACCAGCCCCTTGTCCAAGAAGCGGTCGATCTCGCCTGACTTCAGCTTACGGATTCGGTTTTCGCCGCGCAGGATGCGCTGGATGCCATCGGGCTCAAAAACCTCGTCTCCACCAGGTAGACCGACGGATGCACCACTACAAACAACACGCACCGGTGCCGACGCCGCGGGCCGACTGCGGACCAGGGCCGCACCCGCCGCGTGGAGGAAGGCCCGCAGGGGCGCCTCCATCGCCGTAGCAAAAGCAGCGCTATCTACGCCAGGGATTTCTTGTTCGGCGAGCTGGCCCAGGAGGCTGTGGACGCTGCCGGGGGGGGCGGCCGGGACCGCGGCAACGGGGGGTGCTGCCGGGGGGGCGACAGGCGCAACTTCCGGGACCGCCCCTTCTGGAAGGGAGGATGCGGCCCGGGCCTTCCAGGCCTCGATGGCGGCGGTGGTGGCCCGTCGGGAGGTGGAGGCCTCGGTGTCGCCCGGGATTCGCACCGGGAAGCCCAGGGCAACCAGCGCCGCGAGGGTATCGAGGAAGGAGAGGAGCCCGCCCCGTTTGGGGTGGTTGGTGGACAGGGCGCGGTGCGGCACCCGCTTCAAGGTGGCAGTTACAAAGCTGGAGAGCGCGCGCTTGGGGCCGCACTCCACGAAGATCCGAACACCGTCCCGGTGCATACGCTCGATCTGGGCGATCCATTCGACCGGTGCGGCCACCTGCTGGGCCAGCAGGTCGATCACCGCGGCCCGGGCATCGTCGCCCGTGGGGTAGTAGTCGCCGGTAACGTTGGAGGTGATTTTTTTGGTGGGCGGCCGAATATCCAGGCGCTCCAATACCCGTCGCAAGGGCTCGCTGGCGGGGGCCACAATGGCCGAGTGGAAGGCGTGGCTGACCGGCACCATCGCCACGGTGTGGCCTTTGGCGCGGAAGGCTTCACAGGCTGCATCCACCGCATCCGAGGCACCGGCGATCACGGTCTGAGAGGGGCAGTTTTTGTTGGCTGCGATCACATAGCCCGAAACACCAGCCAACACCTGCTGCACATTGTCCAGCGAGGTGGAGATGCTGGCCATCTTGCCGCGGTCGTCGATCTGTACGGCGGCCATCTCCCGACCGCGCGCGCTGACCGCCAACAACGCTTGTGGGAAGCTGATAATACCCGCTGCGACCGCGGCTCCGTATTCCCCCAGCGAGTGACCGGCGACCACATCGCCCTCCACGCCAAAATCCGCCAGCAAGCGCATCATCGCCACGTCCATGGTCAACGTGGCGGGCTGCGCGATCTCGGTGGCCACCAGGGCCTCGAATGCCGCCTCTTCCGAAAGTGCGGGATCACGGCGGATGTAGTCGGTGAGGGGCCGGCCCAGGATGGGGGTCATCACCGCATCGGCCTCGGCGAAGGTCTTGGCCACCACCGGGAAGACCGCCGCCAGATCCATGCCCATGTCCAGGTACTGGGAGCCCTGGCCGGTGAACAGAAGCGCCAACTTGCCGTTGCAAGGCTCGTCCTCCAGGGCGATACCCCGTTGACGCAGCAGCTCGTAGCCTTTGGCCTTCTGGATTGCAGCCACCACCTTCTCGATCTGTCCGTCGCGCTCCTCGGGACTCTCGGCCACCGCCACCAGACGCAGCGGCGCGTCCGGCTGGTAGGGGCTGGGTTTTCCTTCCTTCAGCGCCAGGGCCTTGTCGCGCAGCTCCTCGGCGGTGCCCGCAGTGAGCCCCCAGAGCTGCTGGGGCAGACGCAGGCTTTCACCTTTGACTTGCGACGTGACTCTGGAGTGAGTCACGGCGGAAGGCCGGCGGCCACCGCCGGACATTCCCGGTCGGTACTGCTCCAACACCATGTGGAAGTTGGTGCCACCAAAACCGAAGGCGCTGACCCCGGCATAGCGGGGACCGGTCCAAGCCTCTGGCTGGGTCTGCACCTGCAGGGGCACCACATCCAACGGAAGATCGGCGCGCGCCGTCCGATAGTTGATGGAGGGCGGCAGCATGCCGTGGTGGATGGCCAGGGTGGCCTTCAGGAGGGAGGCCGCACCCGCGCCGCTCTTCAGGTGGCCGATGTTGGACTTGATCGAGCCGATTCGTGCTGGACCACGACTGCCGCGGCTGCCGACCAGCTTGCTCAGACACTCGACCTCGACCTTGTCGCCGACCACCGTGGAGGTTCCGTGGCATTCAAAGAGCTGCACTTCCCGAGGATCCAGGTCTGCATCCTGGTAGGCGCGCTGCAGGGCGCGCATCTGGCCGTCCGGATTGGGGGCGGTGATGCCCTTCCCTTTGCCGTCGGAGGAGGCACCGATGCCGCGGATCACGGCGTAGATCTTGTCTCCATCGCGGATGGCGTCGTCCAAGCGCTTGAGCAGGACGATGCCCGCCCCCTCCCCCATCACAAAGCCATTCGCCGCCGCGTCGAAGGGGCGGGAGCCATCGGGAGAGAGTGCCCCGATCTTGCTGAATTTCACATAGGTGGGCACCCCCATGCTGCGATCGGCCCCCCCCGTGAGGGCGAGGTCGAAGTCCCCGTCCTGCAGGCCCTTGACCGCCGCTTCCATGGCCGCCATGGACGAGGCGCAGGCGGCATCGGTGGTGAAATTGGGTCCGCCGAAATTCAGCGCATTGGCCACACGACCGGCCACCACATTGGCCAGCTCGCCGGGCATGGAGTCTTCGGTGATCACCGGCAGATCGGCCCGGAAGCGGGCTTCATAGTCCCCGATGATCCGCGCCCGATCCTCTGCCGGGAGGCGCGAAAAGTCCGCACCCTGCTCCAGCGCCTGGCGCATCGCGGGCATCATCACCCGCATGGTGTAGGAGGTGGTGATCTCTCCTCCCATCGAATTTCCGAGGATCACCGCGGTACGTTCACGATCAAAGCTGCGATCTGATCCGTAGCCCGCGTCCGCCATCGCGTCGTAGGCCGCCTCCAGCGTGAGCTGCTGCACCGGGTCCATCGTGCGGGCCACAGAGGGCGGAATACGGAAGCGCTTCGGATCGAATCGGAAATCTTCGATGAAGGCGCCAATCTTGGAGTAGGTGCGATCCGGAGCGCTATGATCCGCATCCCAGTAGAGCCGCGCGTCCCACCGGGTGGCAGGCACTTCCGTGATCGCGGAGTACCCGACCAGGAGCTGTTCCCACAGGCGGCTGTGGGAAAAGGCACCAGGGAGACGACAGCCCATGCCAATCACGGCGATCTTGGGACGCCCTGAATCCGGGGCCGCCTCTCCCCCCGCCGGGAGGGCCACCGGTGCGGGCAGCACCGCGGCGGCCACCGCCGGAGCCTGGAGCTGCTTCTGGTAGGCCGCCAACACTTCTGCCAGCGGACGACGGGCCAAAGCCGTGGCGTGGAGCAGACCGCTGCCGCCCAGCCAAAGCTGCTCAAAGGCGTCTCCCTCGGTCCACAGCTCGGCGCCGAGGCTGGTTGGGTCTTCTCCAGCCAGCAGCCGCTGCAGGGCCGGGGCCCCCAAGCTTGCCACCACCTTCAACCCACGCACGGTGCGGATATCGCCCGCTTTAAGGCGCGCGAGGCGGCTCTCCAGCCCCACCGGCGGACGCAGGAGCCCCACCAGCACATCCGACAGCACAATCCCCGCACCCGCCGGAACCACCTCTTCGGGCGGGTGTGGCCAGTCCAGGAGCGCCGCGCCCCGCAGGGTCATGCGGCGCACGTCCTCCTCTCCTGCGGCTCCCCCACTGCCCAACCCCCGCAGGTACAAACCGGCATAGCCCTCGGGTACGGGCCCCGGAACCGTGGCCTCGCGCCAACAGGAGCGCCCGGACAAAGCCGGACCATCCGCGGCGATCACCAGCCCATCGCCCCCGGCCAGACCGCTGTGGCGCACACGGACCCCCACGCCCGGCGGCAAGGCCGCGTCCTTGGGCGGATGATCCACCACGGGAAGAGCGCCCATGGCAAGCAGCTCAGCGGCAAGGTCCAAGCGGGCCAGGGGAAGCAACACCAGCAGCTGATGGTTCATCAGGTCTCCGAACCCGCGCTCTTAACGCGCCCTTGCCCTGCCGGATTAGACCGACTCGACCAGAAGTTGACATTCCACTGAATGAATATTCATTCAGCGCGTAGGAAGCAGCGGGGGAGGCCCTTTTGCATAAAGTCCCGCCAACGATACCGACCCGCGGCTTTTTATCGCCTAGGGATTGGCGGAGGGCGGCGCTTCCGGATTGGGGCTTGCGGTAGGCTCGGGCGTGGTCGTGGCCGCAGCCTCCGACGGCATCGGCGCACCCGGCGGTGCCTCTACATGCACGTGCGGTGCGGGTTGCGCCGGGGCACCCGCCGCCGAGACCCCCTCGGCGGAGGCACCACCGGCGGGCATGGGCGTGCCGGGGGGGGCCTCCACATGCTCGACATTGTTGGGGCCGCCCATCGCCGATCCCGAGGGGCCCGGCGTGCTGTCCGCAATCTCCACATACTCCGTAAACTCAATAGGAAGCTTAAAAATCGCCATCCGGTAGCTGTCCGGCATGCCGTTGGGGGGCAGGCGCAGAGGCTGGCTGGACCAGGGGATCAGCTCGCCGGCCGTGGGCACGCCAAAGGGGGCATTGGCCGGATCGCCCCGCACCGCCTCCGAGACCTCCACGGGGGCGCCGAGCACCTTTGCAAGCTCTGTTTTTGCCGTTTCATAGAGAAAAAATCCGCGTGCCGTATCCACCAGCAGATAGCCGCGCTCGTGAAGGACCACCCACTGGTAGTGGCCGGCCTGCGCCCAGGATTCAAGCTCGGGCGTCTTCAGAATCTCCACGTCTGCGGTATCGGGGGACGTGGAGAGATTTCGCCACAGCTCGGGCATCGGGCCATCCAGCACATCCGGTCGCGCCTGAAAGCGCAGACGTTTGCCCGCCTCTCCTGCTGTGCCGATCTCGCGGGCAAAAGGGGGCAACGAACCGGGAGACGCCCAGCTCAGGTACACCTTCTGTTGGTGTACGGTCTGGTAGAAGCAGACAATGTCCTGCTGCTGGTCCAGGGGTAGCTCGATAATGCCGGTATACGCGTTCGGATCCAGCTCCTGTCGGTAGAAGGCGGGAACCCACATCCGCGTCATCTTGAAGGGCGAGCGCCAGGACTCAAGGCGCGCATCTCCCTCGTTGATCGCCCCTCTTCCCAAACGGGCCATCGGTTGCGCCACGGTACCGGCCACCACAAAGGGCAGCAGCCAGGCCCGGAAAGACAGGCGAGACAGGCCGATGGCCACCAGCGCCACGGAGGCCACCACCACATAGGAGCCCAACCGGTAGGGCGCGAACATACGCGACATTCCAGGAACCAACTGGAACATCCACACATAGGGCAAACGGACCACATAGTCTTCGAAGACCCGGGTCACATTCTCGGTATCACCCGCTCCGACCCGGAGAAAAGGCCCCAGACTTCCCAGGTAAAAGAAGCCCCAGATCAGCAACCAGCCCCAGGAGCGACGCCGCAGCATCGCCGGAATCAGCCCCAACAGCAGCACGGTCAGCGGAAGTGACTCGTTCAAGGTAGGATCTACAGGATAGCTGGCGCTCCAGGAGGAGCCGATGGTGCGGTGCAGGGAGGCGTGGACGTTTTCAGCGTAGGAGGAGGGACGGAGCGGCGCGTGGGAGATGGTGTCGTAGGACGGAAAGGGCAGAAAAAAGCTCATTTCTGGCAGGGCAGCCAGACCCGAGCTGTGACCCTGGCTGCTCCGCTCTGGCTGCGCATAGGGCAGGATGAAGGGGCCTACAAGCAGCACCATCCCAACCCCCACGCCCACCAGACCACGCAGGGTGCCGCGGCGATCCAACCGCTCCCACTCCACCACCACATGCTTGGCCACCCAGACCATGGAAAAGATGACGGTAAAGAGGCCATAGAACCAATAGAATGCGCTGGCCAGGGCCAAACAGGCCCCCGCGAGCATCCCCGCCCCCAAGGTGCGGCGACGCAGCGCCCGATCCAGTAGAGGGGGGTACAGCATGACCCACCACAATAGTGCCTGGCGTAGTCCGCAGGCCTCTACCTCTTGGATAGTCAAGGGATTTACGACCGCAATCACACTTGCGGCCGCAGCCGCGGAGATACTGCCAGAAAAGTAGCGTCCCAGGGCATAGCCACAGACGCCATTCATCGAAAGTATCAAAAAAATCTTGAAATTGTAGCTGTACGGAAATCCGAACCAATGCTGGAGCGGATAGGAAAAGGCCAACACATCCAGAATGTTACCGGTTTCCGGGTAGCGGCCGAGCGCCACAAAATTCCGCCATGCGGAAAAGGGGTTCAGGTCGGACTCGGAGAGCGCCTCCAGCGACCGGAAGTGCCAGTCGTAGCGCCACAACCAACCGCCGAGCTCACCGGCGCCCAGCACGGCCTCGTTGCTGTGCTGCACCATGGGCCAGGTGATGAGGAAGGTCGCGGCCACCCCCAACACGGCGGCCAGCAGAAAGCCCATAATTTCGCGGACGCGGCCATCCATCAGGGCGCCTTATCCGGCTGTGCCGGCTCCGTCTCTCTTTCCGGCGGCTCCAAACGCCACAGCAACATCGTATCCCGCGTCAGCGCCTCGGGGCCCAGCGCCAACCGCAGGATGTCCACGCTCTGCTGCCGACGCTCCGGCGGATAGAGATCGCCATGAAGGACGACATAGCGAAAGCCAAGCCGCGCAAGTGATCGGCCAGAAACCACCAGATCCAGCTCCGGCATCATCGGGGGCAGCCGATCCATGCGGCCGGCTTCCGCCAGAAGCAGGGTGCGAAGGAGCCTTGATCGCCCCAACACTTCCGGCAACGGCTCGTTCAAGCCATAGGGGCTGGGGCGCCCGTGAAGGGTCTGGTAGTACAGGTAGGAGGCGCGCTCCAGGTTCGGTACCGTCACCGGCAGGTCCAGCACCGCGCCAGGAACCGGGTCCGCCTTGATCTCCTCGTAGATCGCTGGAATATCGGCGGAGGCACGCGGCAGGGGCCACACGGCCGGGCTGCCCAGCAGCAGCTCCACCCCCAGCACGACCGCGGCCAGTCCCTGCCCCCACCGCGGGAGGCGCGCCAAGCCCAGCGCCGCCAGCACCCCCAGCCCCAGTTGCACCCCCATCACAAATCGAAAGGGATGGGAGATACGCTCAAACACCGGCAAGGCATCAAAAAAGGCGAGAAATGGCAGCGGAATCTTGCGCCCCTCCACCAGCACATGCTCCCCGCTCACATACAGATAGGGACCCAGGGTCATCACCAGGTAGACCACCAGCCACAGCAGCCAGGGCGCGGCATCGCGCCAGCGCCGCAGGCGAGCCAGGCCCAGGCCCGCAAGCACCAGCAGGGTCCAGCCCAGGTAGGTGACGATCAGCAGCTCCTCTCCATGGAGCGCCTTCAGGTCAGGACTATAAAATTTGCCTGGATGAAAGAAAGAAACAAAATCGGTAACATTGTGCGTAATGAGCTGCTTCCACACAAAATCCCGATCGCGGCTCACCATCGCCCCCTCCCCTCCCAGGGTAGAGGCAAAGCCCAACAGCGCGGGACCAACCAACAAAAGACCGCCTCCTCCAGCTAAGAGTACCGGGAGCGGCAGCGCCGCCCAATGGATGCGATCCCGACGCCAAAATGCCTGACTCAGCAGCCACAGCACCGCCCCCAAGGCCGCAAAAAAGCCGAAGTACCAGTTGGCGAGCATCGCAAAAGCACCGGCCAATGCAGCTTCTACAGCACGGCGTGGCGTGGGGCGCTCATACAGGCGCATCACCGCCAGCATGGCCAGCGGAAGGCCGAAGGCGTTCAGCGTCTCCGTGATGCCATTGTAGGCCTGTGCGAGCAAGTGTGGCGCAAAAATGTAGGCGATAGCGGCGATATAGCTGACATGGTCCTGATGCTCCCCCTCCACCGACCGCACCACATGCCGGGTGAGCAACCATGCGCAAAGTCCGGAAGCCCAAAAAGAGAGGAAAACCGCCGTGTTGTAGGCCAGGACCGGTCCACCCATCCACTGCACTGGCAGGGTGAGGACGGCGCCAAAGGTATCGATGAAGAACAGCCTTCCCGGCCGGGGAAAGTTCATCAGGTCGGTGTAGTAGGGCAAGCGCCCCGCCTCAAGCTCCTGCGCCACCCACCAGTAGCCCCAGACGTGGTTCCACACATCGTTTCCGGGGTGGCCCAGCAGCCCCCCGGCAGGATCTGCGGCGAAGGGCCAGGTGGCCACCACGCTCAGCAATGCGCAGATCAGGGCAGGTCGAAGCATGGGGGCCAGTATAGCGGCCCCCGCTCCGCTCGCTCAGGCTGCTTCTTCAAAAAGCTCAGCGTGTGGCTCGGTCAACAGATCGTTGATCACGGCGGCCGTCGCGATGCTCGCCAGCTCGGATTCGCCATATTCCAGAAGGAAGTTCTCGTACAGGGTGCTGATCAGCTCGCCGATGGTGGTGTGGGTCATCTGGCCTCCTCGGGTCTTTCGACCCTTCACGCCTCTTACATGCAAGAACCGTGCCAATGTCGGAGAGCGTTCCCAAGCGGGCATCCTCTCCATGGAGATAGCTTAGTTCCCACCGGGAGGCTCGTCCGTCTCAGCGCGTCAAGAGTCCGTCCCAGCCTGTCACCGGCCGTCCCGAGTAGACACAGGCGGCGTCCGATTTTGGAACAACGTCCAGATTCCCGGACATTCAGGCGGGCAGGATCCGCTGCAGCAGCGCTGCTTCGTCGTCCGCACAGCTCTCCACCAGCAGCCACTCGTTGTCGGGATGAATGCCCACCGCGCAGCCCTTGTCTGGACAGAAACCCAGGCAGGACGCCCCATTCACCAGCACCTCACCCTTCAGTCCCCGCTCTTTCACCGCCGCCTTCAGGCGCTCCCGCAGCTCAATGCCCCCATGTGCACCACAGGATGGCCGATTGAAGGCCGGATCCCGCAGGTTGGTACAGACCAGCACCTGACGCTGGCGGAAGGGAGGCTTGACCGGCTTGAGGCTCATGGCGCACGGTTAACCGACACGGCGGATCTACGCTTCATAGACGGTAGCGCATCATACAATCGGCGCGCCACGGCGTCCGCAACGGGGTAGCCGGCGTCGCGCAGGAGGACGCGTTCTGGCGTCTGCTCCAGAAAATCCTTCAAAGATGCGGGAACCTGGAGCGTACGTCCGGTCAGCTCCCAGTAGCGCCGCCGGTCGATTCCGTCGCGATGGCGCAGCATACTCCACAGGTAGTCCCAGGCCGCCAGGGGGTGATCGGCCCGCTCCGCCGCCTCCACGGGATCGGCCGCTTGGAGATAGCCCTCGATGTCAGCGCGATTCTGCGCGCGGCGATGATCCGGCCACCAGCTATGCGCCCCCACTCCCAAGCCCAGCCAGGGGTTCGGACGCCAATAGTGTTGGTTGTGGACACTTTCATGTCCAAACCGCGCAAAATTGCTTACCTCATAGCGGTGGATACCGAGTGCAGCAAGGCGCTGAACCGCATGTTCGTACATCCAGCGCCAGCGCTCGTCCTCCGCCCGGTCCAGGCGCTCTCCCAGTCGGCCAAAGGCCGTTCCTTCCTCCTGAGTCAGCCCGTAGAGCGACACATGGGGCACCCCAAGCTCCTCCACCAGACCCAGCTCCGCCTCCCAGTCGGCTTCGCTCTGGCCGGGACCACCAAAGATCAGGTCGATACTGAAGGATCGGAAACCCGCCTCGCGGGTACGCTCCACGGCCTCGCGGGCCACCCGACTGCCTCGGCGGCGCCCCAGCTTTGCCCCAACCTCCGGGAAAAAGCTCTGCACACCCAGAGAAACGCGGGTGATACCCACCCGCCTCCAGTCGGACAGGAGCTGTGGGTTCAGGTCCTCGGGGTTGGCCTCGGCGGTGATTTCGGCCCCGGAATGTGGCTGAATCGCCTGGATCAAGGCTTCGAAGGTAGAGAGGGGACTGCGACTGGGGGTGCCGCCGCCAAAGTAGAGGCTGGCGGGAGGCCCAACAAAAAGGGGGCGTCGGAGCTCCCACTCGCGTAGCAAGGCATTTTCATAGGCTTCATGAGGCGGATCCTTGCGGGCATCCACCACAAAGGCACAGTAGGGACAACGATAGCGGCACCAGGGCAGGTGCACGTACAGGCCCCAGGGACAGCTTCCATCCATCCTGAGCTTCTATCCGGAAAGCGCCACCTCGGTTGCCCCGGGAACCGGTTACAAGCCGGGGATGGAGAATCCGGGCCGCTGGTGGGAGGAAGATCTGCAACGTCGGGCAACAGCCCTGCGTGCGCAGCGCCTCCGCCTGCAGCTTCAAGGAGTGGGCCTCTCGCTGTTTTCCGTACTCCTATTTGTGTTGAGCGTGGAGATGACCCCCGCTCTGCAGGGCTGGATCACCGGCAGTGTCTGGAAGCTGGGACAGCTTGCGCTGGTGCTGAGCGGCGCCGCCGGTCTGGGCCAGTGGTGGGAGGATGGGGCGGAAGACAGCCTGCAGGAGCGCCTGGATAGCACCCTGCGTCGCGACGGATTTTCGCCCGGCGACTACGCGGGCTGTCCCGATGCCCGACGCCAGGTGTCCGAGTGGCTTAAGGAGCTCCTTGGTGCGGATCTCTCCTGGTGGCTGGCGGAAGATGTCGAGTTGCAGTGGCGCCAGATTCGCGTGAGTCTGGCCATGGATCTGCACCGCGAAGATGCGTCCACACAGCGGAGAGCCGGCGTGATGAGCTTGGGTTTGGCCATCCTGGCGGGGGGGGTGGTACTGCTACTGCTCTCCTCGATCTTGGCCTGGTTGGGGGGATGGAGCCTGCTGCTGCTGCTATTGGCAGCGGTGTTTCTCCTGCCCAGATTTTTGTAAGGGGTTTTCATTATGCGGGGCAAGGACAGGGGAGGGCCACCGGCCCGAGGTGGGCGCGCGGGCAGCGGAGCGGGGTCGCGCACGGCGGGGATGGGCGGGCCACGGGGGACTTCGGCAGTTCATCCGGCGCCCAAACCAAGCATTAAAACCAGCCTTGAAGCCCCTCGGCGCTGGTTTCTGGTGGTACCACCGGGCCTGGAGCACATCGCCCTGGCCGAGCTGAAGACCGTGGCGGGCATCGAGGGGGAGCAAAAGCCCGGTGGTGTGGCGTTCCGCACCGGACTGCAAGCAGGAGCGAGCCTTGTCGATCGCCTTCGGGTGCCCACCCGCCTGCTGTTGGAGATCGGTCACGGCCCGATACACACCTACGATGAATTGGCGATTTGGGTCCGGAAGTTGCCGTTGGCGCCCTTTTTGCATCCTACCGCACCGCTGGAAGTCCACGCCACCTGCGAGGGCTCGCGGCTCCGCTTCCACGAGATCGCTGAGCGCAAAGTGACCGCGGCCGCTGCCGATGCCATCAAGGGCCCCCGGGTGCCGGAGTGGGAGCAGCGCTATCGCCTGACTCAGCGCCTACAGCTACGGATTGAAGAGGACCAGGCTACCCTTTCTATCGATGCTGGGGGTGAACTGCTGCACCGCCGGGGGTGGCGCACATCCGTGGGCGAGGCGCCTCTGCGAGAAAATCTCGCGGCAGCCCTGCTACAAATGGCGGGTTGGGACGGGCAGGAGGCCCTGGTCGATCCTTTCTGCGGCTCGGGAACCATTTTGGTAGAAGCTGGGCTTTGGGCCTCGGGGCGCTCCTCCTTCACCCGCACCGACTTCGCATGTCGGGAGTGGCCCGCACTGGTACGCCAAAAATGGAGCCGCCCCGCCGCCAAAGCGGGAGTTCCTACGCTGTGCGGGTCGGACCGAAACCCGGCGGCGCTCATCGCCGCGCGGGACAATGCCGAGCGGGCCGGTGTGGCCGTGCGCTGGTCGCGGCTGGATGTTCGGGAGGTGGAAGCCCCAGCTTCTACCGGGCTGATCCTCTCCAATCCTCCCTATGGTGAGCGGCTGGAGCAGGCGGAACCCGCGTACCGGGGCCTGGGCGAACTGATGAGAGGGCCTTTTGCAGGATGGAGGCTGCTGATCCTGACCCCGGAACCCCGTCTGGCTCGGTTGGTACACCCGGCGATTCGCTGCCTGACCACCTTCTCCAACGGGGGCCTGAAAGTTGGTGCTTGGGCCCTGGGAGATTGAACCGTAACGCGCACGTCGACCACCTGTCACCCGATTGACACATGCCGGGAATATCCAGTGGGCGCCGGAGATTCCGATGTCCCTTCTCGCCCTGATGCTCGCCTGTGGGGGGAACGACGCCCCGCAGAAATCCGCCCCCGCAGCGATCCCCACGATCAAAGTGGATGGTTCCTCGACTGTATTCCCCATTACCGAAGCAGTTGCGGAGGAGTATCGGAAGGCGGGTAACCCCGCGCAGGTGACCGTGGGCGTGTCGGGTACCGGTGGCGGCTTCAAGAAATTCTGTGCGGGGGAAACGGATATCTCCGATGCCTCCCGCCCCATCAAGCCCTCCGAAGTGGAGCAGTGCATCAAGAACGGGGTGGAGTACATCGAGCTGCCCATCGCATACGATGGTCTGGCGATCGTGGTGAACCCCAAAAACACATGGTTGAGCTCGATAACCACCGAGCAGCTCAAGAAAATCTGGGAGCCCGAAGCCCAAGGTGTAGTGATGAAGTGGTCGGACGTGGATCCGACCTGGCCCGCCACTCCGCTGCGTCTGTATGGCCCCGGGGTGGACTCTGGCACCTACGACTACTTCACCGAGGCGATCAACCGCAAGGAGCACGCGAGCCGCGGCGACTTTACTTCTTCTGAAGATGATAATGTGCTGGTGCAGGGCATCTCCGGAGACGACGGCGCCCTTGGCTATTTCGGCTACGCCTACTATGAAGAGAATGCCGAAAAACTGAAGTTGATCCCTGTGGACGATGGGAAGCCGGAGAACGGGGCGGGACCGATCGCCTTGAGCACCGAGAGCGTGCAGAATGCAAGCTACCAGCCGCTGTCCCGCCCGCTGTTCATCTATGTGAGCAAAAAATCCCTGGAGCGGCCGGAGATTCAAAGCTTCGTCAAGTACTACATCGCAGAAGCCCCGAAGCTCACCCGAGAGGTGGGCTATATCGCCCTCCCCAACGACGCCTATGGTCGGATGCAGGTGCGGGTGGACGGCAAAAAGACGGGTTCCGTGTTTGGTGGCAAGGGCTCGCAGGTCGGTGTGACTCTGGATGCCCTGCTCGCGGAGCCCGGCGCGGCCCCCGTCGCTCCCGTCCCGCCCCCCGCAGCACCTGAAGGCGCACCCGTGACTCCGGCTCCGGCGAAAAAATGAGCTCCAACGAGGCATCCAACTACGGAAGCATCCCCGACGTCACGACAAACGGTGCGGCTGTTACCCCACAATTGGATCGCCTCTACGCGCCCCCTGCACTCTCGGAGCGCCTGATTGGCGCTTTCCTGTGGTTCTGCGCGGCCCTTTCCATAGGGACCACCTTGGGAATCATCGCGGTGCTGTTTGAGGAAACCAGCGCGTTTTTCGCACAGGTTCCCCTTGCCAGCTTCTTCGGCGACACCCAGTGGACCCCCCTCTTCGCCGATAAGCACTTCGGCATCTGGCCCCTGGTCGGCGGCACTCTGCTGACCACCGTGATCGCCATGGCCGTCGCACTGCCCTTTGGCCTGACCGCCGCGATCTACCTGTCCGAATTTGCCTCGACCACAGTACGGAAGTGGCTGAAGCCCTCGCTGGAAATCCTGGCCGGGGTACCCACCGTGGTCTATGGCTACTTCGCTCTGACCATGGTCACCCCGGTACTTCAGACGCTCCTTCCCAATCTGGCCGCCTTCAATGTGCTCTCTGCGGGCCTGATGATGGGTATCATGATCCTGCCGGTGGTGGCTTCCCTCTCCGAGGATGCCATCTTTGCGGTGCCGTCGTCGCTGCGCGAGGGGGCACTGGCGCTCGGCGCCACCAAGCTGTCCACCGTGTTTCGGGTGGTGTTGCCGAGTGCCTTTTCCGGCATCGGCGCGGCCACTATTCTTGGCGTTTCCCGCGCCATTGGCGAGACGATGATCGTTGCGATTGCGGCGGGACAGCAGGCGCGCCTGTCCCTGGACCCCCGCGAGGGCATGCAGACGATGACCGCCTACATCGTGCAGGTGAGTATGGGGGATACACCCACCGGAACCATCGAGTTCCACACCATCTTCGCCGTGGGCATGATGCTCTTCTGCATGACGATGGTCCTGAACCTGATCGCGCAGCATCTTCGCGGGCGGGTGCTGAAGGGCAGTATCTGATGAGCCGCCTCTACACGGTCGATGCGCAAGCGGTGGCCGCCGAGCGGGCTTTTCGGGCCATCGCCATTCTGGCGCTGGTGCTCCCCCTCTGTCTCCTGGCAATGCTGTTCGGAGGCACCCTTATCGACGGCTTCTCAAGGCTGTCCTTTGATTTTTTGAGCGGCTTTCCGTCGCGTCGGCCGGAAGAGGCGGGAATCCTTCCCGCCCTGGCCGGGACGATGGCACTCATGCTTCTGACCGCATCGATGGCCATCCCGGTGGGGGTGGGGGCGGCGATCTACCTGGAGGAGTACGCACAGCCGGGGAAAATCACCACCTTGATCGAGGTGAACATCCGCAACCTGGCAGGAGTGCCTTCGATCATCTATGGGCTCCTTGGCCTGGAGGTGTTTGTACGCAGCATGCAGATGGACCGCAGCCTGATCGCCGGAGCCTGTACACTGGCCCTACTTTTGTTACCGATGGTGGTGATGGCATCGCGAGAGGCACTGCGCACGGTCCCGAGGATGTACCGTGAAGCGGCCTGGGCCCTGGGGGCCGAAAAATGGACCGGGATCCGCAGGGTGGTGCTTCCCATGTGTCTTCCCGGCATCCTGACCGGTGTAATCCTGTCGCTGGCGCGCGCCATCGGCGAGACGGCCCCGCTGATCACCCTGGGCGCACTGACCTACGTCTCCTTCCTGCCCACCTCCCTGAAGAGTGCCTTTACGGCGCTGCCCATTCAGATTTTCAATTGGACGAGCCGCCCTCAGGCGGGCTTTCACATCGCCGCCGCCGCAGGAATTGTAGTACTACTTACAATGATGCTGCTGCTGAATGCCACGGCGATCTTCCTGCGCATGCGCTTGCAGAAGAAGGTGACATGGTAGAGCCGAGGATGAAGGTAGAGGTCTTGAAGGCCTGGTTTGGCAGCTCCATCGCGCTGCGGGACATCGATCTGGACATCGCCGACAAGCAGGTGACCGCGATCATCGGCCCCTCCGGCTGTGGAAAGTCCACCTTCGTGCGCTGCCTGAACCGCATGCACGAAGTGACACCAAATGCCCGCGCCGAAGGCAAGGTCCTTTTGGACGGAAAAAACATCTACGACCCGGCGGTAAACCCCGTAGCCTTGCGACGCTTTGTGGGGATGGTTTTCCAAAAGCCCAACCCCTTTCCCACCATGAGTATCCGTGAAAATGTGCTTGCCGGGCTGACCCTGCTGGGTACCCGAGCCAAGGACGAAGCCGGTCTGGTGGAGCGTTCGCTGCGGCAGGCGGCCCTCTGGGAAGAGGTGCGAGATGGCCTGGATCGCCCGGGGGTCAGCCTCTCCGGCGGGCAGCAGCAGCGTTTATGTATTGCCCGTGCCCTGGCCATGGAGCCGGAGGTGCTCTTGATGGACGAGCCCTGCTCGGCCCTGGATCCCATCGCCACCGCCAAGGTGGAGGAGCTGATCCTGGAGCTGCGCCGTCGCTACACCATCGTGATCGTGACCCACAACATGCAGCAGGCGCAGCGGGTGGCCGACACCACCGCCTTCTTCTACATGGGTAGCCTGGTAGAACATGCGCCTACCACCAAGATTTTCGGGAACCCCACCGAGCGCCGCACTGCCGACTATGTGAGCGGACGCTTCGGCTGAGGCCTGTCTCGATACGTACAAGGGCGCCGCTTCCTCTTGCCATGCCATCGATACATAGATATATATCTATACATCGATGGGGCAGGGGTGGAAGAGGCACAGATCGTACGGATCGCAAAGGCACTGGGTGACCCCACCCGTTTTCGGATTCTCTCGGTGATAGCCGAGCAGAAAGAGATCCGGTGCTCAGAGCTGACCCAACGATTTCCGATCAAGCAGGCCACTGTGTCGCACCACCTGAAAGTGCTGACCGAGGCAGGACTGATCGAGGCCCGCCACGAGGGATCCTCTCACTACTTCCGGGTAAACCCCGCAAATTTTCACACTTTCGCCACCACCCTGATGGGTGTGGCGATGTTCGCGCAAGAATGACACCCACGGAGCAAAACCCCCAATGTTCAAGAACACAATTCGTTCTCTCCTCGCCTTCTCGCTGCTCAGCAGCGCCGCCTTCGCAGCCGACAGCTACAAGGTCGACCTGGGCCACACCAACTTTCTGTTCAAGGTCAGCCACCTGAACGTCAGCAATACCTGGGGTCGCTTCAATGACTTTGAAGGAAGCTTCAGCCTGGATCCCAAGGAGCCCGCCAAGAGCAGCCTGAGCCTGACCATCAAGACCACCTCGGTGGACAGCAACTCCGCCAAGCGTGACGAGCACCTGCGCAGCCCCGACTTCTTCGACGCCAAGACCTTCCCTACCCTGACTTTTGTCGGGAAGACCTACAAAATGGTGTCGGAGACCGTCTGGGAAGTGACCGGCGACGTCACCATGCATGGCGTCACCAAGCCGCTGACCATCACCCTGACCAAAGTGGGTGAAGGTCCTGACCCCTGGGGCGGTCACCGCCAGGGCTGGGACACCTCCTTCACCCTGAAGCGCTCCGACTTCGGCATGACCTTCATGCCCGACGGCATCGGCAACGAAGTGACGGTCTACGCCTCGGTGGAAGGCATCCGGAAGTGAGCTGGTGATGATGATCAGCCTGGGGCTTCCTCTTGTTGTGGTGACCCTGGCTGGTCTTTTGGGTGCCGGACTGGCGCGCTACTCCCCCCAGACACGGGGAGTGGCCGCCTCCCTCGCCGGAATTCTGGCGTTGGGGGCCAGCACCGGCTGGCCTGGCTTTCCCCCCGCCATCCATGTGGAGATTCTGGCTTGGGGACTGCTGCCCCTCGGCCTGGTCGAGGGGACTCCCCTCGCCTTCCGGCCGCTGCTGCGTGGCGTGGTCGCAACGGCGCTCTTGGCCTGGATCCAGAGCCGCACCGGAATCCACTGGGCAAACCTCGCGCTTCTGGGCCTCGCAGCCGCCTTTACGCCTGCACAGGGCCCGGGCTGGAGGGAGCGCGCGGAGGGGCTGGTCCTCGGTTTTCTGGCCGTGATCGCCCTGTATGTGGGTGACAGCCTGCGCGTGGGGATGTTGGGGCTGGCGCTGGGCATGGGCATGGCCGCTGCGGGTGGGGGCAGCCGTGTCTGGCTCCCCCTGCTGGCCGGAATCGGCAGTCACTACGCCAATCTTTCTGATGCCTTGGTGCTGGCCCTGGCGGTCCTGGGCGTCAGCGGACTGCGGCACCCGGCGGGATGGCTGGCGGTCCTGCTGGTGCTGGTGCAGGGAGCGCAGGCGGAGCGGCTATAGTGACTCTAAGGTGAGTCACTACTGATCCTCCGCCTCCAAGCACCTCAACTCGCCCCGCGCGCCCGAATCACCGCCGGAACGGTCTCTACCAACAGGCGGAGATCCAGAAAGAGGCTCCAGTTGTCGATGTACTCCAGATCCAGGCGCATCCATGTATCAAAATCGACATTGTTCCTACCCTTTACCTGCCAGAGACAGGTGATGCCGGGCTTCATGGAGAGACGTCGCATCTGCCAGCGTTCGTAGCGGACCACTTCCGAGGGGATGGGGGGGCGGGGGCCAACCAGGCTCATCTCGCCCACCAGCACATTCCAGAACTGAGGAAATTCATCCAGGGAATATTTGCGGATAAACTTGCCGATGCGGGTGACACGGGGGTCGTTTTTGATCTTGAAGGCCGGGCCGGAGCGTTCATTCTGCTGCTCCAAGGTTGCCTTCTGGGCCTCGGCATCCACGCTCATGGAGCGGAACTTGTGCATGCGAAAGGGCCGCCCGTAGAGGCCCGAGCGCTCCTGAGAAAAGAAGATCGGTCCTCCATCCTCCCATTTGATGAGCAGCGCCACCACCGCCAAAATCGGGGAGGACACAACCAGGGCGGCGGCGGCCCCAATGACATCCATCCCGCGTTTGATGGAGAGGGCTTCGGAGTCCTGCGGCGTGGTGGAGAAGGACAGCACCGACCAGCCCTGGTAGTCCTGAACTTCGGCGCGGGAGATGCCCATTCCCAGAAAATTGGCGTCCATTGAAAAGGTGACGCCCACCTCTTCGCAGGTGTCGGCCACAAAACGCAGCGTGTTGTCGTCCCACACCCGACCGGTCAAAAAGACCTGGCCGATGTTCCGCTCGGAGAGCACCTGCGGCAGCCGCGAGAGCTTGCCCAGCACGGGCACGCCGCCAAGCTGGGACTGGTCCGCGTGCTCCTCCGGGCAAAGAACCCCCACAATCCGCAGTCCCCAGTCCGAATGCCTTCGAAGGATCTCCAAAAAGGGTTCTGCTTCTTCGGCGAGGCCGATGGCCAGGATGTTCACCGGCTCCCGGCTCCACACCTTGCGCCAGTCCACCAGCAAGCGTCGGCTGGCCCAGAGCCCCAGGGTGGAGAGACCGAAATAGCTCAACAAAAATGTTCGAGATAGACGATTATCGAATTGTATCAAAAAGTCTACGACCAGCAGAAGTCCCAGCGCCACCAGGGAGGAGCGCACAAAGCGCAGCAGCAGCACATCCGAGCGGACCCGACGGAAGTCCTGGTACATCCCGCCATAGTGCAAGCCGAATACCCAGCCCACCACCACCCAGGGCAGCAGGTGGACCAGATCCCCAAAGCGCACAGCCTTCAGAGCCGGCTCATCCCCCTGCACAAAGTCAAAGGGCCACCACAGAGGAAGAGACTCGCGAAAAGCCAGGGTCACGAGGAAAAGAGTGGCCACGGTCACGACATCGTAGACCCTGAGCTTCCACCCGATCGCCGCCGCCTGCTGCCGCTGCATCTACCCTCCGCAGGCAGTTTATCTCCCGCAGCCAAAAGTGGCCCGAATCCATGACCGACTGATACCCGGAATCGGTTAGAAAGCCGCCATGAAAGTAGGACCCCACACCGTCGGCGACGGTGCTCCCTTGCTATGTATCCTGGGCCCCTGCGTGATCGAGTCCGAGGACCTGACCCTTCAGATCGCCGCCGGGATCGCGGAGATCTGCGCCAGGCTGGACATCCCCTGGGTGTTCAAGGCCAGCTTCGACAAGGCCAACCGGAGCTCGAAGGGTAGCTTCCGGGGCATTGGAATGATGGAAGGTCTTGAAATCCTTGGAAAAGTGCGACAGCGGGTCGGTGTACCGGTGACGACGGATGTCCACCTGCCCGACCAGGCCCAAACGGTAGCAGAAGTGGTTGATCTTCTTCAGGTTCCCGCCTTCCTGTGTCGCCAGACCGACCTGTTGGAAGCCTGCGCCGCGACCACACGCCCGGTGAATGTGAAGAAGGGCCAGTTTATGGCACCGGAGGACATGGCCGGCGCGGTGGGCAAGCTGAATCCGGGGCGGGCGATGCTGACCGAGCGCGGCGCCAGCTTCGGCTACCACAACCTTGTGGTGGATTTCCGCGCCTTTCCCACCATGCGGGCGCTCGGTGTGCCGGTCTGTTTCGACGCGACCCATGCCGTCCAACAGCCTGGCGGGCCCACCACCGGTGGCGACCGACGTTTTGTCCCTCCACTGGCACGTGCAGCCGTCGCCGTCGGCATCGACGCCCTGTTTATGGAAGTGCACCCTACTCCCGAAAGCTCCCCTTCGGACGGTCCAAACATGCTCCCGCTCGACCAGTTGGAGGCGCTGCTCCGCAGCCTTGTGGCGATTCGCGCCGCCGTCGGCTAGTCTATTTCCGTTTTCGCATGGATCTCAGGCTGTCTACCAGCAGATCGGCGCGAACATCGGCCAAAAGCCGCTCCAAACGCCCCTCGTCCGCCAAACCCACCGGCATACTGCCCACCAGGTCGATGCCAGCCGCATCCCCGGACAGCGTCAGGAACAGGGGAAGTCCTGGATTTCCCGGCGGAATCCAAAAGGCCTGCTGCGCCGCCCAGCCCAGGCAGGACCAGCCGCGCAGATCCTGGCGCCCCAGGTTGGAGAGACTGGCGGAAACCGCAAATTTACCCCCCCGCAGTTTTTTCAACGCACTGTTGCGCCCGATCCGCGCCATCACCCAAAGCGGCAGGCCCCGCAGACGCTCGGCATGGAGCGGCAGGAGTCCCGCATAGGGCAGGCTCTCCTGGATGCGCGCCTCCAGACTTTCCAGTGTCTCTGCGCCGGGAATTCCCAGATCAAGGTGCAGAACACCCGTGAGGTTGGCGCTGCTGCGGAGCTCGTTCGCATAGCGGCGCAGATCCACCGCGATGCCGATCCGCAGCGGCGTGTCCGAGGCAGTGCGCGCAGCCGCAGCCAGAGCCATGATCACCCGAGGAAGAAGGCGAGGAAAGTGACCAGGGATGCGCACCCGCGCCCAGGTGGTCGCCATGCTGAAGACATGACAGGCGCCGGTGGGCGAGGGGCGATCCGCAGAGGGTTCGGGAGAAGGAGGCTCCATTTTGGTGGTGGAGCCCCCCCGCGCCAGACGGCTCGGCAGTTGTGGCGTGGGAATCTGCCGCGCCAGCTCGGCGTCGGTCAGGGGCCCGGCCACTGCTCCCTCCATCGCTTCCTCCCGCAGCGCGCAGAAGAGATCCTGAAGGAAAAAGCCTGCACCCCGCCCATCGGTCACAGCGTGGTGGGTCCGAAAAACAAGGCGGGGCGGATCCCCCTCCACCCAGAGCAGCTCCGCCACAGGCCCCGTGAACGGATCCAGGGGCTCTTCCAAAAAAGGGGCCCCCTTCGGGCTCATCCCGTCCCAGTGGCTACCGTCCACAACCCGCAGCACCGGTGGCGGCCCCGGCACCCATCGACTCCAGCCCAGAGCACCCTTCAGGCGCAGGCACAAGCCCGGATGCACCGATGCTGCCGCCAACATCGCCCGCCGCAGGCTTTCTTCCTTGATCTTTCCCCTACCTTCGATCACCACCTGGTTCACAAAGGGGGGCCGAAGCCGGTCCGCTGTCAGCCAGACCCGCTCCAAGCCCGAGAGGCGCCGCCCGACCGTCGGTATTAATTTTGTACTTTCGGACATCCTTCAAACAAAATTTAGGGAATACCGGCAGGCTGCCCGGTACCCTGCACCCAGCGATTGTCCTCTGGAAGGAACTCCGTCCACACCCCGGTCAGAACATCGGTGTAGAGGCAGGCGGAGTTGGCTGAGAGACTACAATCGGAATCTTCGCAGTCAAAGGTGGCATAGTCGTTGTAGGCGGGCACTTCTGCCCCGGTGCCGTCCACCCGCACCAACACGGCCGAGGCGGGGATCTGCCCGGTGGTACCCAGGGTGGCGACCACGTCATCGGACCAGGTATCCGACTCCGTCCACCGTTGCGTTGCACTGCTCTCCGTCTCATAGAGCCCGTCAAAGATACCCTTTGAAAAGGTGCCCGAGTATCGAATCGTCGAGGTCTGCTCGGAAGAGGTGCTGTAGAGGTAGTCCGAGCTGTGGTTCTGCTCCAAGGTGCTGCTTTCGCTGGCAGACCAGGAAAACTCCCAGCTATCCTTGCTCGCAGTGGTGCCGGTGTAGACACGATCGCCCACCACCAACACCATACCCCCTTCCACCTCTTCGATACGGCCGAAGAAGACCTCCGGGCTCACCTCGGCCGCCTGCTCCTCCGACCAGGGATTGCCGGTATCTTCCTCCACTTCCGGCACATAGGCACCGTCGAAGTTGTGGCTCACATCGCCGGTCACACACTCGCTGCCGGTCACCGGAGAAGGACTGCGGGTGAACATCCAGGTGCCCGCAAGCTGGCCCACGGCACAGCCGGGGAGAAGGAGGAGGAGGAGGAACTTCATCGAACCCAGGTAGCCCCAATGTCTCGAAATGTCCAGATCCGGCCCAGCCGCATACACCCGCACCGCGAATCTACCGGCGTGCGGGGCGGGTGCCGCAGCGATAAGCGGGCCCGATGTCCACCAACTACTGGCGCTACCTCGGGCTGGATCGGCTGCTCTCCTTGCAGGATGGCACGGGTGCACCCAGCCCCGACGAGCTGCACTTCATCATCGTCCACCAGACCTTCGAGCTGTGGTTCAAGCTGGTGTTGTCGCAGCTACGGCTGGCGCGGGACCACCTGGCCTCTCCCAAAGTTCCTGAGGAGAAAATCCCCTTTGTGGTTCACCACCTTGGAAGGGTGAACGAGATCCTGAAGCTGGGAGTCGAGCAATTCCGGGTGATGGAGACCCTGCCCCCCCAGGACTTCTTGGCCTTCCGCGACAGCCTCTTCCCTGCCTCTGGGTTTCAGAGCTTCCAACTTCGGGAAGTAGAGATATTGCTGGGGCTGGAGGAAAAGGCGCGGATCCACTACGGTGGTATGGACCCACTGGAGCATATCCGCAAATTCGGCCAGGAGAACCCAGAGGATGCCTGGGTGTGGCAGCGTGTGCTGGCCACCCGGAACGAGACCAGCCTGCGCACCGCCCTGCATGCCTGGCTGGCGCGCACGCCCATCCACGGTAGCCACAACGGAGACCCGGAAGATCCTGAAAAGATTGACCAATTTCTCCAGGACTACTATGCCCGATCTGAGGCGCACCATCGCGCCTCCATCGACCGGCTCTGTGCCGGCCTGGGCGAAAGCACCCGACCCGCGGTAAAGGCCCGCATCGAGTCGGCACTGGAGGCACTCAAAATCTTCCTGTTCCCCGAAGATCCCGTGCTCCGTCGGGCGCATGCGGGCCTGCTGTTCATCGAGTCCTATCGCGAGCTGCCCCTGCTGGCCTGGCCGCGCCTGTTGCTGGACACCATTGTGGAGCTGGAAGAACAGATGGTCCTGTTCCGTCATCGTCATGCACGAATGGTAGAGCGTACCATTGGCCGACGTGTGGGCACCGGTGGATCCTCTGGGGTGGACTACCTGGATCAGACCACCGGCTACCGGCTCTTTCCTGAGCTGTGGCAGGTGCGCTCAGCGCTGCTCCCCCGCGAGCTGCTGCCGGGCGTGCAACATCAAGAAAAATACGGCTTTGCAGGCTGAAAATAAGCCCTCCTCCCTACCGGAAGCGGGCCAGCTCAAAGGCACCCTCACCGGAGGGCTCGCCGCGCAGGTGTGCAATGGAGCCGGTGATGCAATCCTCCAGGTTCATCGTTGGTTGATCGGCCTCCACCTTGATGCGGGCAGGCAGCCCCTGCTTATCCATCCGGAGCTGCACCACCACCCGCACAGGCATACGACTCTGGTCCAGACAGGTGGATAGACGCCCCTTTTCACTGACCACCAGCTTGCGCAGATCGCCGGTGATGTCTGCCCGCGAGCCGGAGTCGGGGGGGACTGCAATGGGCACCGCCCGGGAGATTCCGTACTCTGGCGGCGGCACCGCACGCGACGCAAGAATGTCGTACTTACCCATGCGATCTCGCCAGTGGAAAAGCGTACGACCTCCCAGGTTCCAGGAGGAGGCCTGGCCGATGGCCGCAAAGCCCGCCTCCTCCGGCCCCAGGACCAGGCCCGTCCACTCCGGCTTGACGTAGCCCACCAGAGCCCCCGCATCGATCGGCGCCGGGCTCAGCCACCACGCATCCACCAGGGCTCCCAGCGCGTAGCGTACGATACGTTTTTCACCGGTAGGTGCCGGAAGCTCCAAGTCCACCGGATCCACCGAAGACAAAAAACCGGCGTCCGGCAACAAAAAATCCCGACGACGCGGAACAGCATCGGTGGGCATCGTGGTACTTCCCCACTCCATCCCGCCGGCACCCCATGAATTCAGCCACGGTTCTTCCGCAAGCGACAACGCCACCATGAGCCAGATCATCGGCTGAAGATAACGGCTTCGCGGCTTCTTTGGCTACCTGCGTACACACCGGTTAAGCCCCGCCTCCCCGCAGGGGCCCAGCCCCGCACCCAGGAGCCTCATGAAGTCCCCCATCCGTGTTTGTGTCACCGGCGCCGCCGGTCAGATCGGCTACTCCCTTCTTTTCCGTCTGGCTTCTGGCGAGGCCTTCGGCCCCAACCAGCCCATCATCCTCCAGCTCCTGGATCTGCCCGCGGGCATGAAGGCGCTTGAAGGCGTGGCGATGGAGCTGGAAGACTGCGCCTTCCCGCTGGTGCACGGCATGGCCCTGACCGACGACCCCTTCAAGGGATTTGATGGCGTCGATGCTGCCTTCCTGGTCGGCGCCCGCCCCCGCACCAAGGACATGAACCGTGCCGACCTGCTGACCGCGAACGGCCCCATCTTCACCACCCAGGGCAAGGCGATCAACGATCGTGCTGCTTCCAACACCAAGATCCTGGTGGTTGGCAACCCCTGCAACACCAACGCCTACATCGCGATGGAGAGCGCCCCGGATCGTCCGAAGAGCAGCTTCCACGCCATGACCCGCCTGGATGAGAACCGCGCCAAGGCCCAGCTCGCCAAGAAGCTGGGGGTGAACGTGGGCGACATCACCAACATGAGCATCTGGGGTAACCACTCCGATACCATGTTCCCCGACTTCTTCCACGCCAAGGTGAAGGGCAACCCCATCACCGCGCTGCTGGACATGGACTGGGCCAAGGGCCCCTTCCTGAAGACCGTTGCCACCCGCGGCAAGGCGATCATCGAGGCGCGCGGCCTGTCTTCCGCAGCCTCCGCCGCCGGCGCAGCCATCGACCACATGAAGGACTGGTTCCAGGGCACCAACGGGGAATGGACCTCCATGGCCATCCCCTCCCAGGGCGAGTACAACATCCCCGAAGGCCTGATCTTCTCCTTCCCCGTCACCGTGGCCAACGGCCAGGTGACTGTGGTGAAGGGCCTGGATCACAACTCCTTCGCCACGGAAAAGATTGCAGCCACCACCGCAGAGCTGGTGAGCGAACGCAACACCGTGCAGTCGCTGCTTCAGGCCGCCAGCTAGTCCTGACGGACTCCGCAAGGCCGGTGGAATGCTCCACCGGCCTTTTCGTTTTTCAGGGCACCGGCGCCGGTGGCAAAGGCGCCCCCTTGGGCTGCTTGCCCCCAAGGCGGCGGAGCGGGTTGGTGAGCCCCACGCCCGGCGGAGGGGGCGGCTCCCAGGTGCGGCGCTCCAGCCCATCGGCCGCATGGTCGCGAACGATGGGGTCCGAATCGGAGAGCAAGGCGCGGAGTGTCGCTTCCTGATCCGTACCGGGCATAGAGCGAAAGGCCTTTATTGCACTGTAGCGCACCGGCCCGCTCGGGAGAGAAAGCAGCGGAACCAGCACCTCCCCACGCCCATCCTCCCGAAACCACAGGGCCTCGACCAAAGCAATCTGAAGGTCATCCTCCGTCGTAGCACCCACCAAGCGCCGACCGCCACCAAAAGTTGGCACGGAAGGCAGACTACGCTCGCCTCTACGTCGCAATCCATCATCCACACGCCCCACCCGGCGGTCCACCGGTAGAGGCTCCCCGTACAAGAGCTTCTGCTGTTCCCAGGCCTGTTTGGCGCCTTCATAGCCCCCAAGACGCACCGCCTCCAGCGCCCAGGCCCCCCGGGCATAGGGGCCATCTTCGGCGCCGGCCGCCAGTGCCGGACGGGGATCCGCCAGTCCCGTGCCAAAACTCTGGTTGAACCACCAGCGGGCACGCAGGGAGCCCGCGGCCTCCCCCACCAGCTCCGGCGTACCTGTGGCCATCGCCGCCCACTCCGACGCGGTACCCGGAGTGTCCGGGGGGAGCTGCCAGGCTACATGCGTGACACAATAGCGTGCGAACTTTCCAGCATCCGCACAATGCTGAAGTGCCGCTTTCAAATGCCGATTCCGACCCAGCTCTTCCCCCGCACGAAAATTGCACTCCTGCTGATAGTGCCCTTCCAGGGCCGCACAGATAGCCCGGGTCTCGTCCTCTGCCCCGCGCACCGCTGCGTCCGCAGCAAGCTGAATACGGCAGGGTACCTGCAATTCTGGGGACTCTTCGCCACAGGGGTCCGCCGGTGTACATGCCAACAGGACGATCCAAACCTGATACATCCGATACATGTATCACGAAAAGCTCCGTTCCGCCTGAAAACACAGACTGAATGGCCGTTCATTTGGTGGAAATGCCGATGGGGAGAGGATAGGAGACGGCGATGATCCTGCTGGCTCCGAGTCCCCAGCTCTCTCTTCCGGTCTGCCCCAACCCCAGCCCGGCACAGTTGTCGGAAGCCAAGCTGGTGATTTTCCCGCAGCCGGACTGGGAGCGACTGCGCGACTGGCGGCTCGGCGGCAACCGCTTTGTGGCGGTGGTCTGCGCCGAGGAGGCCCCGGAGGGGGGGCGGGCACTGCTGGAACCGCTGGTGGTGGTCCCGGTGCTGGATGCATCCGTCCTGCAACGCAGTGAAGAAGTTGGGGAGAACCTCGGGAAGATCTTGCTGGACCACGCGGAAGTGGACCTGATGCGCGGCACGGTCAAAGACGCCCAAGGCACCGTAACCGCCCGACTTTCTACCTTAGAACAGGATCTTCTCTCGTTCCTGGCCGCGCGGTCACAGCGTGAAGTCAACCGGGAGGAGCTACAACTTCAGGTGTGGGGCCACAAGCGGGCACTTCCCACCCGCTCCGTGGATATGGCGATCTCACGCCTTCGCAAAAAGATTGAGGTAGATCCCGGAAATCCTACCGTACTGCTGACCCGGCGTGGGGGCTACCGGCTGGTCACGGCCACCCACCCTCCGGCGCCTGCTGCACCGATTGTGCAGCCCGTTCCCTCTTTTTTCGGTCGCCAAGCCCTGCTGCACGAGCTGGGTCTCTTGCTTCAGCAGAATGCGCTGGTCACCCTGGTCGGACCGCCAGGCGTCGGAAAAACAAGGCTATCCACCGAGTATGCCCAACAGCAGCCCCGCGTATGGACGGCCGACCTGACCACCTGTGGCACCGAGGAGGAGGTGCTTTTGCAGGTGGGCGCCGCGATCCGGCTGGATCTCGCGGTGACCGGTCCCAGCAGCCGGGAGCTGGCCATGCGCCTGGGACGTGCTCTTTCTTCCCTGGGGCCGGGCCTGCTCCTGCTGGACAACGCCGAGCAGGTGCAGCCGGCGGTGGCGGCCCTGCTGCCGGACTGGCTGAGGGCCGCTCCCCGCCTGCGAATGCTGGTGACATCGCAGAGAAGCCTGGGGATTCCCGAAGAAGTCATCCGGGAAGTGGTCCCCCTCTCCGATGAAGAGGCCGAAGCGCTGTTCGTCGACCGGGTGCAGCGGGCCGGGGGCTCCGTGGACCGGGCCGGGGCCGCCATGCTTCCCGAGGTGATCGAGCTGCTGGATGGGCTGCCCCTGGCCATCGAGCTGGCGGCGGGGCGCCTGCGGAGTATGACGCTGGCGGACCTGCGAAGCCGACTGCACCGACGGCGTCTGTCCACCGGTCCGATCCGGCCGGTCCGACGTGGGGATCTGGGCGGCGCCATCGCCGCATCCTGGGAGCTGCTGAGCCTGGAGATGCAGGCATGCCTGAAGGATCTTGCACTGTTTCGCAGTCCATTTTCCTACTCCGACATGGAAGAGGTGCTGGGGGAGGAGGAGGCGGCGCCCTTTGAAGCGCTGCTGGACCGGTCGCTGGTGCAACGCAGTGGCGGACACTATCGATTGCTCTGGTCGATCCGGGAATTTGCGCAGCTTCAGGGCAAACCCAGGGCAGCGGCGGAGGCACGACATGCGACCTGGGCACGGGCACTGGCGGGCCGACTTCTGCCGCTGGTGGAGACCGAAGCAGCCCACGATGCCATCCGCGAGCTGGCATCCCGGGAAGCGGATCTGGTGGCGGCGCTCCCTGGCCTTCCCCCAGAAGGGCAGGTTGAAGTCGGAGAAGCCCTACAGGAGCTCTATATGGCGCACGGCGCTGTGGAGCGCCGCCTGGATTTGGCAGAGCGCCTGATCGTGGCAACAAAGGATGCGCCGCCGCTGCTGCAAGGTCGGGCGCTGCAAATGAAGGGGATGGCCCAGCTCTTTTTGCCGGATCGCGGGGTCGCGGCCTTGGGCGCGGCCACGGAGCTGCTCAAGGGAAATCCGGTACTTCATGCTACTGTTCTGGTCCGTCGAGGCTCCGGCGCACACCGACGGGGGCAGCTTCGCGAGGCCTTCGAGCTGAGCGGCCAGGCGCAGCAGGTGGCGCCGCCCCGCTCAGCGATCCATTCGGAGGCGGTCTGCCTGCACGATATGATGGGACATCTCTTAGGAGATCCTGGAAAAAGTGATACCGATCGCGTGCTGGACTGTGAGCAGGCGGTCGCGACCGTGATGCAAATGGGGCGGGTGCGCGACGCCACAAGCTGCATGCTCCGACTTTCTACAATATTACATAATATTGGGGACAGGCGACGGAGCCGGAAGGCCCGCGAAAAAACCCTGGCTCTGTCGCGGCAGGTGCCCGATACACGGATGCAGGGCCTGGCGATGCACTCGATGGCGATGAGTATGTCGCACGATGGTGAGTTCGAGGAAGCGATCCAGATGAGCACGGCCGGGATGGAGCTGGTGGCCTGTGCCAGTACGGAGCGGGGCTGGCGCTGGATGATGCAGTACCATGCGATGTTGCTCTGTGATGCCGGGCGCATGGAAGATGCTGAAAATATGTTTGAGGAAAGTAGGCTTTGGGCCCTCGGCAACGTACAACCGCACGATCTCACCCACGCCTACGAGGGCCTCGCCGTGGTGATGTTGCTGCGCAGTCGGCCCAAGGAAGCGTTGAGCTATGCGCAGATCGGGCTGGCCTCAGACCATGTGCGCGAAGACCACATCATGCTGGCCGACCTGCGCATGCAGGCGGGACTGGCCCTGCACCAGCTTGGGCGCCTGACAGAGTCCGGCGCAGAATATGCCCAGATTCAACTATCTTAACTGCATGGGCACCAGCGGATGATGCTGCTCGGTCGAAAGCTGCTGCTGGCCACCGAGCTGGGCAGCCCTGACCAGGCAACCCTGCGGCGGGAGCTGGAGGAGGCCCTGACCGGCCCCGACTTTCCCGGAATCGAAGGGCTCTCGCTGCTGTTGACCGCCCTGAAACAGCCGGGGGCGCTGCTCCGCGACATTGCGCTGAACCGCTCGTCTCCCCGGGCCCCGGCTTGGGTACGGATGCTGGCGATCACGGCAGTTCAACGGCTTTTAGAGGAGCGAAGCGGAGAAGTGTGATACAAAGACCCATGTATCAAAACAAGCCTGATACATGATACATCCAAAAAAGTATCAACCCCGCACCCGCTCGATCACTCCCGGAGCCACACAGAAGAGCGCGTAGAGCAATTTCGCACGCAGGCCGATGATCACGCGGTGGCGGCGATGTTCGACGGCATCCAGGATGGCCGTGGCGACGGTTTCGGGGGGGAGCAGCCGCAGACCCCGGTGGTCCTTTCGGAAGTCGGCGTAGCCGGCGTTGTCGAAAAAGGGGGTGTCGATGGCGGGGGGACACACGATCACCACCGAGGCTCCTTTGGGCCCCCACTCCGCCCGCAGGGCCTCGGACCAGCCGATCAGCGCATGTTTGGAGGCGCAGTAGGCGGTGTGTCGGGCATAACCCCGCAGCCCAGCCACACTGGCGACCTGCACCAGTACCCCTTTGTTTTCCAGCAGGGACGCAGAAAACGCACGCGTCACCCGTCGCATCCCAAAAAAGTTCACCTCCATCAGCTCGCGGAGGGCCTCCTCAGAGGTATTCTCTTCGTCGACAAAAAGTCCTACCCCTGCATTATTGATCAACACGTCGACACGACCATAGCGATCCAGGATGGCGGCGGCAGCGATCTCCACACTCTCCGGCCGGGTCACATCCATGGTCAGCACCAGATCCAGCTTGTCGGCAATTTTCTGGAGGCGAGCCTGATCCCGACCCAGCCCCACCACCTTGGCACCAGCCTTGGCAAAAGCCAGGGCCGTCGCTGCACCGATACCTGAGCCTGCCCCGGTCACCACCACCACCCGATCGCGCATGACTTCTCCCCTCCGGTTCATACCGGCTTCCGCCGTAGATGCAAGGGACATCCGGATCGCGGTTGCCCGCCTTCCCCACGCGATTAGGGAGAGAGGGAGGAAGCGGCGATGCTGAAGTACACCCTGCTGTTGGGACTGGTGGCCTGCCGTGAGGAAGCCTGGAAGAACGACGGCGAGAAGACCGACGACAGTGTGGCGGATGTGAGCGACGACAGCGGTAGGTCGGATGATACCGCCACAACGGACGATTCTCGGCCCACCGATGATAGCAAGGCTGCCGACGATACGGCCACGGACAGCCCGCCGGACAGCCCACCAGACAGCCCGCCAGACAGCCCACCCGATTCGGGGGATAGCGGCAACGACTGCCAGAACCAGCCGCCCTACTTCGACTGGGGCGTCGTGGCCCTCCAGGACGCACAGCTTTCCGGAAAAATCGGCGGGCGGGTCCTGATTGGTGGGAGCGGTACCATCCAGGATTTTGACCTTGGTGCCGACGACCCGGGAACACAGAGTCTGGTGGGGGACCGCCTGGATCTTGCGGGGGGCCTGGTCTGGGGGGATGTGGTCTATGGCAGCAGCTACGCCGCCGACAGCGAAGTGGGCATCCAGGGCACCGTCAGCCAGGGCACCCCCGTGGATATGGTGGCGATGGAGGCCGATATCCGTGCCCTGTCCGCTCAACTGTCCGGCCTGTCCGACAACGGGGTGGTGCAGGTGCAGAGCTGGATGGAGATCGATCTGACGGGAACTTCCAGCGAAAATGTCTTCACCGTGCAGGCCAGCGACCTTTCGGTGGCCGTGAAGATGGTGGTGGATGTGCCGGTGGGTTCCTCCGTCGTGGTGAATGTGGAGGGAGATCCGGTGCGCCTGGCCGACTTTGCGGTCACCATGGGCAACGCGGACACGGAACACTTCTTTATGAATTTTCCAGATGCAACCAGTGTTACCATTGAGCGATTCGCCTTCTATGGCACGCTGCTGGCGCCCGATGCCAGCCTGAACCTGGCCGATGCCCGCCTCCAGGGTCAGGTGGTGGTGCAGGAGCTGACCGGCGATGGCTCGATCCTGCTGGGCCGCTACTCCGGCAACCTCCCCTGCCCCTGACCTCCCCAATGCCCCATGCGCGCCCCAAGGCAAGCGCGTGGCTGGCTACTGGTTCGCCCTGCACCCCTGCACGCGAAGGTCTCGGCAGCCGCCTGTACCGGGGCGGACTCCTCTCCCCGCGCTCGGAGCAGGGTATCGCGCACCTGCACTCCGCGTTAGCCAGCTTATTGGCAGAATAACTTGATACATCGCAAAATGTATCAGCTTTCCTGCTCCCGAAGCCAGCTCAAATGAGTTTCCACCTGGGCCGACGCATAGTGTAGGTTTACACCAGGGATTCCCGCGTAGATTCGCTCGGCGATACTCCAGGCATCGCTGAGCCCCGCCGCAATCGCCTCCCGAACCTGTCCGGTCCGCATGTGCCGATGCCGGATGTACATCCGCGCCAGCCCCGGACCATCGGCAATGGGCTCACCATGGGCAGGGAAAAATCGTCCATCCCGGCCATCTCCCCGCTGAGCCATCCGCTCCAAGCTGTCCAGATACAGGCCCAGCTTGCCCTCGGGCGGCACCAGCACGATGGTCCCCACACTCGCGACCAGATCGCCCACAATCAGATCACCACTTCCCTCCAGCTCAAAAACGAGGTGACCATCGGCGTGGCCGGGAGTGTGGTGGCAGATCAGCAGCCCCGCGCCGGTGTCGATGCGGTCCCCGTCGGCAAGCATGTCGTCCACCGCAAAAGGCAGCCGCGCATGTGGATGAGCGGCCACGCGTGCACCACAGCGCCGCCGCAGATCCTCTACGCCCCCGATATGGTCCCCGTGGTGGTGGGTGAGCAAGATGCGCCGAGGCGGCTCTTTTTCCAGCCAGGACCACAGGCGCTCCTGCTCCTCCTCGTAGGGAGAGGCAGGATCAATCACCACATCGCCGATGCGGTAGCAGTTGGTGTGCGTGGCGGGGAGCAGCGTCGGCGTCCGTAGCGCCAGCACCTGCACCCTCACAGCAGCCGATCCGCCAGGGCCACGAAGCTCACCACCACACAGAGCACCATCGCCGAAATCGGCGCCCAATCGGGCACCCCACTGCTCCGGCGAAGGGGAGGATCCTCCCAAGGATCTTCGTCATCCACGGCCACCATTACCGGGACGGGGCCAGACGAAGCGGAGCCGGCCTGCACCGCCTCTTTTGCGACCGGCGCATCCACTTCCGGTGCATCCTCCACATCCTGAAAGAAAGCCGGCTCGGCGGACTCCAGCTGGGGGCCCACCACAAGCGGACCCGTACTCACAGGCAACCCACTCATCCCCAAGGCAGGCCCCTCATCGTCGCTCCCCTCCTCTGGAAGGGGGGCCAGGATGGGGGGATGCACGGGATTGTCCCGGGGATCGATCACAATGGGGGTCTGACGGGCCATGATTTCACCTGTACCCCATATCTATCACAAGCATCCTTTATTTTCCAGTCCCCCTGTTGACGAGTCAATCTTTTTTCTATTGACACGTCAAGTCATTATTTCTACCTCCTTTTCTGGCGGGCTCTTGCCGGGGACGCGGACGCCCGGGCGGACAGGAGCAGTGGATCGTGGTAGGCTCTCCACGTCGGGGAACAAGATGTCATTGCTGCTGCTTTTCTGGTCCTCATCCGCATTCGCCGCCAACTGCCCGGCGCCCGTTTCTATTGAGAGCCTGGGTCAGCTTTTGACGGACGCGGAAGATGCCTACAAGCGGATGGATGACGCCTTTCCGGAGGTGGCCCAAAAAGTCGTGGACGCGCTCCCCTGTATGGAAGACATCATCCCCACGGACACTGCGGCACGGCTGCACCGGGAGCTGGGCCTGCAGGAGCTGTTTGCCCAGCGTAAGGACCGGGCCCAGCAGGCTTTTGCCGCCTCCCGCACCATTCAGACCTACTTTGTCTTCCCCGAGGACTTCATACCGCCGGAGCATCCGGCGCGCGTGGCCTTTGAGGCGCTCTCCACCGAGAGCACCGCCACCATCCCGCTGCCCTCCCCCAAAGAGGGCGGTATTCGCCTGGATGGCGAGATCAACCTGAATCGCCCCACATCCTGGCCTACCCTGTTTCAACAGCTAGACCCCACCGGCAAGGTGGTGCAGACCGCCTACCTCTGGCCGGAGGACGCGCCGCCCCCCTACGCCGTCGCGACCAAAAAGGACCAGCGTCAAACTGGCCGGGGCGGCGGATTTTCTCCACTTCCTGTGGCCACCGGCATGCTCTCCAGCGGGCTTCTGGCCGCAGGCCTGAGCCTGTGGATCACCGGCCAACAGGACTACAGCTCCGAGCTCTGCGACGAGACCAGCTCCACCTTCAACGGGCCCTACTGTAACGAGGGGCCCCGGGTACGGATCGGGGTTGGGCGGATCCTGACGGTGGTGGGTGCCGTGGGTGTAGGCGCCAGCGGTGTGTGGATGGCGGTGAGCCCCTCCAGTGTAACCGTCGGTGGTACCTTTTGAGGTGACGATGCTCTGGCTCCTTCTGGCCTGCGGGAATACCGGAAAAGAGTCCGAAGACGCCTCTCTTCATGATACAGACAAGGACGGTGTGGCCGCCTCCGAGGACTGTAACGATCACGACGCCCAGATCGCTCCTGGCCTGCCGGAGCGCTGCAACGGAACGGACGACGACTGCGATGGCCGTGCCGATGAGGAGGGGGCGATCGATGCACCGACCTGGTATCGCGACGGCGACGGCGACGGCTATGGAGCGCCCACCCTCACCCATTCCGCCTGTGATGCCCCCAACGGCTATGTAGAAGAGGGCTCCGACTGCGACGATCTTCTGGATGATATCTACCCTGGCGCAGAAGAACGTTGCGACGATGCCGATCAGGACTGTGATGGCCAGACCGACGAAGACGCCACCGACGCCCCCACGTGGACCCTGGACAGCGACGGCGATGGCTACGGCGGAAACACCATCCGCGCCTGTGTCGCCCCCGCCGACGCCGTGGGCGAGAACAGCGACTGTGACGACAGCAACGCCTCGATCTTCCCTGGCTCTCACGAAACCGAAGTTCCCGGCGATGGCATCGACCCGGACTGCGATGGCCTGGACCGCTGCACCGACCTGAGCTGCGATGCCTGGCCCGATCTGGCCTTCGCTTGCCCGGGAGACCCCCCGGATGACGACTCCCCCTGGCTGGAGGGCTTCGGGGACAGCTTTATTGTACGGTGTAACTTCCGACTGGCGGGGAGCCGGGGGGTATCCATGGGAGACGTGGACAACGACGGCTACCAGGATCTGATCTTTGCGGCCGAGACCGACGGAACCACTACCCTGGTCTATTCAGAGCTCTTCTATGGCGGTCCGGGTGGTCCCGGCGCCACCAGCCTTCCCCTGCGCACCGAGGCGGCGGCCGACGTGAAGATCTTCGATGCCGACGGAGACGGTTGGTTGGATATTGTTTTTGCCCAGACCACTTCCGACGAGGGCCGCGCCCTGCCGGCCGTTCTCTGGTGGAACCGGCAAGGGGCCTTAGGGGAGACTCAAGAGCTAAACGCCTACGGAATGTCGGCTGCGCTTGCCGAGGATTTCGATGGCGACGGGCAGGTCGATCTGGCCTTTGTGGGGGCAACAGGCTCGGCCGTACTCTGGGGCCCGGACTACGCCGAGCGCCTGGAGCTGGATGCTGCCGATGGCTTCTGCCGTCACGCCGACCAGCTGGTGCTGGTCGGCGAAACGATACAGGGCTACGACCTGAGCACGCGCCAGGCCAGGAAGGCCGATGCCTGGACACCCTCCGGCGCCTATAGCTGCGTGAGCGCCGAGCTGGACGGCGACAGCCTGCCCGACCTGCTGCTGGTGGGGGACCAGAGCAGCCTGTACTTCGGACAGGGCGGCAGCAGCCGCCTCTCCACCCCCGGCGCCCGCAGGGGGGTGGCGCGCGATCTGGACCTGGATGGTCGGCCGGAGGTCGTCCTTCCCTCCCTCACCGGCTCCGCTTGGTTATTGAGCGGCCAAGGCAGTTTTTCCCTCGGGACGCTCCCAGCCGTCGGTGCGGCCGGGGTGGGCGGCTAAGGCGCGCGCCAAAATCCCGGTTCCACCTCGATCCAACCGGGCAACACCTGCTCCGGCTTGGGCGCACCCCCCGGCCCCCGGCTGCCCCGAATCAAGGCCGCACGGATTCCGTAGCGCTGGGCCAGGTCCTGTACCGCCTGCACCTCCAGCCCGGATGGGAGGATAACAGAGGATCTTCCGCAGAGGGTCTCGACAAAGGGCGGGTGGTTGCTGAAGACCACCTCCCCGGAAGGCAGTGTTGCAAGGGGACCACAGTCCGAAGGAAGAAAGGGCTCTTTTCCCATCCGACCCAACGGGCCGATGCCCACCTGCAGACCCAGAATGGCGATTCCGGCCAACATCGGCAAAAAAGAAGGATGGTAGCGCGGAAACCGGTCTGATAGCCGGAAAAGACCCTCCACCGCGAGCACACAGGCGATGGGAAAAAGGGCGGAGGAGGAGCGGAAGAAGGAGCCCTCTGCAAAAATGGCGGGCGCCAGAATCCAGCCCGCCAGGGGCAGCGCCAGCCAGTAGAAGAGAACGCCCCGCCAAGCCCCCGTTGTCAGCCGCCCCAGCCGAAGAATGGCCGGAAAGGGCAGTACCAGACACCAGACCATCGCCGTCACCGGCGGCAGGCTCTCCGCCAGATAGCTCAGCCGCTCCCCCAAACCCACCGGGCTCAGATCCCCCCGGATCAACTGGGAGAGATGCAGCACGCGGGAGAGGGCCAGGCGCTGCTCCCACCAGCCGGGAACCAGGGTGGCATTGCGAAGCTGCCAGCCCAAATAGCCGAGCAGGCCCATGATGGCGGGAGCAGCGACCTGCAGCAGCGATACAATGTTCCATGTGTCATCAAAGAGCCGATGATACATGGACTTTTTCGATACACGCACAGATGTATCATCCTCCTCCCGAAAGAGCAGACCCACCGAGAACGCCACCCCCAACAAAAACCCATCGTTGCGGGTGAGGGCGACCAGGACGGCAAAAGTCGTGGCCGCCGCCCAGCGGCCGCGCAGCATAGCCCAGAAGCCCAGGGAGCCCAGCAGCGCATGCAGGGCCACCGAGTCGCCGATGGAGAGGTAGCGCGCATACATGGCGCCCGTGGCGGCCCACAGGCCCGCGCCGATGGCCACCGCAGGCCGCTCCGGCACCAGAGTCCGCCCGAAGGCATAGGCCAGCGGTGCGAGACCTGCGGCCAACAGCGCGTTGAGGACCTGGTCCCCCCGGGGAAACAGCGCCAAGGCAGGGACCAGGATGCGGGAGGGTAGCGGCATCCAGTACAGGTCGGCTGGAGAAGGCAGGGGGACGGCCGGGTTCAGCAGGTTCCACAGCGCGCCGGTGGTGGCTCCCTGTCCCTCCAAGATGTGGAGGGCCACGGCTCGGTAGGTGGCGGAGTCCCAGTCAAAGGCGAAAGGGACCGTGACGATCCAGAGGATCTGGAGTAGCGCCGCCAGGAAAAAAAGTGCAAGCGGGGCCCTCAATGCAGGCGTCCGGGTCGGACGCCCAGCTCGGACCAGAGGTGGGCCACACCCACCAGGAGGCGCTGTTGGGCTTCGAGGTGCTGGGCGTAGTCGGGCCCTACTACCGTGTAGGCCAGCTCCAGCTTCAGCCCCACTTCGCTGCTTCCCACCAATCCTGCAGTGTCAAAGCGCAGCCGGGAATCTGCATCTACCAACGCTTTGAGTCGCGATGGAATCTGCTCCAGAAGCTCGGCCGGGGTGTCCCAGGAGATCAGGAGGATCTGGGTGACTTGGCGACGCTCCAATTTTCCCCAGTTGTGCAGCGGATTGTTTACCAAATCTGCGTTGGGAATCACCAACTCCTCTCCGACCGGGGAGCGCAAGCGGCTGGTCTTCAGCCCCACCTTCAGCACCCGTCCTGAGTGTTGCCCACAGGTGATAAAGTCCCCCTCTGCAAAGGGGCTATCCAGGGCGATCGTGGCTGTGGCCAGGAGGTCTCCGATCACCTTCTGCGAGGCCAGGGCCACGGCGACCCCACCGATGCCCAAGCCGGTGAGCAGGGAGCTGACATCCACCCCCAGGTTGCTCAAGGTGGTGATGCCTACCACCATCCACAAGAGCAGCTTGATCCCCAGTCGAAGGGCAGACAGCGGGCGGGTATACTGGGGAAGGACCCGCTCCAGGGCCATGACCACAAAGCGCGCCACAACTCCGGACCATACCGAGAATTGAAAGGCGCCCACCAGCCAGATTCCCCGGTCCATCCAGGTGAGTGCGAGGGTGGGCAGGGGCAGCAAGCGGAGGGCGGAAAAGAGAGCCACCAGCACCATCACCAGGCTGTGCACCTTCCCCAAAGCCTCCAAGAGCAGGCCGTCCAACGGTCCCGGCTGGCGACTCTGCTGAGCACGCACGGTCCGTAAAAGCAGCCAGCGCAGCAGATTCAGCGCGATCCACGTGACCAGGCCCACCAGGAGCGCGGTCATTGCGGTGCGCGGGTCCCCCACCAGCGGAAGGGGGCTATCCCAGGTGAGTATCATAGGCCATATCCATCAGAAATTTCCAATCTGGGCCGGTAATTTTATAGTGCCGCAACAGATAGCTCCCCTCGGCGCCCCCATAGATGGCGTCGTCGTCCAGCGGTAGCCCGACCGCCGCGGCATGGACGCGGATTTGGTGCATCACGCCGGTGCGGATCTCGGCCTGCCAGAGTCCAGGCGCTCGTCGGGTGAACAGAGTCCATGCTGGATACCAGTTGCCACGATGCCAGGAGCGGGGCCCATTTTTTACCACCATGCGGTCCTTCTTCTTCTGGTGGTGGGCAATCGGAAGGGTACAGAGCTCCTGGTCAAATGAAACGTCGGCGGCGCTCCTGAATAGGTAGTATTTTTGGAGCTGCCCCGCAGCAAAGGAGGCGCGAAGGCGTTGGAGGGCGGCCGGATCGCGTGCAGCGATCACCAAGCCGTCGGTGCGGTTGTCGAGGCGATGGGCGATGCCCCCCGCGTAGCCATCGGGCCATTCCCGGGTCTGGCCGCCGTGCTGCAGCCACCAGGAGAGAAGGGAGGGCTGATCGGGTTCGCGATGGGGCGGAAAAACGGGGAGCGCAGCCGGTTTATAGAGGGCTATCCGCTCGCGGTCTTCAGCAACAACATGGGGCTCAGTCATCCACCCCCTCCGCGATGGGGCGGATGGACAGGGGCAGGTCTATCCGACGGTCGATGGCATTCATCAGCCGCGCACGTCGGCTTTCTGGCTGTCCATGAGCACGGGCAACCCGCAGGCGGGCTTGGTGCCAGGCCACCGCCGCGCGCAGCTCGGGGGGGCCGGCCCGATGGAAGAGCTGGAGGCCGGTATCAATCGCATGGAAGCTGCGTTTCTGGGCCGGTCCCCACGGCAGTCCGAAGGCGTCGCGCCATTGGGGAGGAAGCAGACCTGCGGCAAGCACTTCATCCAGGGGGCCATGGGTGATGTGCGAGTTGAACATGGCGGCCGCCACCTCTTTCGCAAGTGGCGTAATGTGGAGTTTTGGGCTGCGCAGCTCGGCTTCGTACCACTGCTCCATCTCGATGCGGGTGGGCGGGAGGAGGTCCGGGCGAACGCCGGTGCTGGCGGAGGCGATTTGGTACTCCAGGTACCAGCGATCCAGCTCCTCCTCGGAGAGGCGGCGGATATAGCGCTGAAAAACCTGAAGCCCGGACATCGCGACGGTGGCACCCACCCAGCGGAGCAGCTCTTGCTGGTTGGCGCGATAGGCCGCACCGTCGCTTTCTCCGCCGGGATCTTCGATGGACCCCCGCACCCGGCGGTGAAGAACATGGAGGCGGCGGGAGGCATTGCGGGCCTCTTGAAGGTCGCCAAAGACCAACTGGTAGAGAGAAACAAAGGTGCGGCGCGCTCTTCCCAGGATGTCGTGGCGGAAATTGGAGAGGCGGCCAACGCCGGTGGCGATGGCGGGGTGGGCAACCTGGAGGAGGACGGCGGGCACGCCGGCCACCAGAAGGACCGGCTCGCGCCAGATCTCCCAGGTGAGGCTGGTGGGGCCATAGAGCCCCTCGGCCTCCCCCGCGGCATGATCGAGGAGGAAGGCAGAGCAGGCGCGATAGTCCCGATCGTCTTCGGCATCCCGGGCGCGGCTTTCAGGGGTGGGCGGGGGCAGCTCCCGCCGCAGGTCTCGGCTGTGCATTGTGGGGCCATAACCGGCAGGAGCCGCGTACCTCCACCCGCGATGACAGCCCACCCGCAAAAATCTTCTTGACGAGGAGGGGGCATCGGTTAATAAGGCGCGGCCCAGGGCCGTTAGCTCAGTTGGTAGAGCACCGGACTTTTAATCCGTGGGTCGCGGGTTCAATTCCCGCACGGCCCACCATATACGCAGAAGACGACCCCATCGTCTAGTCGGTCAGGACACCGGATTTTCATTTCGGCAACACGGGTTCAAGTCCCGTTGGGGTCAATCTTCTCAAGCGGCGGTTGCAGCAGTGTTTTGCGACGGGCTTGAGTGTATGTGATGGCAAGAACGTATTGTATTTTGCGGGACATGTGGCCCATATGGGGCCCAGACAACCTGTGCTTTCCGAGGCGAGCAACGCCTCTGCTGCGAGACACAAGGTCTTAGGGCTGCTATACTTCTGCGATGTCCCAGCCGCTCCACGTTGTCACCACCGAGGCGATGGCGCTCGATCCCGCCGACAGGCTGCGCCTTGCTGCCGAGTTGCTCGATAGTGTGGAGGAGCCGACCGACGCGGGATGGGCCTCCGCATGGTCCGCAGAACTCGACCGCCGTGTGGCTGAGGCGGAGCGGAGTGGTGATCGGGGACGTCCTTGGGACGAAGTCCGCGCTGACCTCCTCCGCGAGCTCGCCCGGCGATGACGGCGCCGCAACTGCTCGGTCCGGCCGAGCGGGAGCTTCGCACAGCGATGCGCTGGTACGAATCTCAACATCCAGGACTTGGAGTAGAATTTCTCGGGGCCATCCACGGTGTCCTGGTGAGGGTCGGCACCTCGCCTGAGCAATTCCCGGAATGGGCCGACCATCCGCGCTTCAGGCGCGCTCTTGTCGGGAGGTTCCCCTATGCGCTCTTTTTTCACGCTGTGGGAGGTGATATCGTCGTCGTGGCTGTTGCCCACACGAGCCGCCGCCCAGGCTACTGGCTGGATCGGGCTTCAAAAGCAGAAGGTTATCCTTAGAACTGGATGGGGGTTGCGGGAAGAAAATTGCGGTTGGGGTATACTCTGCCTCGGATGAAAGGAAGCCGCCTGCCCAAAGCCCCGACCTTCCCCACTGCCGGCGCCAACGACGGTGGCGCGCTCGCGGCCACCCGCGCCATCCCCTTCCGCCCCCAGCCGGGCGGGGCCGGAAATCTCGCTGATCTGGATGGCGACGGTCGCCTGGAGCTGGTGGCCCACCAGCCCGGCATGCACGGCTATGCCTCCCGCGATCCCGACGGAAAATGGCAGGCGTTGCGGCCCTTTCAGAAAGTGCCGAACATCGACTGGGACAGCTCTGATATACGGCAATTGGATCTCGATGGCGATGGTCTTCCCGATGTCCTGCTCACCGAGGGGGATGCCTTCACCTGGTATCCCTCCGAGGGACGGCAGGGCTGGATTGTGGTTTCTGAGCAGGATTGGGCGTGGCTGGAACATAACGAAGAAGAGCCAGAACCTCCGACGCCTGAACTGATTTCCTTGATGAAAAATGGGTATTGAGATTCGGTTGCTTTGTCGGGATGACAACCGCAGCAGATTCACATGCGGAGATCCGGATCTGGATCTCTACATTCGAGAGTTCGCCGGCCAACATCAGTTCAGGCATCGG
>JBEIQS010000059.1:0-29175 GCA_040376425.1 Alphaproteobacteria bacterium | reverse complement strand
GGGCCGAAGCCCGGCGACTCAGTCCTTGAAGATGGCGTTCAGGAATTCCAGGCCATTCTCGTTCTCGCCCACGGCCTGGCCGCTCTGCAGCTTCTGAGCCACGAGGTAGCCGTCGTAGGCAAAGAGCCAGGCAGACATGTAGCCGAAGCCGCAGTTGATGGTGCCCACCACAAGCCAGATCACCGCAGCGATGATCGCCTTCTTCTGCTGGCCCATCAGGAAGTAGCCTGCGGCACCGAAGAAGAAGAGGTTCAACACAGCGATAATGATAGGATTGGTGTCCGGCTTGGTGATCATCTGGCCCATAAGAAACTCCGAGAGAGAGACGCTGAGGCGAAATCGCCCCAATTGCGGATGCGAGGTTAGTACATCGCCCGCTAATTTTCAAGTGCTTTTCGCAGAATGCTCACAGATCGCGGCGATCCGGGGGGTGCCTCTGTACCCCCTCGGGGACCGGCCTCAGGTGGCGGCGACGTACAGCGGAAAGAAGGGCGCCACCCCTTCTGCGGGTGCGTAGCCCCGGTACAAATCGGAGAGTGGCTCGCCGGCCTCAGTGGTGTAGCGGGTTTCGATGATCATCGGCCCTTCTGGTACGCCAAAGGCCGCAAAGATCCCGTTGCTGCCCACCGCACCGCTCTCCACCGCGACGTCATCCTCTCCCAGTACACAGACCACATGGGAGCGCCCGTTGCTGTCCGTGATACCCACCGATGCGGTGGTGGCTACCGGGAGATCCCACGGAGCAAATCCGCTGATCGCCTGCCGAAGCTCTCCCACCACCACCGTGCCGCCCTCGGCCACTGTGGGGCAGCCGACAAAAGCGGCGCGCAGCTCAGCCTCCCATGCGTCGGTGGCGATCCAGGGGATCCCCTCCCCCGCCGGCAGATCCACAAAGCCAGCCGAGCCGGAGAAGGAGGTGGCGGGGTGGCCCTCCCCCTCCAAAAGCAGGAAAAAGGGCCCTCCGGCAGGGACAACCACCTCGAAGCTGCCATCGTCCCCAGAGGTCGCCGTGGCTACCGTGGCGCCCAGCTCGTCCAGGCTGCGCAGGCTCTCCCCCGGCACCACCGCGCCGGTGAGGTAGGGGGCGTCGTAGACGGTGCCGCTGAGCGTCACTTCGGTCGGGAGGTTTGGCTCGCAGGCCAGTAGCAGAAAAATCAAGGAACCTCCCCCTGAAACCAGAGTGCCATCACCAGATCGCCCGGCTCGGCCGTGTAGACAAACTTCCCGCCGATCCCGCTGTCCACCTCTACCGCTCCCGGAGCCAGATCCACCGCGAAGAACCAATCAAAGGCCCCACTTTCTACCGGCACCAGATCGCCCGTATCCGGGTCGAAGGCAAAACAGCGCACCGGCTGTCCCTGCACCCGCACCGAGGTGCAGTCCCAAGCGTCGGGGTCGTAGGGCAGCCCCCACAGGTGGATCGCCCCCTCGGACAGCTTGCCCGCGTCGGGAGCCACCTGTGCAAACAGCTCGTCTGTCCAGACTTTGTTCGCGGCAAACAAGGTGCCCGCGAACCAGCCCCCGTCCGAGGCCGGTGCGTGCCCCGCCCAGCGGGTGGTGTAGACGTCGTCGCCACTGATCCGCAGTTCAAAGCTCTCAGAAGCAGGAAGGGTGGCCCACCAGTAGCCGGGATAGTCCTCCGGATAGGGCTGCTCCCCGTGCACGGGCTCCCCTTCGCCAGGCTGGAACTCCATCGTGCCCGCCGTGAAGGGCTCCCCCTCGGTGTCCGGCGTTGCGTAGACGTAGCCCGCATAGCTGACTTCGGCCTCGGCCGGCTGAAGGCCACGCTGAGGGCTACAGTCGAAGATCCACCACATCGGCAGAGCCTAGCCCAGCACGGAGGGACCCGCCAGCCGACTGCCCAGCGGACGGCCCACCTGGGCTTCGATCATGCGGATCAGCAGGTCCCAGGGGCCGGCGGGCAGCGGACGGCCAAACACCTCTTTCAGCGGCTGCCGACGTCCCGCCTCCACGGCATCCACCCAGGCCAGGGAAATGGGCTCGCCACCGGCACAGTCGCGATGGGCCGCGCCCGTGCCCTCCACCCAGACCAGCGGTTCCTGCAGGACCAGCCTGCACACCGGGCAGGCGGCGAGGACCGGGGTCAGCCCGGCGAAGGACAGAGCCTTGGCTTCAAAAGCCCGGTAGAAGGCGGGGCCCGCGGCCCCCTCCCCGTGCTCCAACAGCAGAAGGGCCATCTCCAACAGCCCATACAGGCGCGGCTCCGCCACCTGTTCCCGCGAAAGCGCAGCAACACACTCGCAAAGATGGAGCATCCCGTAGAGGCGGTCCAGATCGCCGCGCAGCCCCACCCGCGCTTCCTCCACCTCCAACCCCTGCAGGCGCTGTAGCTCCCACGGCCCCTCTTCGACGGTGATACGCGCCCGGCTTCCCAGATCCGCCGAAGCAAAAGGAGAGCGTGGACGCCGGGCTCCACGCGCAACCACGGAAAGGCGCCCGGCGTCCGGCGTCAAAAAACGAAGCACCCGATCGGTCTCTCCCAGGTCCTGCCGGCCGATCAACACGCCGACATACTCCCGACTCAACGCCCCCCCAGCAACAAGGAGGCAATCCCGAGGTAGATGGTCAGCCCCACCCCGTCCATCGCGGTGGTGACGAAGGGACCCGTCGCAATCGCAGGGTCAATTCCCAGGCGCTTCATGGTCAGGGGAACGGCGGTTCCCACCAGCGCAGCGCAGGTCATCCCCGTGACCACCGCGATGGCCACGGCCGCTGCCACATGGACATCCTGGTAGCGCAGCATACAGTAAGCCCCGATCAGCACTCCGAAGAGCACCCCCATCGAAAGGCCGGTCCCCATCTCCCCCATCACCGTGGAGGTGGCCCGACCTTCGAGGCGCCCGGTGGCAAGGTTCCGAACCGTCAAGGTTGCAGATTGAATGCCAACGTTTCCTTCCATACCCATGACGATGGGGATGAAGCCCGCCAGCACCAGGTCGCTGGAGAGAACACCGTTAAAGCGGCGGATCACCTCGGAAATCAACAGACCGCCGCCCAGGGTGATCAGCAGCCAGGGCACCCGCTGCAGCACGGCCTGGGTGCGGGTGAGGTTGGGCGTCTCCTGCTCGGACACACCGGCCATCAACAGCATGTCTTCCGCGGCTTCTTCGCGGATAACGTCGATCACGTCGTCCACCGTGACGATGCCGAGCAGCGAGCGCTGCTCATCCACCACCGGCACCGCCAACATGCCGTAGCGACCGGCAATTCGCGCCACCTCCTCCTGGTCGGTCTGCGGAGTCACCGAGATCACGTCGCGGGTCATGATGTCGCAGAGTGCGGTGGAGGGGGCGTGCGTGAGCAGGTTGCGCAGAGACACCACACCCACAAGCTGGTGCGCTTCGTTCTCCACATAGACGTAGTAGATCTGCTCGTGGTCGCTCACCTCCTGCACGGCGGCGATGGCGTCGCGACAGGTACAGTCTTCGGCCAGGCGAAAGGCCAGGGGCGACATGATACCACCGGCGGTATCGGGCCGGTAGCCCATCAGCTCCTCGACCTGCTCTCGCTCCTCGCCGTGGATACGCTGGAGCACGGCCGCACGGGTCTCTTCGTCCAGGTGCTCCAAGGCATCGGTCTGATCGTCGGGATCCATCGCTGCCAACAGCAGCGCCAGGCGGTCCACCGGCAGATCTTTGATCAGGTGGGTGAAGTCCTGCGGATCTACCGCAGCCAAAATGGCAGCGGCCACACTGTCCTCGCGCACCTGCCCGAACACCAGCCGTTGCTCCGGCGGGTGCAGGTGCATCATCGCGGCGGCAAGGTCCTCCGCACGGCTCTTGGCGACGACTTTGCCGAGCGCCGCAGCCGCCCCGCGACGCGCGAGACGTCGGATTGCATCCACCCGTTGGGTGAGCAGAGATTCGGCCATGGGTCCTCCGGCATCTCAGGGCTCCGCGCTATCGTCGATGAAGACCAGCCGTCGCGACCGGGATTGTGCTCCCAGGGGTTTGAGCTGGCGTCCGTTGTAGGTGAGGGTAACGAGGGAGAGGTTGGCGATGGCAACCTCTAACCGATCATGCGCGGTGAAGCGGCAACCGGGACGGCAACTCTGTGTGCGCGCATCATTGGCGGCCTTGGCGCTGGGATCGATGATCCCTTCAAAGCTGACCTGGCCATCGGCCACCACCTGCACCCGCACCCGATCGGTGGGGCGCAATTCCACAACCTGATCCGGCACTTCTCCCAGGGTGGCATCGGTGGGACCGGCGATCTCCTCGCCCACTTTCACCAGCAGCACGAGGCTGACCAGCACCAGCGCGCCCACGGCCACCCCGCGCAGCACAGGCCGAAGAGAGGCTGGAAGCTCAGGAATCTTGATCGCGTCGTCGCTGTCGTCGCGGCTGCGGGTGCTGGGGGGCGGTCCACGGCGCTCAGGCGCACGGCGCTCAGGTGAACGGCCGGCGGGCGAGGAACCGGAACCGCCCTCCTGCCAGCGGGGAAGGCCCAAAAACATCCGATACTGGCGGGCATAGCCACTGCGGTAGGGGCCGGCCGGCAGCTTGTGCAGCTCTCCCCGCTCCAGCGCGTCGAGGTGACGGGAGGGAATTCGGGTTCGGCGGCTCACTTCCTCCAGGCTCAGCCCGGCAGCCTCGCGCGCAGCTTTCAGCTCAGCCCCCTCCATCTCCACCCCCGAGGCAGGCCCGCGCGTCCTTTTCAACGGTAGTACCCCGCGCGTTCTCAATCACCTCTTCCAACAGCGCCTCCCCCAGCGCCTTCTGGCCGGTGGCGATTTGGAGACAGCCCGCCTTCACCTTGGCATTCATGGACTCGGCGGGACAGGACTCGGCCAGGCGGGCGTAGGCTTCGAGTGCACCGGGGGTGTCCTTTTGCTGCTCCTGTGCGCGGCCCAATTGATAGTAGCTGTCACAGAGCGCCGGCATACGCCGGATGGCCTCTTCCGCTACCTGCTCGGCTTCTTCCAGCTTTCCATTCTGGATCAGCGCGGCGGACAGGTTGGAATAGACGATGGCGGGGTTCCGGTAGTCCAGATCATCCAGTGCCTTCCGGAACATCGCTTCCGCCTCGACCGCTTCCCCCGCGGCCAGGAGGAAGGTGCCGTAGTTGTTCAGCACTTCGGCTTCGCGGGGGGCCAGCCGCAGCGCGGCCTTGAAGGAGCTTCGGGCCAGCTCCGGCTGCCCCTTGGCCACATAGACGATGGCCAGATTTGAGCGGGCACGCCAGTTGCGGGGATCCAGCTCGATGGCAAGGCGCAGCGTTTCAATGGCCTGTTCGACCTGGCCCTCTTTGTAGTAGGCGGTACCCAGATCCGCCTGGGAGGAGGCCCGCATTACCGTCGCCTTGCTGACACAACCGCCAAGCAAAGGAAGAAGCAGAAATGCAAGCATCAACACCTCAGGGCAGGTACTTGTGGATCAACGGGGCGAGGTTGGCGCGAAGCTGAGGCCCCACCGCGTGGTGCGGCGTGAGGATGGCGTTGCGCAGCGCCGAGTGTGCCGGAGTGGGCTCGGTGTGCGCCAGGATGGTGGGGACTGCTCGCGCGATAATCCGCTTGGCAAGGGCGACATTGCTGGAGAGCACGGCGATCACCTGATCGACGGTCACCGCATCGTGCTCGGCGTGCCAGCAGTCGTAGTCTGTTGACATGGCAAGAGTAGCGTAGGAAATCTCGGCTTCACGCGCAAGTTTTGCCTCTGGCATGTTGGTCATGCCGATGACGGAGGCCCCCCAGGAGCGGTGCAGCATGGACTCGGCGCGCGTGGAAAAGGCCGGTCCTTCCATACAGACGTAGGTTCCACCGTCGTGTGCGCGCGGGGTCTCTTTCTGCGCGGCATCCAGCAGGATGTTCCGCAGCACGCCGCAGACCGGATCGCCAAAGGCCACGTGCGCAACGAGGCCCTTCTCAAAAAAGGTAGCCGGACGCCGGAAGGTCTTGTCGATGAACTGGTCGATCACCACCACGTCGCCGGGGTGGATGTGCTCGCGCAGGGAGCCGACGGCGCTCACCGAGATGATCCAGTCCACACCCAGCGTCTTCATGGCGAAGATGTTGGCGCGGTAGTTCACTTCGGAGGGGTTGAAGCTGTGGCCACTGCCGTGCCGGGGAAGAAAAACCATCTCCGCATCGCCCAACTTGCCGCAAATCAGGGCGTCCGAGGGATCGCCGTAGGGTGTGACCACCCGCCGCTCTTCCACGGCCGTGAGGCCCTCCATCTGGTACAGACCACTGCCGCCGATAACCCCAATCCGCATGCGTACTCCAGGCCCCGGAGCACTAACCCCTTTTGGGGGCGGCTGCTACGCGGAAGGCTGGGGCGGAACGCGAAGAAAACTGGCCACCTGACCGGGCTCAGTCTTGCCGAGCTGTCCGCAGGCGGCGGAGATGTCCTTCCCCCGGGTGGCCCGTACAGAAACGTTGAGCGCCGCGTCCAACAAAATGTGCTGAAAGCGCTGGACCTGAGCCTCGGAGGGGCGACGGATCTGCCGGTCCGGATTCTCGTTATAGGGGATCAAGTTCACTTTGGAGCGAATGCCGCGCATCAGGCGGACCAGGCGGTGGGCATCCTCCAGCGAGTCGTTGAAGCCCGCCATCATCACGTACTCAAAGGTGATCCGCTTGGCCTTGGGAAGTGGAAGCTTCCGACAGGCATCCAGCAGCTCTTCCATGGAGTAGCGCCGGGTGATGGGCATCACCTGCCGACGTTGCTCCTCCGTGGTGGCGTTCAGGCTGACGGCAATATTCACGGGGCTTTCTGCCGCCAACTTCTGCATGGCCGGTACCAGACCCACGGTGCTCACCGTCACCTTGCGGTGCGAGTAGCCCAGGCCATGCTCGTGCAGGTAGGCCTTAAGCGCGACGACGAGGTTGTCATAGTTGTGCAGCGGCTCGCCCATGCCCATCATCACGATGTTGGTGACCCGCTCGGTGGTCAGCGTCTCGGGGCGCTGCCAGGTGCCGGCATCCATGTAGCGCTGCACCTGCAGGGGCTGGTTGGCGATCTCAGATGGGCGAAGGTGCCGCTTCAAGCCGAGATCCCCGGTCAGGCAGAAGGAGCAGGCCATGGCGCAGCCCACCTGCGTAGACACGCAGAGCGTAAGCCGATCTTCGTCGGGAATCAGCACCGACTCGATCTTGTGGCCATCCTCGGTCTTCCACAAAAATTTTGTGGTGCCATCCACACTCTGAAGTACGCCTGCAGGCTCCAAAAAGGAGATGTAGAAGCGCTCCTCCAGGTCTGCAAGAACCTTTTTGGAGACATTCAGCATCTCCGAAAAGCTGGTGACGCGCTTCTGCCACAGCCATTTGTAAACCTGCAAGGCACGGAATCGCTCCGCGCCCAGACCCTTCATGGCGGTTTCTAGCTGGGCCAGGGTCAGGCTCTTGATGTCGACACGACCGTCGGCACGCACGAATGCGGGTTTGACGTGCTCGGGCTGGGAGAGGTCGGCTTCGGCTGGCATGTGGGGGGCGCTAACCCGATTTCTGGAAAAAGGCAAAGAGCCGGTTCGTACGGGATCGTGTTAGGGGTTGGGAAATGATGCGCCGGAGGGAGTAGAATGAAGTGGGCCTTGCTGGCGGGACATGAGGATCGGAAGTGGGCGGAGCTGCTGGACGGCCGCTTGGGCGAGCTGAGCAACCGGAAGCTGAAGGTGGTGGGTCTGGAAGCCTGGGCGGCCGGGGGCAACGGCATTGTGATCCCGCTGGAAACATCGGCAGTGACCGCCTATTGGGACTGGCCCTTCGCGGAGAAATTCGGCGGGCGGATCGCCCTGATTTTTCCAACTGAGCTGGGGCAGGTGGAGGCAGAGGAACAACGCCTGCAGTGGCTGGTCAGTGCCGAGGGGCTGAAGCTGTCCTGGACGGGCGATCCCGGTTTTCTGGGCAAGCTGCTGGCCCTGGCCCACGGACCCGGCGAGAAAGATCTGGTCCGTACCCAACTTCCCGGCGACCTGTGCTGGTTCACACCGGCTTGGGAGCAGCGGCCGGGCATGCCCCGCGCCGCGCCAACCCCCAACCGTACCCTGACCGAGTTCTGGGAGGAGGACCCGGCGCCCCCGTCTGCCGACCCTCCCGACCCGCTGGGCCCGACGCGGGGATCGGCGCCAGGAGAAGACAGGGACCACACCGGATCCATCGGGGATCTGGACGATCTGACCCTGGAAAGTGCGGAGATCCCGCGCCCTGCGCCCGTACTCATGCCCGGGCCGGTGAGCACGCAGGGGGCAAAGCTGTCGCTCCCCGTCGCGCCCATGCCGCTGGGCCCGGAGCCCGAGAGCTTCGGCATCGGGGAACCGAAGGCCGGGCCGCCCGTACGTCCAACCCAGATCTCCTGCGTACACCCACAGGTTTGTCAGCCGGAAGACCCCTTTTTGTTGGAGGTGGTGCTGCACCTGCCGGAGGCCGCCCCCTCCCCCAGCCGCCCCGGCGATACCGTCGAGCGGGCGCTGGGGAACACGCTGCTTCCCGAGGGCGCAGGGCTGCGCGTAGAAGTGCGTCCGCCGCCGGGCTTTTCTGTGGACAGCACCCAGAACACGCTGACCTGGCTGCCACCCTCCTCCCGCGTCGGCTTTCTGCTGACGGCCGAAAAAGGCCTCCAGGATGGTAGCTATATCATCCCCGTGCTTCTATACCCTGCCGATGGTTCCGTCGCCTTCTGCCGGGTGTATGCCACTGTGGAATTGGGCCGCGAAAGCTCCGAGAGGGCCGGCGATCGACCCGCCGCAAACATCCCCCAGAAAATCTTTGCCTCCTACGCCAGCAAAGACCGTGCGGAAGTGTTGGAGCGGGTGGCCAGCCTCAAGGCGCTGGGGATCGACGTGTTTGTGGACTGTCTGGATATCAGCGAGGGTCAACGCTGGGAAGAGGGCATCCAACGCCAGGTCTGCACCCGAGACGCCCTGCTTCTGTTCTGGTCGCGCGCAGCCGCCGCGTCGCGCTGGGTGGAGCAGGAGTGGAAGCTGGCACTCCAGGAACGTGGCCTGGACTACATTTTCCCCAATGCGCTGGAAGCACCTTCCCTTTGTCCTCCTCCCCCGCCCCTGGCAGCGCTGCAATTCGGCTCGGTGCTGCTGGCAACGCCGTGGTCGGCGACTCCGGGGCCTGCGGAAGCCCCTGTGTCGTCCCAGCTGGCCGCTGCTCCGCCCCCTGCTACTTCCATTGACACGTCAAGTCTACCTGTCAAAAAGCAACGGAGATGGTGGCTGTTGGTCCTGGGGGCACTGCTGGCGGTCCTGCTGTGCACCGGCGGACTGGGTCTGATCGCCGCAGTCGCTGGATGGTGGGCGTGGGCGGCCGCATAGGGGCGTGGAGGCCAGGGAATCGGCCATCGCCCCCGGCTCTTCAGGGCTTCCCCTCGCGGACCGCCGGGCCATCCGAAGGGGCCACCAGGGTCTCATGCATCCGCAGGGCCACCCACAGTCCGGAGAGAAGGGTCATTCCCCCGACCACCCCAACCGCCACCGGTATCCCGAACAAATCCGCCACAAAACCGGCGATCAGCGCACCCAACGCGTAGCCCAGATCCCGCCAGAGCCGGTAGACACCCACGGCAGAGGCACGCCAGGAGGGGGCAGCCACGTCGCCGATCGCCGCAAGCAGGGTGGGATAGACCATTCCGGTACCCAGACCCAGCAAGACCTGCCCGCACACAAATGCAGGAGTTGTTCCGACCCCCAAAATCACAAAAATCCCGACTGCCTGTGTCACCATGCCGCCGGCGATCAGTCCCTTCCGGCCCAGCCGATCCGAAAGCGCGCCGGTCCCCAACTGGGTGACCCCCCACACGGCTGGATAGAGTGCCACCAACGAACCGATTTGGGCGATGGAGAGGCCGGCCGACGCAAAGACCAGCGGAAAGAGGCCCCAGGCCATGCCGTCGTTCAGGTTGTTGACCAGACCGGCTTGGGTGACCTGGGACAGGTCGCGGTCCTTCCAGGTTGTACGCCAAAATACCTCGGACTGGCTAAGCATGCGGGCCGGGGAGGTCGCCAGGGAGGCCTCCGCGTGCACATGGTGGTGAGTCTCCCGCACCCAGAACAGCGAAAGCCCAAGCCCGAGCAGCACATAGAGCACACCGAGGTAGAAGGGCTCCGGACGCAGGCTCCAAACAGACGCCACATAGGCCGTCGCCATGGCCGACGCAGCGACCGAGAAGTACCCTGCGAATTCGTTGAGCCCCATCGCAAGACCACGTTGCTTGGAGCCGGCGAGGTCGATTTTCATGATCACGGTGGTGGACCAGGTCAGTCCCTGGCTGATGCCCAACAACAGGTTCGCAAACAGCACCCAATTCCAGGACGGCGCCCACATCAAGAGCAGCGGCACCGGAACCGCGACCAGCCAGCCTCCGATCAGCACCGGCCGACGACCGAGCCGGTCGGAGAGTCGTCCCGCCAGATAGTTGGTGAAGGCCTTACTTATCCCAAAAACGAGGATGAAGGATAGGATTGCAGCGCTGGCCTGGAGGTGAAATTCCTCTGCAGCGATGGCCGGAAGCAGGCTGCGCTCCATCCCCACCATCGCGCCCACCAGGGCATTCACCCCCACCAGGAGCGAAAACTGGGCCGCATTGGCGCGTAAACCGAGGGTGGGCGTCATGACTCCACCACCACCGGCACCCCGACCGCACGCCACTGGGGCGGGCCCTCCTCCATGCACCATGCAGTGAAGCCCGCACCCCGAAGAATGTCCACGGCCTCCGCGGCAAAAACGCAACATGGTCCACGGCAGTAGGCCACCACCACTACATCGCGCGGCAGCTCGCCCAGGCGGCGTTGAAGCTCCGCGAGGGGAACCGAGCGCGCATAGGGTAGGTGCCCCGCCCGGAACTCCTCTTCCGGCCGCACATCCAGCACAGTCACCTGCCCGGACAGCGCCCGCTGGAGCAATTCTCTGCCTCCCACCTGCTCCATCGCTCTCCGCTCCTCCCACAAGCTGCGGCTGACGACCTTCACCTCGGCCAGTCGCTGCTCGGCAAGACGCCGCAGGCTCAGGTAGAAGCCCTCCACCCCCTCCGCGAGGCCATATTGGACGAACAGGACGCTTTTTTCCGCCTCCACCAGCCGGGCCGCCCGCAGCACCTGCAAGTGCTGCGAGGTGTTGGCCACGGAGAGCTGGGTCAGCTCGGCCAGACGCTCCACCCTGCGCGGCCCCTGGCACAGAACATCCAGCAATTCCAGACGTTTGGGGCTGGACACCGCCTTGCCGATGCGCGCGAACTGCTCAAAAACCTCGCCCTTCAGGCGGCGGGTGGGCGGCGCTTGTGGCGAACGCTCGACCTTCATGGACCTCCCGGAGCGGCCCCGGAGGCTACTCTATTATTCAATTGATTTTTTGAATATAGAGACCAAGGCGGAGAAGGTCAAGTCCCTCCTCGACGGGCGGCTCCGGGTGGTGCGCGCTTAGGGGGCCATTCGGGGGAAGGTGCCTTTGCCGCGTTCCAGCAGGTGCTGCCACTGCTCGGCGCTCAGGGGCACGACGAGGTAGCCCATGACCACGCCGTTGCTCAGACCCAGCGCAAGGCGGATCGGATCAGGAAAAATCAGGTCCTCCTCTCCTTCTTTGCCGGGGATCCGGGAGATGGCGAGCACCAGGGGGAACTCGACGGCCAGCTCGGCGGTCTTTTCCGACACCCAGGCCGTCCCCTGATCCTCCGCTGTGACGCTGAGCATGGACTGGCCCAGCGCCAGCATCACCCGACCACGCGCAAAGGACACAAGCAGACTTTTCCCCTTTACGTCCACATGCAAGTTGCTGGAATCGACCACCTCGTAGGGCAGCTCCAGCTCGGTCAGCACCCGCTTGAGTCGGCGCGCCAGGACCGGGCCGGGAATGGGACGCTCCATCGGGATGACGGCCCCCACGCGCAGCGGCGGGCCCAGGACGGCGCCCACCACGGTTCCGTCCGCGATGGGGAAGGCGCGCCGAAAGCTCCGGAATTTTCGTAGCTCCTCCTCTTTCAGCACCCCGTCCAGCTTGAGATCGGCCAGCCCCAAACCCAAGGCCAGCACCATGTCCGGCGCCTCTGCGGTGTGGATACGGAGCGGCGCCCCCTCCGGCTTGGGGAAGCTGTCCAGCTCCGTCATGGTGGACGTCACCGCCGCAAAGTAGATCCCTGCTCCGGTCTGAAAGGGAAGGTGGAGGAGGATCTGTCCTTTGGTGCGGGCCTCGGCCATCTGGGAGGTGTCCCCGAAGACAGTGCAGCCCGGACGCTCCAACACCGCTGCAGGAAGATCCAGAAAGGCGGCGGGCAGGTTGCTGTCCCCCTCAGGCACCCCATCGTACACCACATCCACCAGCCCGTTGGCAATATGGATATGTACTCTTTTCCCCTTAGAATCATCAAAATACCAGTGACCTGGCTCGACGGCCACCGGCACGCCATCCCCCTCCCCGGTCAGCAGCTCGGGCTCCTGCAAGGTGGACGCGAAGCGCAACCGGACAACCTGGGTTTGGGGCCAGAGCGCAACGTCCATCGGTCCTTCGGTGAAGGCCCGCTCCAAGCGGCTGATGGCGGCGCTGGTGGGCACCCGGCCCGTAAAGGAGGACATCGCCCTGAGCGCCCCCTGTCCCGAGCTGCAGTGGGCGACAATCCCGGGTCCGCCGCGACTGAACTCCATCAACGACTCGGGAATAGCGGCGTGAAGAAGGCCAAGTAGGGACAGAAGCAGGCGAAGCCCTGGACACCGCAGGTGTCGGGGTCCAGCCTAAAACTAACTCAAAAGTCCCGCCGCAACAGCCCGACCTCGGCGGTGTGTAGTGCAGCCCTCCCCCCGACCGCCCGGGCGACCAGGGGGAGGCTTGCCGCTCAGAACTGCACGCCCACACCCAGCTTGGCAACGTGGCTGCTATCCTTGATCTCACCGCTGGGAGCGTCGTTTTCGCTCAGCTCGATGTTTCGGGCCTGGAACTCGTAGCCGAGGCCCAGGTACAGAAAGTCGGTCAGGGAGTAGGTCAGGTCCACGCCAAGCTCAGAGTTGTAGGGCGTGCTGCCCCCCGCCAGGTACTCGGTGAAGTTCAGGCCCACGCCGAACTTCGGGCCGATGTCCGCCGTGACTTCCGCACCCAAGCCCAGCCCGCTGATGAACAGGGTGCCGGGGTCGATGGAGGCGGCATCCGGCACCGACCAGGTGCGGACTGTGCTGCCACCGTAGCCGATGCGCGCGCCCACGCCGATGGTGCTGGAGCCCACATCCACCACGTAGCGGCCCACCGCCAGCACATGGACGTTCACAAGCTGGTCCGCAATCGCACCGGCGGACGGACAGGGCTGGCCCAGTCCCTCACACAGCGCCTGCGGTGCCACCGAGTACACATTCGCCCGGAGGCCTGCATCCACGCCCACATAGCGGAAGCCGGGCACGAAGAAGCGGGCGTTGATCCCACCCCCCTGAGCCATGGACGTGGGCATGTTGATGGGCAGCTTGTACAGGGAGGAGGACTGGTTCAGGCGCTCCTGGCTGTACTTGTAGGCATCCAGGGCGTAGCCCACGCCGATGCGCAGAAAGGGGCGATCCGAAGCCTCTTTGGGGGTCTTGGGAGGCGGAGGGGTCGCCGCTACCGGGGCGGGGGCGGGCACCACTGCCGGGGCAGGAGCAGGCACGGGGGCAGGTGCGCCCCATGCGGCCGGGGCAGGCGCAGCGGCCGGAACGGGGGCAGGTGCGCCCCATGCGGCAGGCGCGGGCGCGGCGGCCGGAACGGGGGCAGGTGCGCCCCATGCGGCAGGCGCGGGCGCGGGTACAGGAGCACCCCACGCGGCCGGGGCAGGCGCGGGAGCACCCCAGGCGTCCACGGGAGCGCCACCCACAACCACAGCGGCCCCAATCGGCAGCTTCAGAAAGCCGGAGGCCGAGCCATCGGGCGTGGCGGCCGAAATCTTGACTTCCCCGGTCTGCCCCGCAGGCACCGAAAGTGTAGCCTGGTATACACCAGGACCCACTTCCTGGGCGGGGCTGATGCTACCTGCAGACACCATGAATTCCAGCACCTGACCGGAAACCGGCCGGCCCTGATCGTCGGTGGCGGTCACCCGCACCACGGCCATCCCCCCGGGCACCGCCGTGGGGCTGTCGCTGGCGACGGCCAGCTTCGAGGCTTTCGCACCCGGCAATCCGGCAGGAGGCAGCGCCGCGGGGGGCGGAACCACCACGGCAGGCTGCTCCCGGTTGATGCGCACATCCACCCGGCTTCCCGCCCACTCGTTCACCAGCCGTACCGCAGCGGCTCCACCGGAAACCGGCAGGGGCGGCAGGGTCAGCGCGGCAGAACTCTGCACAAAGCCGGTTGCACCCATGATACCGGAGCCGGCGACCGCTTCGACCGCAACAAAGTTGCTGGCCCGTCCCGCGGTGTAGTAGACCATCGCGGTTCCGTTGGGGCCGGTGGTCACGGTGGTGGGAAGGGCGCCGTCTCCCTTCTTGACCGCGAGGTTCACCGCCACATTGGGCACGGGGTAGCCATACTCATCAACGGTCACGACGGTGAGGGCATTGGAGGAGAGCCCGTCCGCAGGCATCACCTGGCGGGCAGGAAGCACGATCACCCGGTCGAGCGCATTGCCGACGGGGGGGGTGGTCACCACGGCCGACAGCTCTACACCGCCGGGACCGGTGGTGGTGAAGACGGCGCTGTACTCGCCATTCTTCCCATCCTTCACGTCGCCCTTGATCTTGGCGCCGTTGGCGCTGAATTCCAAGCTGCGACCTGCAATACCTTGGCCATCGGGCCCGATCACGCGGGCGGAAACCTTGAAGGCATCCGCTGCGATGGGCAGGGTGGAGGGGTCCGTAACCACCTCCACCTTGACCGGCCGGGCCCCGACCATGTTCATGGTGAAGCCGTCCGCCTGCATGGGGCTGCCACCGGTGAGGGCGACGCTGACGGTGGCGGTGCCGTTGGTGGGCGATGTGGGCGGGGTCCAGGTGGCCACGTAGATGCCGCCGCCCTCGTGCCGGGCCGGGGAGACCTGACCGGCGGAGGTGGTGAAGGCCACAGTGGCGTTGCCATCGGGCTTCCCGTCGGCGGTGTAGACCACAGCACGCAGCGGGATGGCCAGACGCGCATCCGCGGGCACCGCGAGCGGACCAGGGAGCATCGCGAGGCGCTTGGACTCAGGAATCCGCAGATCCAGAGGCGCTTCCTGCGTGGTGTTGTCCGCATTGATGGACACCAGCGTGGCCATCGGTACCCCGGGAGGCACAAAGATGGGGACGTAGGCGCGCCCGGTGGCATCGGCCTGGACCGGACCGTAGGTCTTGTCGGCAATGCGGATGACCGCGCGGCCATTGGGCTGCACGTTGACCGGGTAGTTGGTCTTTCCAACCAGAGGCAGGGCGAAGGTGCCATAGGAGCGGGTCGGATCCCGCTTGTCCACCACACGGAGCACGGCGAGCTGCGGGAAGCCCTGGGCGGGGGGGGTGTACAGCGCACTGTACTGGCCGTTGCCCAGCGGGGTCACATTGGCCACGGTTCCCACGCTGGAGAGCACCGCGAGGTCCGCCGTGTTGTCCCCGCCGGCGACGGTGAAGGAGATGGAGGCGGAGCTGTCCTGGCCCAACACCACCTGCGGCGGGTTGGCCGCGATGGCGAGGCTGCGGCCCTTGGGTGGTGCCACCGGGATGTTCCAGCTCTGGGAGAAGTTGACGCTGCCTACCTTGCCCTTCAGCGTGATCGAGGCCGTGCTGGGCGTCGAGACCTTTCCGGCAGTGAAGCTGATGCGGTACACGCCGCCACCCAGCTCGGCCGGGTCGGTCGCTGTGCCCGCCGAGGCCGAAGCTTTCAGCTTCAGGCCCAGTACCGGCTTGCCATCCGGACCCAGTGCCAGCAGGAATACGTCGTTTGCAGTTGCACCATCCCCGATGATTCCGACCGGGGGAAGCAGCTCAATCAGGCCTGCACCCGAAAAGACCGGAGTCTGCGCCCAGGCCACCTCTGGAACCATCATTCCCACGGTGGCGACGGCCAGAACGGGGGAGATTCCGAGGAGGAAGGGCAATAATACCTTAGAGGGACGCATCTGGTAGGCTCCAAACAGGGGCCTCATCCTACGAAATTTGCCCGCCCTCTGTCAACGGTTTTGATGCGGACCCCCGACAATGGGGGCATGTTTCACAAGCCCTTGACCGCGCTCCGCGCAAGAACCTCCCGGTAGACCGCCTCAGTTTCGCGCACCATGACCTCTACGGAAAAACGTCTGCCCCGGGCAACGCCGTAGCCCTTCGGCAAGCCCAGCGCCTCGCGCATCCCGGCGGCCAACCGGCCGGGGTCACCCGGGGGAACCAGGATGCCCCCGTCTCCCACCACCTCCGGAATGCCCCCGGCGGCACAGGCCACGACCCGACTTCCGGCCTCCAGCGCCTCGGCGAGGACCTGACCGAGCCCCTCCTCTACACTCGGGTGGACCATCACGTCGAAGGATGCAAGAAGATCTTCGATATCCTCGCGTTGTCCCAAGAAGTGCGCGCGTTCGGAGACTCCCAGCTTCACCGCCAGCGCGCGGAGCTCCTCCGCAAGGGGGCCCGTGCCCACGATCACCGCCGTTCCAGGCAGCTCCACCAGGGCTTTCAGCAGGAAGGCGTGGCCCTTGTGCGGCACCAGAGCCCCGATCGCGCCCCAGATGGGGCGCGGAAAGTCCAGGATGTTCTTCCCCCCCGCCCGCGATCGTACCCCCGAGTGCACGACCACCAGCTTCTCCGGGGGCAGGCCGGCCCCGATCATCACCTGGCGGATGTGCTCGCTCACGCACACGATGCGATCCGCCCGACGGTACTTCCAGGGATGGTTGGGGATAAAGTCTGTGCGCCTGTGGATCACCAGCGGACGACCACAGAGCCAGGCGAGGCCCGCTGCATGAGGTGTATGCGCCGCTACAATATCAAAATCTGGACGGATTAACTTGAAGATTGAGCGAGGATCGGCGTTGGCATAGAGCGGCACCGTTGGCGGACCCACCCGTGCGGCCAGTGGCGCACGGGGTACTCCCGCCCAACCGTCCTGCGGCCGGGCGGCCAGGAGGTAGGCGAGCTGTTGCTGCCCCCCCCGCCACTCCAGGGCGGTGTCCACATGCAGCACCCGCACCCGCTATCGCCCCGGCATCTGCCGCCGCGCCAGGGTGGCCGATACCGGCCCGGCCCGGGTCTGCACCACCACCTGCACCGGCAGCCGATCCTCGTCCTGGGAAAAATAGACGGTAAACCTACGGCTTACTTCAGAGCCGTTGTCGGTTCCAACCTCCACCCCCAGCGCCGGGGTCTTGCCCACCCGCGAAGGGCGGCCGGCTGTGGCCGTCAACGTCAGGGTGCGCCGACCGGTGAACAACGGGAATCGGGTGCTTTCGCCAGGAGAAAGCTCGGCTGCCCGGATGCGGTAGAAGGCGGAGACGGGGTCTTCGACCCCCTCTGTGGGGGCATAGCGTTCCTCCTGCGTGCGCCAGCCCTCGTCGGTGAGCTGGCTGCGGCGCACCACAAAGGCGTCCGTCAGGAACTCCATAAATTGGTCCTGCTGAAAACGTCCCTCCCGAAAGCGGGTGCTGTAGGAGCGACTGCCTTCCTCGGGAGACCACCTGGACGTAAGGCGATCATGTACCGGATACATGCGCTCGGCGATGCCCGCCGTGTCACAACCGGCTTCGATCCGAAAGCCTTCTCCATCGGGCAGGAGTTGAGCCCAGGCCACACCGGCCTTCATGCCCATCCATTCTATGGACCACTCCAGGCGCTCCCCGACTTCGATAGGAGCGGCCGTCGCCAGCGCAACCAGAAACATGCCCGGAATATAGCCCGGTCTGGACGAATCCGCCCTGCATAAGTGCCGCACCGACGGGGATTTGTCAGGCCACCCGCACGCCACCCACCGAAAAACCCCGCTCTCCCCGCAGCCAACGGCGCGCCAGGGTCAGCGGATACAAGGCTGCGCCCAGCTCTCCGCCCTCCTCCTCTCCACCCGCCTCTTCCGGTGGGCCGGCGGTCACTCCTTCGCCAGGCACCAGGACCAAAAAGGCGGCGGCCTCCGAGCCCGGGCGTCCCAGCAGGGCTTCTGCCCCCACCAACACATCCGCCCCACCGGCCAATGCCAGGTCCACCCGTCCCTCCGCGATGGCCTGCACCGCGTTCGCCAGCGCCACGGCCCCGCCCAGCCGTCCGTCGCACCAGTTGCCATTGTCGCCTTGCAGATCCCACTGCGCCGCGGCATAGCCAAGGATATTATTGGAAAGTCCTTTGACCAGCCACAGGGGAGGAATCAGCGGTATTCCCGCCGTTGCAAAGGTGCCCAGGCTGTAGCCCCCGGCCGCACGAACAGCATCCAGGGCCGGAAGCATATCTTCCGCCTCGCCCGCCTGTGGAGAGCCACCTACATACATACCCCGTCGCGACGGGGCCAGCTCCCGATGCTGAGGCCAGGCTTCCATCGCCGCGCTGGCGGCAGCAAGACCGAGCTGCACAGCGCGGGTCATGGTCTTGATGTGCTTGCGAGGGACTCCCCATTTCAGGGCCTCAAAGCCTGGAACCCGAAGATCGCTCCCTTCGGAAACCTGACGCACCTGACCGGGCGCCCCCACCTCGATGCCCCGCGGCCCGAAGGCCGCTGCCGCCACGATCGAAACCCCACGCATCAGAGCTGCCCCCACGAGTTTGCTGTATCCAGGGATACGGTTGTCAGCGAGCGGTCGATACGCTTAATCAGACCTGCCAGTGTTTTTCCAGGTCCCACCTCCACACAGCGGGTGGCCCCCCCGGCCTTCAGCGCCAGCACGCAGGCTTCCCAACGCACCGGCTCCACCACCTGCGCCACCAGCCGCTCCCGGATACCTTCTGTAGTCTCTGCTACACTCGCATCCGAGTTGTGGTAGACCGGCCAGGCGGGAAGCTGTAGGGGCACCTCGCGCAGGGCCTCTGCCAACTGTCGCGCGGCGGGCTCCATCAGGGCACAGTGAAAGGGTGCGCTGACCGCCAGTTTTTTGGCAATGCCGCGCAGATCTTCTACGGCAAGAATCAGTCGGTCCACCGCAGAAGCTTCGCCGGAGACCACGATCTGCGAGGGCCCGTTGAAGGCGGAGCAACTCAGCACCTGCCCCCAGCCCTGCTCCATGCAGAGCTGCTCCAGGACAGCAGGTTCAACGCCCATCACCGCGGCCATCGCGCCCACCCCTACCGGCACGGCCGCCTGCATGGCCTGGCCACGCAGGCGCACCAGCCGAAGTGCATCGCCCAGCGCCAGACTGCCGGCCGCGACCAGCGCACTGTACTCGCCCAGGGAGTGGCCGGCGCCGGCAAGGATTGGGCGCCCCGGCGCACGTTCCTGAAACGCCCGCCACAGGCCCACCGAGGTGGCCAGAATTGCAGGCTGGGTATGCTCCGTCTGGGCCAACACGGTCTCCGGCCCTTCCATCACCAGCCGAGAAAGGGGTGCCCCAAGGGCCTCATCCACCTCCTCCCAGTACGCAGGCGGAATCGCCCGGCCTGCCGCCCCATCCATGCCTACATATTGGCTGCCCTGTCCCGGAAACACCACAGCGAGGCTCATGCGCCCTCCCGCGCGCCCGTTATACCCCCATGCGGGCCCCGCCCGGTAGGGTCAGAGGCGGAAAACCACCAGATCGCGCTGCTGCACCTCCGGCGTACCGAGGAGCTGGATGAGCCGATCCATGGCAACGGTAGGGTTCACCTTGGATCCCCGGCGTTGAAGGGACTGATAGACGGAGGGGTAGACCACGATGTAGCGGAAACCGGCGTCGCGTGCCGCCTGCAAGGCCTCGGCGCTCAGGCCCGGCTCGACAAGGTGGTCCTGCCCCGGGAGGCCCAGATACCATAGCGATCGGAGCAGAGGCAACGGATAGCAGGATGAGGGAGGCTCTTTTTCCGAGGCTGCCGCGTCCATTTCGTCGTGATGCCCTTCCGACCGTCGCTTCTGGTGGTACACCTGCAACAGCGCCGCGCCATGGCCCACGCCGACCGGCAGCTCGATGATCCCATAGTCCTCTGGATCTTCCGCCAATTTCTGGAAGAAGGGGGCGGGCGTCCAGGCTTCGTGGGGCAGCCGGATCCACCGGCCGCCCTCCAGACGCTGCTGCAGATCCCCCATCAAAAAGCTCCCGAGGATCGGAACCATCAGCAGGGCGGCATGCCCCAACATCCCGCTCTGCCGCGCCCGCCATGCGTCCAGCAGGCGCTGCCCCCCGACCACCATCCCCATCAGCAGGCAGAAAACCATCATCGGAACAATGCGATAGGGTCGGAGGAAGGCAGAGAGATCGGGCATAGCCTTCAGAATCCAGGCCATGGGCAGCGCCACCGTCTCGCCCCCCACCAGCAGGTAGCGCATCCGATCCCGATCCACCGACTCGGCAGCATAGGGGCCCAGCACCAGCAGCCAGAAGCCAAAAGCCGCTGCCCACCACACCATTCCTCGACGCCCGCCAGCCAGGCTCAACAAGGTCGCGCTGACCAGCACCGCCATCGGGACCAGGGCCCGTCGGCCCGATTCCTCGCGTGGAAGCTTCCACAGCCAGCTCCATGGCATCGACTGTTCGGTCACGTTCACATAGCGCTGGGAAGCCCGGCTGGGCGGAGGAAGCTGTCCCTTGAATCCTTTCTGTGTCCGCCACACCTCGGCCAGCTCAGTCCACAGGCGTGCTTCATAGATTGCTGCTGGCTCTTTCGGCTTGAAGTACATGGCGGCCGTCGGTCCCGCTTTTCGGACCAACAGCGTTTCATGTACATAGGGCCCGGAAAGCAGCAGCCCCAGCACGGCCGTGACCAGCCCCACCACCACCGGCCGATAGCGCGGCACTGCTTCCGCAGGCCAGATCACCCGCAGCAATGCCGCCCCCAGGCCAAACCACAGGCAGAACAGGGCAAAGGGGATGTAGTGCTGCACCAGCAACGAGCCGCCTGCACCGGCACCGAGTGCCCACAACCACCAACGCCGGCCAGGGCTCTCCAGTGCCGCCAGAAAGGGAAGCAGAAAGAGCGGAATTGTCGCCAGCAAGCCAGTCACCGGTCGTCCACCGATCAGCTCGCCAAAGGTGTAGGCCTGAAAGCCGAAAAGAGCCGCTGCAAGGGCAGCAAGAAGGCGGTAGTCTGTGTAGCGGCGGAAGCAGAAGTAGGCGCTCATCGCGCCCGCCACCGGCACCGCCAGCAGCGCCATGTTGTAGGAGCGCGGGAAGGACAGGAAGTGGAAAAAGGGAAGCGCCGCAAGGGCGTCGATCCGATTGGGGAAGTTCACCCCCAAATTCTGCGAGGCCGGCGCGCAGACCACGTCCGGATTGAGGAGGTCTTTACCATTCATGGTGGCCTCGTGTACCCACCACCAGAACCAGATGGTGCCGTTGGCATCCGAGGGCTCCAGCCCCGAGCTGGCGGCGATCACGCCGTCCAGGTTGCCCGAGATCTCCGGTACCAGCACCGCAGAGAAGAGGCTGAAGAACAGCAGAGGGACCAACACATCGAGCAGGAACAGGCGGAACACCGTGAGCAGCCGCTCAGCGTTCACCTAGGCCGCTCCAAAAATCAGCGCACAATTCTGTCCGCCAAAGCCGAAGGAGTTGGAGAGCAGGGCCTCGGGCTTCCGATAGACCCGCTCCATCAGCACATTGGCCGGACAGGCCGGATCGGGCTCCACCAATCCCACCGTCTCCGGCAGCACACCCTCGGAGAAGCAGGCCAGACACAGCGCCGCCTCCACCGCACCGGCGGCGGCGATGGTATGTCCCACCGCACCTTTGAAGGAGCTGACTGGAACATCTCCAAATACTCTTGACACGGCAAGAGTTTCGGCGCGGTCACCGATGGGCGTGCCGGTGCCGTGCGCGTTCACATAGTGGATGTCCCCCGGGTCCAACCCGGCCTCCCGCAGCGCCCGACGCATGGCCAGCTCGGCTCCCCTCCCCTCTGGGTGGGGTGCGGTCACATTCCAGGCGTCCACCGAGGATCCCGCACCCAGCAAGCGTGCCAGCACCGGCACCCCCCGCGCCCGCGCATCCTCCTCGCGCTCCAAACGCAACAGCGCCGCCCCCTCGCCCAGCAAAAAGCCAGAGCGGTGGCGGTCAAAGGGACGAGCGGCCCCCTCTGAAAGTGCCCCCAGGATCACAAAGGACAGGATGCCGATGGGGTGCAGCATCGAGTCGTGACCGCCGGCCAGGGCCACGTCCACCTGCCCTTCGGCCACGGCCCGGGCCGCTGCAGCGATGGATTGCGCTGCGGCAGCACAGGCCGAAAAGCTGGTTTCAGCCCGGATTGCTCCCAACCGCGCCGCGAGGTGATCGGTGACCCGCGACGGCAGGTGCCGTCGTACTGCAGCAGCGTTTGTCAATACTTTTCCCATCTTCTCACGGTCAAAGCGACCATTTTGAAGAAAGGGATAGAGATCCACCTCCAACTCCATCGGCGTGAGGCTGGAAAGCCCCGTTCCCAGGAACAGACCGACGCGGGCCCCCACCGGAAGCTCCATCTCCGCCGCACAGGCCCCCGCCAGCCAGCCCTTCCGGTCATCCTCCAAGGCGGGATCCGCGGGCAGGCCCTCCACCCGCGCAAGCTGCGGCACCCCCAGCACCGCGGCATCCACGTCGGGAGTGCCGAAGCAACGATCAGGGAGAAAGGGACGATGACCGCCCGCTGCCGAGCCTGCACAACGCAGGCTCACCCCTGTAACCACCACACGCCCACTGCCCAGACCCGGTTTCAGGGGCTGCACTTCTTCTCAGCTCCTACAAAACAATTGTAGGTTCCAGCAGCCACCGGGGCCACTTCGGCCAGGATGCGCGAGCGATCCTCCAACACCACGGTCACCAGGCAACGTGCCGCCGAATCCATCGGCACCCCAACCGTGTTTCCAGTCCCCGAAAAGGGCTTTCCATCACATTCTGCGGTGAGCTTGCGCGCCTTGTCCACCTTCGCAACGAAGGTGATGGGGGTTGCAGCCGCCGGCGGGGTCTCCACCTTGGGCGCTTCGGGGGTGACCGACGGTTGGGACGGCGCCGCCACCGTGGGGCTGCTGCCGCCAAAGTAGCCGTTGGAATACAGGTAGTAGCCGGCACCGCCGACCGCCACCACCAGCACCAGGCCCACAACAAAGGCACCCGCAATCACCGGAAAAAGCCAGCTACGCTTCGGGGGCTCGGGCTCTTCTTCCTCGATGCTGACCACGCCCGAAGGGCCGGGCGGCGGGGGGACCATACGACCGATTGGGCTGGGAGGAGGCAGGGTATCTGCCTTTCCCGCGATCAACATGGTCTTGTCCTCGCCCATCAGCGACTCCATCGAGCCGGGAGCCCCGCCCATCGCGTCGGGCACCATCGTAGGGGAGGCCCGGGGGCCGGCCACAATGGGCAGCTCCGCCCGCGGCTCCGGCCGGGCAGCCTCCATCGCCTCTTTCACCCGGGTGGGCACATCGTCGAAGTCCTCGGGATTGCCCGGCTCGGGCTCAGGCTCAGGGGCAGGCGGCGCCACCGGACGCTCCACCACGGGCCTCGCTTCGGGAACCTCTCCGGGATCGGGGGCAACACCCAGCTCCTGGCGCACAGACTCGGCCAGGGCCCGCCAGCGGGCATCATTTTGGGCCACCTCAGCCGCCGCCTCGGGCTCGGTGGACTCTTCCGGGTCCGCGTACTGACGCAGGATGTCATCGGGAGAGGGAACGCCGGGGGGCGTAGCTGCAAAAGCGCCGTCCTCCGTGAGCACCGAATCAACGAGGGGATTGGGTTCGCGTGGGGCTTCGCGGTGCGACTTGACCAGCGGAGCCACCGACGTTTCTGCCCACTCGGCCAGCCCGTCGCCTTCGCATGCCCGACCGATCGCACGGCAACGTGCGACCACGTCTGCGGAAGTGGGGCGTTGGTCGTGGATATAGGCCAGCATGTCCCGCAGCAGGGCCTCCAGCGGCTCGGCGACGGCGGGGCTCAGCGGTACCCGGCTGCGGAGCGCGGTCAGCCGCTCCTGCAGGAAGCTGTTGTGGCGCTCCGGCCGGCCCTTGGCCTTGCCCAACTTTTCCAGCGCAATCATCTCGTAGAGGGTGGCCCCCAGAGAGTAGGTGTCCGAAAACGGAGTTTCCGGCTCAAAAAACAGGCGCTCCGGCGGCATGTAGTCCACGCTACCGAATGGCAGTTCCTGGGTCTGACTCTCCCGCATATCGAAGTCCGCGCGGGCAACACCAAAGTCCAGCACCTTTACGGTGCCGGACTCGTCCACCATCACGTTGGAGGGCTTGATGTCGCGGTGAATCACGCGCAGCGGCTTTTCGCCCTGGTAGGGAGGCCGGTTGTAGGCGGCGTCCAACGCGGAGGCGACAAAGGCGGTGATCTCCAGCGCCGCACGCGGCGGAAGCCAACGCCCCTCGTCCACATGCTTCTGGATGACGGTCTTCAGATCGACCGCCTCCAGGTATTCCATGATCACCGCTACCCGACCACCGATGGTGGTCAGATCCATGACGTCCACGATGTTCCGGTGGCGCAGCCAGCCCAGGAGTCGGGCTTCGTCGCGCATCCGCTGCGCGATCTCCTGGTTGGCACTCCACCGTTGATGCAGCAGCTTTACGGCTGCGAGCCGCGAAAAGCCGTCTGCGTGCATGATTTTAGCGAGGTACACACTACCGAATCCACCGGACGCAATTTCCCGGAGAAAATGGAAGCGACGTGCATTGTCACGACTGGCCAAAGCTCACCTGCAAGCGCCCGTAGCGTAGCACGTCTGGCCTGCGCTTTCGACCCCCCCTGCGCGGCCTTATCGCTCGCGGGGGCTCCGCCCCACTTCCACCACCGTCGCAGCAAAGGCCATCGCCGCCGCTTCGCAGGCGTCCAGCTCGCCGGACAGCCAGGCCGCCGCGAAGTTGGTCTCTGTCGGCGGAGGGAAAATCTTGGCGGCCTTCACCTCTGCCGCCTTCAAAGCGGCATCAATACCGATCGAGGCCTCCATGGGCGGCGCGACCAGGTAGGCCATGGCGCTGCCGGGTGCCAGACCGGCCAGACCCGAAAGGTAGTGGCCAAGTGAGGAGATTACATGCGGGAATACGGCGATCTGCCCGTCTTCACTCGCGGTGTAGAAGCAGGCATCGTGCTCCAGACAGGCGATCAGCGCCTTCAGCCCCTCGTCGATCTCGTCCGGGTCGGACGCCGCGATCACGCCCAGAATCTCCCCAGAAAGCGGGCCGGAGGCGTGGCGACTGCCCGCGTAGAAGCTGCGCGCGTAGACGACGTCCACCTGAGCATGTTTGGTGGCTTCATCCAATGCAACATAGGTGGGATCGTCCTGATCCACGGTGATGAGGCCCAGGGAGCGGTGGCGCGCGGGGTCGGCGCCGTAGGCCCGCAGCAATGCCTCTGATGCACCGGGAATACGGCGTACCGAGAGGATTTTCGGGAGAATGGGCTGGAGGATGGGCATCAGGGCAACTCCACCAAGCGGACACGTTGCTGCGGCGCCCGGTAGCCACCACGGGCGATCTCCCCCAGCTCTGCCACCAAGGGAGAAAGATCAAGAGGAACACCGGAAGTCTTTTGTTCCAACATCGCACCGGTCAGTACGGCCAGGCGCTGAGCGGCTTCGGCCGGTGGGGTGCCACGCGCGTGAATGTTGGACATCATGTTGCGGTTGGAGTCGGTGTTTCCCACCTTCGGACCATACACCAGGTAGGCCGACAAGCCATCGCCGGTACCCAGCCCGGGGCGCTCGCCCAGCAGAATTACGGCAACCTTCGCGCCGGTGATCTCGCCGATCTCATCCTCCAGCCAGACCCGGGAAAACTTCGCACAGACCGGCGTTCCCACCGACCAGCCCCGGCGTTCACAGGCCTCGACAAAGAGCCGCATCAGCTCGGGCCCGGCCCCCATGCAGGCCACCGCGGACAGTCCATCGGCGAGAATGGGCTGCACATCCACGTTTTTCTTTGCGCGCTCCCGCAAGCGCGCCGCACTGTCGGTGTTCAGGCGGCGCCCCAGATCCGGGCGGAGCAGGAACTCCCGGTGGCCGGTCACCCGGCTTTGAAGCGACAGATAGCCCTGCTTCTCCGCCCAGTCCGAGGGTAGCTCGGTCGCCACCGCGCCGTGCGCCACCGCCAGCTCGGCCTGAAATTGCAGGACCACGTCGCTGTAGTAGCGGGTCCCCACCTGGCCGATGCCCACCAGGGCCGTGGTGTGGGCGGCGGAGCGCTCGGCAAAGGCACTGCGGCGCTGGGGCGTGGGAAAGATACGGTCGGGAGGAAGCTGGATTTCGGGAAGTGGCCCCACCGGAGGCATCGGGTCACGCCCGGCCAGCTCGGCCTGCAGCGCCGCCACCAGATCGCGGGTGCGCGAGAGCGGCAGGCTCATCGGATCACCGTCGTATCACCAAAACGCTCGCCGGGGCGGATCCCGTCCATAATTCCGCGCTCCTGAAGCCAGGCATCAAACTCGGGCGTGGGCCGCTTGTTGAGGAGGCCGCGGACCGAGGGAACGTCGTGGTAGGAGGTGGACTGGTAGTTGAGCATGATGTCGTCGCCCACCGGCATCGACATCAGGTAGGTGCAGCCGGCGGCGCCAAGCAGCACCTTCAGCGACTCCAGCTCATCCTGGCCCATTTTTGCATGGTAGGTAAAGCAGGCGTCACAGCCCATCGGCAAGCCCATGAGCTTGCCCATGAAGTGATCCTCCATCGCGGCGCGGGTGATCTGAGGACCATCCTCCAGATACTCAGGACCGATGAAGCCCACCACCGTATTGACCAGGAAGGGTTTGTAGCGGCGCGCGAAGCCGTAGCAACGCGCCTCCAGGGTCACCTGATCCGCGCCAAAATGGGCCTCGGACGACAATGCGTTGCCCTGGCCGGTCTCAAAATACATGTAGTTGGGGCCGACGCTGCTGCGCAATTTGCGCATCTTTTCGTTGGCCTCATCCATCAGTTTTACCGATATACCGAAGGCAGCATTCGCTTTTTCCGAACCGGCGAAGGACTGAAACATCAGGTCCATCGGGCAGCCCAGGTCGAGCGCCTTCATCTGCACGGTGACGTGCGAGAGCACACAGTTCTGTGTGGGGATTTTGTTGCGGGTCCGCACCGCATACAGCTCGCGGAGGATTTCCGCCGTGGACTCGGGGGAGTCGGTGGCGGGGTTCACCCCGATCACCGCATCGCCGCAGCCATAGGCCAGACCTTCCAGGGTGGAGGCCAGGATTCCCTGCACATCGTCCGTGGGGTGGTTGGGCTGAAGGCGGCTGGACATACGCCCGGGCAGCCCCAGGGTGTTGTTGCAGCGCACCACCACCTCGGCCTTGGCGCCGACCACCATCAGATCCATATTCGACATCAGCTTGGAAACGCCGGCCACCATTTCCGGAGTCAGACCCGGAGAAATGGCGCGCATCTTGGCGCCGGTGGTACCCTGGAGCAGAAGCCACTCCCGGAACTCCCCAACGCTCAGGTGCTTCACCGCGTTGTAGGCCGATTCATCCAGCGTATCTTCCACCAGGCGGGTGATCTCGTCTTGCTCGTAGGGGATCACCGGGTTGGCGCGCAGCTCCGCCAGACTGAGCTGGGAGAGGACCGCACGCGCGGCCACACGCTCTACCGGATCGCGGGCGGAGATCCCCGCGAGATCATCACCGCTTTTGGGAGGGTTGGCCTTGGCCAGCACCTCTTTCACCGAGCCGAAGCTCCAGGTCTGGCCGCGAATGGTGGCTTTCAGCTTCACCCGAGGCGGTTAACCGGCGATGCGCCGCGATGCACGGAGCCGGTTACAGGAACAGATGCTGCTCCTGCTGCTCGCCTGCCAGACTCCCTCCTCGAGCTGCGACACCCTTCCCGCGCCCATGCCGGTGGCGGCCTGTATCGGACCCTCCGACGGGGGCGGCACCATGCAGGTGCTCTACAGCGGTGACTTTGTAGTAGAGGAGGTCGGAAGTGGGGATTTTCCTGCTGATTGTGACGGGCGCGTGGGAGAGGACGATGGACGGGGACAGTGGCTGCGCCTGAGCCAGTCGGAGGGCCCGGCCATCGTAGTGGGCTACACGCTGTCCACCGCTCCTCTTTCTGTTGCGGTTGGCGATACATTGGATGTCTATGCTGCCTATGAATTCGGGGGCTTCGCTGCGACACTGGCCACATTACAGCTCCGCGACGCGCTGGGCTCGCTGATCGTCTGGGTGGGCCAGGGTGGAACGGAAGACCAGCTTCTTCCTCCTGAAGAGACAAAGATCGCCCGCGGCCCTCAGATCTGCGAGGAGCAGAGCGAATGTGGCCGCGTCGGCAGCTTCGACCTGCGCGTGGAGATGGCGTCGCGAACCGCCGAGCTTCCCTATGGGGATAGTGCAACGATTGACGGCTATATCTTCCAACACGCAGGCAACACGCAGGGCCTGGATTCCACCGGCGGCTGTTTGGACTGGTTTGTGTCCGACCTGCGGGTGGGGATCGGGCGGGAGTAGGCCTCAGGCCCGCAACAACCCCCGACACAGTTGATCCAGCTTCCCCGAAAAGGCCCGGGCCCGCTCGGCGGGCGGCTCCGGCGACGGAAGAGAGGCGATCAAGCGCTCATAGTTGCGCAGCATGCCCTCCAGCTCGGCGATGTCCAGGAGCACCAGCACGCGGTCGGCGAGGCGCTGGGCGAAGGCCACCTGGTGCCCATCCACATGCTCGCCAAAAGTCGGCTGTCGCGGCACTACAATGGGGATCTTGCCATGCGATAGTGCCTGCATGATCGAGGCCGGCCCGCCGTGGGTGAGCACCACCCGCGCCTCCCGCATGTGCTGCTGCACCGCAGCAAAGGGCATCATCTTGGCGCCGGTACAATGTTTCGGCGCCTCGGAATAGCCATACTGAATGACTACCGGCTCTTGAAGGTGACCTTCACCTGCAAGGCGGTCCAGCTCTCCCACCAGGCGATTGAAGGGATCTTCGTGGGTCCCCACGGTGGCAAATATCACAGGACTGTCCCCAGGTTTTCCGCCTCTGGATAGTGGGCCCGCTGCTCCTCCCACTGGATCACCATCTTGTCGAGCACCGGCTGCACCAGCTTGGCCGTCAGCGTCGGTGAGTCGATGCGATCGTAGACCTCGATATAGACGGTCTTACAGCCAAACAAAAGCTTTCCAGCCCAGAAAAATGGAACCGCTATACCCGCACCATTGGAGATGATCAGCTCAGGGCGCTCCTTGGCGAGAATTTTGAGCGCCAACCAGGAGTTCTTGGCCAGATTTTTGATGTTTCTGTTCGTCGGGTGATAGCCGAAGT
>JBEIQS010000320.1:0-5112 GCA_040376425.1 Alphaproteobacteria bacterium | reverse complement strand
CTCGCTGGGGGGCGCCGTCGCCTTGGAACTGGCACTGCGACGTCCCATCACCGGCTTGATCCTGTTGAATACCGGCGCGAGGCTGCGGGTGTGGCAGGCACTTCTGGAGGGAATGGAGGAGGCGGCGCGCTCCGGAATCCCCTCCGCCGTCTCGGCGGCCGCCTGTCAGCCAGAGACCGAGCCCGCCCTGATCCGGCACCTGGAGCAGGTCGAGGCCGGGGTGCCGCCCGCCACCGCACTTGCGGACTGGCAAGCCGCCAATCACTTCGATCGCCTCGCCGACATCGAGCGGATCTCGGTGCCGACGCTGGTCTGTGGGGGCGGCCGCGACCTGCTCACCCCTCCCAGATACGCCCAGGCGCTTGCGACGCGGATCCCCGGCGCGCACCTTGCCACGCTGCCCGAAGCCGGCCACATGATGCCGTTGGAGCAGGCTCCGTGGGTGGCCGGGCAGATCCGGCAATTTTTGGCCGGCCTGCATGCAAAAGGGGCGTGAACGGTTGGGGGCGCCGAGCTGCGCGGTTTGTGGTCCGCTGCCCCTCCCTATCGCGGGCCGCTGGACATGCCGGGCTTCACTGTTTCCCAGAGACTGACAGTCTTTCGGCGCAGCTCGTCGTAGTCCAATGCCTCCAGCGTGCGGTTGGGATCGGGCACACCGGAGTGAAGGGGGGGGCCGGGCTCCAGCGCGCCGGGGGCCAGCGGGCCGAGCCGGGTCGTGGGCAGAGTCGTGGGAGGATCCTGGCGGGCCATGCACAATTCAAAGCCAGACTCGGGACGCTGACCGTCCCAGGCCTTGGCCACCGAGATCAGCGCCGCCACCGAGGCGGCGGTGTCGGTATCGTCGGCCCAACCGGCCTGGATGCGCAGCGTGGGGGAGGCCCCGATGGTGGCGCAGATCCACCCCTCTCCCTGCGCGACGGTGGCAACGTTCATCTGCTGCATCCTTTTCTCGAAGACCCGATTCGGATCGTCTTTTCTCAGGTTGTAGCAGTCGCGCTTCAGGTCCTCCATCGAAATGGCCTCTGCGCCTCCGGGAGGCAGCTCGATCCCCAGCATGGCTGCCGGACAGCCCAGGAAAATGCTAAGAACCCACATGCTGCTTTTTTCCTTTGCCTGGGCGGCCGATGTCTGCCAGAGCTGGTCTACCGATGCTATCACGACGGAGCTGGGAGACCTGAGCGTAGAGTCCTCCGGAATTGTGGAATCTCCGATAGAAGCTGGGCTCTTTTATAGTCTGGACGATGCCGGAAACGACGCCGTCCTGCACCTGTTCACCCTGGAGGGCAGCGTGGAGGGCAACCAGACCATCGAGGGCGCGGAAAATGTGGACTGGGAGGATCTGGGCTCCGGGCCATGTGTGGGGGGGGTAGAGGGAGAAGCCTGCCTGTATATTGCAGATATCGGTGACAACAACAAGGAGAGGGACAGTGTGACGCTGTACCTGGTGCCGGCCTCGCGTGGGCTCAGCGCTACGGCCACCGCCTGCACCATGCGCTACGAAGACGGACAGCCGCAAGATGCCGAGGCGCTGTTGGTCTCTCCCGACGGCACCGTTCGTATCGTCACCAAAGAGGCGGGTGGGGACGCCAAGATCTATCGACTCGATGCGCCTCCCTGCGAGGGAAAGGGCCTGTTGGTGGAGGAGGCCGAGCTGAACCTGAGTGGCGACAGCGAAGAGGATCGCAAGGTGACGGCAGGCGCGATGAGTGCGGATGGCACCATGGTGGTCCTTCGCTCCTACAGCCAGGCCTGGCTGTGGCGGGGATGTACCCTGGACTGGGGTGCGGAGCCGGAAATGCTGGATCTGGGCTCCCAACCGCTGGGAGAGGCCATCGCCTTTGCCGCCGATGGAGCGCTGGTCACCAGCTCAGAGGGGAACCCTTTTCGGGTGTGGGAGCTGCCCTGCCTGGAAACGGCGGATCTGACCTGCCCCTCTTGTGGGTGCGGAGAGGGAAGTTCCTGGCTTCTTTTGGGGGTCCTCGGAGTGTGGCGTCGTCGCAGGTCTTGACAGGTCAAGATCAGTAGGGCTGAGGCATGGGGAGGACCGGCACCAAGGGCGCCGGATCGCCAGCTCCCAGCGTGATCTGCACAAAATCCAGCTCCAGCAGGTCTGCCGGCGGCTGGACCGGACGGGGGGCCGAGGGCAGCCGTGGCGGAACCGGGCCGCCGGGCTGCAGGGGCAGGCCGATGCGCTCGGGGCCCAGGCCCCGGGCCAGTAGAAACTGCTCCACGGCGGCCACTTGCTGGGTCCACCAGTAGGGATCCCCGCGCCGAATACGGCCGGGAACCAGGATAACCACCTGCACCTCGGGGTGGCTTTTCAGGTAGGTCGCCACCGCTTGAAGGGTGAATGTGCCCTCCTCACTGAGCGTCTGGCCGTCGCGGCGGAACAGGGCGCCGTCCAGGGCAGGTGGATCGGAGCCGGGCTCCCGTGCTTCCGGCAAATTACTGCGTGGATCGCCAGGATCTGGGGGGGCCGCCCCGGCGAGCAAGGCCAACAGCAACAGCATGGTAGCCTCGATTAGAGGGGGTGAATCTCCGCCACCAGGCAGGGTTTTTTGCCAGCGACCGCGAAGTGCAGCACATCGCCCTGCCGTCCGGAGTGGAAGCTCACCTTGCTGGGTAGGGGAATCGGTGACACAAAACGTACCTCTAACCTGCCGGAAGGCGGAAGATCGTCGTCCAGCTCGGCAATGGCGCGGCCCAGGGTCCACCAGCCATGCACAATGGGCCGTGGAAAGCCGAAAAGTCGGGCGCCGAGCCAGGAGATGTGGATGGGGTTGTAGTCTCCGCTCACTGCCGCATAGCGGCGTCCCTGGTCGGCGGGCACTTTCCAGGTGGTGGAGCGGCTCCACGGGAAGCTTTTTTCGGGTGGCGGCTGCTTTTCCTCGCCGTTGCCACGGATCGCGCGGGAGAGGATCGTGGTGGTGGCCTCATAGACCACCTCTTCCCCCGAGAAGATCGTGGTCTGAAGGTCGAATTCTCCACCGCTACGCACTACGCGGTGTCCTTCGACCAGGCATCGGGCGGACAGCGGCTCGTCCACCTGCAAGGGCCGTCGCCAACGGATCTGTTGGCGGGTATGGACGATCCCCGTAACGGGCAGGGGGAAGGCCGGATCCTGGAAGATCGCCAACTGGAGCGGCTGTGCCAGAAGTGCGGGCCAGGTCAGCGGCAGGGGGTTGCTCCGGGCGTAGCCGCAGACCCGCCGGAAGGCCTCCAAATCTCCAGACAGGGAGCGGGCGGTGGCCTCCATGCGCGGAATGCTGTCCCCGGGGCCCAGCTTTTTTGTCTTCTTCAATAACAGCTTCCAAAGGGGTACCTCTGGGGCCCGCTCGAAATTCAGCGCCATGGCTGCTCCATCGCCCAGGTGTGCGGCCAGGCGCTGCCCCGATTTCCGGGGATCTCCCGGCCTTCGGCGTCGGTCACGAAGTTGTTCTGGTCGGCAAAGGCGCGCTCGCTGTTGATGCGTCCGTCGCGCTGCCGCATCGGACGACGCTGCCCCTCGACCAGAAGCTCCACCACTTCGTGTGGGCCGGGCCGCAGATCGACAAGTGCGCCCTTCCGATCTGCCGACATCAACTGCTCTTCATTGCCGATGGGATCGGCCACCGTCTTGGCCTTCAGGGTCCACACCAACAGCGAGATCGGCTCCCGCCCCGGATGCGAGGCGGCGAGCAGGTCCTGATAGCCGAAAAACTGCTTTCCAATATCATTTTGATTCACCGGTCCGGCCATAAGGCAGATACCGGCGGTCAGGTCGCAGCCCTCGGGCAGGTCGATGCAGCCGGCCAGCTCACAGACCAGGGCGCTGCGAGCTGCGGCCGCACCGGTGGCGCGCAGGGCATGCCAGAAGTCCAGCCCGACCGCCTCTACTTCCTTGCGGGAGATGCCGCCCACATAGATGCGTTGCCCGGCGAGTGCAAAGGCCTTTTTCCCGCGCGCCGCGTTGCCAGAGAGTGCCTTTCCGGTCGGCAGATCGGCCCAGAGGGGCAGGTTCTTCACCACTTTTCCGGTGATGTCCTCCAGCTCGGTGCGCACGGCCCGCAGGCGCTCCTTGCCGCCGGGGGTCAGCACGTCGATGCGGTCCAGGATCAGCAGCTCCTTTGCGCGCTCGCGCTCGATACCTGTCCAGCGATAGAAGGCGTTATAGGCGGCTCTTCCCGCCATTTCAGTCAGGGCGTCCGGCACGTCCATATCCTGACGCTTCTGGTAGGCGGGCGGAGCCTTCTCTTCGGCGTTGACGCCCGGCTGGATGCGCTCGCTGCGGGCCGCCAGAAGATTTGCTGCGATCTTCCGACAGACTGTTTCGGGGATTGGAGATGGCTCCGCCACCGAACCCACCTGCGCCACCAGCGCCACCCGCCAGCCGGTGGCCCGCTGCTCCTCGGTCATGCCCACCAGTGCCTCGATCTCGGCGAGCACCGCCTGGTTTTCGGCCTGACGTGTGGGGCCAGAGAAGGGCGCCATCAACACATTGGCGCGGCGTTGACCTGCGGAGGTCAAAAAGCTTGCCCGCTCCAGGGCATCGGCCCAGATCCCCACGTGCAGGTGCTGGAGGTAGCCGATGGTGGGGATGTCATCGGTGTGGTGAAAACGTTTGTTCCAGGCCCGCATCGGCACGGTCAGCAGGCTGGAGACGGGCTGGTGCCCGATGAAGGTCAGCAGAAAGGTGAAGGGGGTGCGGTAGGGGCGCGACAGGCAGACGTGGCTGTACTGTACGCCCGATAACACCGGACGGTCAAGTCCTTTGAGTTTTCTCAACAGCTCAGCGAGGCGCAGTGAGTCTTCGGGGCCCAGGCTGATCTGGTGGTGGCCCCGGTAGTTGGTGGACTGCCGTGCGCTCAGCACGCCCAGGCTGGCCTCCTCAAAAAGGGCCTGCTCGGTGGGCGGAGGGCCCGCCACAAAAGCCTCGGGCGGGGCCAGAGACAGCAGCTTGGCCGCTGCCCCCGCTTCCTCCATCGTCATCGACAAACGCCGACGATAGCCGACGGGAGATGCGGTTTCCAGCAGCTTGGGAAGATGGTAGCGGTTGCGATGTTCTCCCTCCTCCGCGAAGCGGGCGGCACGGGCCACCCGCTGTTCGGGAGGGGGGAGGGGGATGGGGAGGAG
>JBEIQS010000393.1:0-3223 GCA_040376425.1 Alphaproteobacteria bacterium | reverse complement strand
GTTGTGGCGGTTGGTCGCGGAATAGCCGCTGATCAGTCGACTCTTGACTTCAGCAGGCCCAACATTGCGTCCAGCATGCGGGCGCGGTAGTCGATGGCGGCCTGTACGTTCTGCATGTGCAGCTCGTAGAGGCCACTGTCCACAATGAGAGCGCCTGTCTCGTTCTTCTGGGCCGGAATCACGGAGCTGTTGTCGCCATCCAGCGAGATCACCGTTCTGGCCGCCAGTCGTGGAGGCTCCATCTGGCCCACTTCGATGGTCTGCGTCTCTACGGTAAGTGTGGCCGCATTTTTGACAAATGTTGCGATACTGCTCGCAGTATTTTTAAGAGCATCTTTCAGTTCAGTACCAGCCATTGCTACTCCAGCGCCAATTGTGACTGCCAGTGATCCGCCATACTACGGATGTACTGATAGGCCACGGGTAAAATCATCGCCGCACCCAAAGGTGTGGTGGAAAGGGCAGAAATTCGTGCGGCCACCGTAGCCGTGGCGGCGAGCATCTTCAGCCGGATGCTCTTGGTCCGCAGCGCCCGGTGCAGGTTGCGGCTGTGCTCCGCCAGCAAGGAGCGGGGACTGCCCGCCGCGATCACGGTACGGGCGTCTCCACTCCAGCCCACCCGGGTGCTCAGGCGTGGGGCCTCCGTCGGGCCGGTGTGCAGGACCGCAAAATGGAGAATATCCTCGTCTATCCCATTCAAAAAGGCATCAAAGTCGGCGCGAACCTCGTCCCAGTGAATGTTCTTGGCGGCCTCGACCGGATCCTGAAGGAGCGCCATCAAATCCCCTTCTGCCGGATTTGTATCCTGGCCTACAGAAAAATGTACAGCGCCAGACCGGGCCATCGCGGCCAGTCGGTCCACTCGGCCCACAGCTTGCTCCAAGGCTCCGTCGAAGTCCAATCACTTCACCAGGCTGCTGAGGCTGGTGGCGGCCTGCACCAGAGTTTTCATCAGCTCGGCCCGCGTTTCCTGCGCCTGCTTTACCATCTGCATGTGGATTTCCCACACTTCTTTGTCCACTTCGCCGTCTTTCTGCGGCAGGCACACGACGGTGTCACCGTCCAGCGCAACGCGGGTGAGGGCGCGAAGCTCGGCACCCACCATCTTTCCACCTTCAAACTTGGCATTCCCCAGGTCATCCGCCACCCAGGTGGTGACCTCCAGGCTGGTGGCGTCCTCCAAGGCCCGGTTCAGCGTGTCGCCCAGGCGGGTCACAAAACGCTGCAGCGGCCCCGGCTCCGCAGGCTTGCCGTCCTCCTCCTCCTTTTTCCCGAACCAATCCCCGATTCCATAGCTGCCGATTGCGGGCGCTGCGCCGGGTTCGGCCGCCGCTGCGGGAGAGGGGGCCGATTCGGCGGGAGCCGCGGGAGCGGGCTCCTGAGCCGCCGCTACGCCGGAGATCACAATGGCTTCCGGGAGGCTGCGCGCACCCGAGGGCCCGGCCCCCGAAGCCGCAACCCGCATGGTCACCGCCGGATCCCCCAAGAGCGCATAGCCGCGAGCATCGTTGTTTGCCGTCCACATGCTGGCGATCTCGTACTCGTCCACCGAGCCGCCAAACTCCATCTCCTCGACCGAGTCGGCCAGAATCGTGGAGAGCTCACCGTAGCGCTCGTCAAAGTACTCCATCGCCGCACCCACGGGCATGCCGCCGGCCAGGGATCGCAGCGTGCTCTCAAACACCTCCGTCTGTCGGCCAACGGCTCCCTTCTCCCCGGTGCCGGCCCACATAAACGAGTGTCCCCACGCGCGCTCCACATGCCCGATCACCGCCAACGCGCCGCCCTTGGGGCGACCGAGCATGGCCTTGGGCAGGGCGGCTGTGAAGGGAAAGGGCGCGATCTCGGCGCGGTCTTTGAAGGCCTGCTTGGCGAACTCGTCCAACTGCGGGGTACCCGCACCGTAGCAGGCGAACAGAAAGACGATAGATCCGAGCAGGTTCGCGTCCGACGCGAGGTGCTCGCCGGCGAAGTAAAACTCCTCTGGGATCGGCTTTCCCCGCCAGGCTTTGGGCCCGGGCCAGTTCTGGCAGAGCAGCGCACCCTGGTGGCGAAGCTGGTTGGGGTCTCCGTTGGGGAAGCCCATACCGTGGCTGGCGGCAAAGAGAAGGGCAGGAGCGTCCTGAAGAAGTGCGGCGAAGGCGTCTCGACTCGCTTGATCGCGGGTGACCCGGTCCACCGTCCACCCCTGCCTGCCGAACATGTCCGCCAAGGGCTCGATCAGGTGGCGAGAGCTGGCCTGGGTGGCCGCATCATCAGGGTTGGCCACGCCAAAAAAGCCGGCGCGGCGCGCCATCGCCAGATCTTCGGCCGCCACCACACTGCGCGCATAGTTGTTGAATTCTTCAACAGTATCGAAGTCGAGGCGCCCCACTGCGTACTGCACCGAAAGCTGCGACTGTACCCGATAGGGAATCTCCGCCGGGCTGCCCACCAACAGCAGGTAGTAGGGAACTTTTTCCGGGTCGGCCGGACCGGGCCCCACGCCCTGACGCTTCAGAAAATCACCCTTGGACTCTCCGGCCCGATAGCCGTTGGCGCCGCTGTACTCCTTGAAGTAGTGCTCCTTGATCGCACCCGCTTGGCGGCGGCGAAGCTCCAACAGCGGCAACAGCGCCTCGCGGATGGCGGCCACCCGTGCCTCTTGCGGAGTACCCGCCTTGGCCGCCGGGAAAATCACACCCCAGCCGGATTCCTCCAGCTTTTTGGGGTCCACGCCCTCTTTTACACCATAGTGGGATTCTGAGGCTGCCTTATGACGGGCGATCACCTCGCGAATGGCCGGGTCCTTTTTGTCGAGCGGCTGGCCGGTCGCAACCTGGACCAGCTCAGACTGGCTCAACTCCAGAAGGTAGCCGCCGGTGCGCGCGTCAATGCCATTGAAGCTCAAGAGGTCGTTGTTGGTCATGGCGGGGATTCTCAATCCTGCGCCGGTGAAAGGGTAGTTTTCATCGTCAATCGATACACTCGTACATCCTATTCCTTAGGTATAACAAGCTACATGCACCAGGCGCTTTTTCTTGGTGCGGGCCAACAGGCGGCCAAAATCGGCCTTCACAAAGGCGCAGTCACCTTTCTCGGGGAGCTATGCCCCTCTTCCCGAAGATCTGTGCTATCACCGGGTTGCAAACTCCGCTCACTACCGAGTTTTTCGATGGACGACCGCTACTACACCGTGAAGCTCTCCCTGCATCGCTTCGCCGAGTCCTACCTGGTCGAGCTT
>JBEIQS010000129.1:0-17036 GCA_040376425.1 Alphaproteobacteria bacterium | reverse complement strand
GAGCTGCTTCCAGAAGTAGAGCTGCTTCCAGAAGAGGAGCTGCTGGTGCCCACCTTCAGCTTCTGCCCCGCGTAGATGGTATCGGAGCTCTTCAGGCCGTTCCAGCTCCGCAATTGATCCAGGCTGACCTTATGCTTGGCCGCGATGGCCGAAAGTGTATCACCGGATCGCACGGTGTAGTAGACCGGTTTTGTGCTGGCTGCGGGTGCAGGGGCAGCGGCCGGGGCAGGCGCTGCGGCAGGCGCCGGGCCTGCACCACCGGAGGTGGAAGCCAGGGCCCGGCCCCCGGTGGAGGGGATCACCAGCTCCATTCCCACATAGATCTGGTTGACATTGCCGATCCGGTTGACCCGGGCGATGTCCTCTACGCGAACACTGTATTTGGCGGCGATGCCCGCCAGGCTCTCGCCGCGCTTGACCACATGGCGCGCAAAGCTCACCCGCTCCTGAGGCGGAATCTTATCAAAAGCCTCTTTGAAGGCAGCCGCTCCACCCTTCTTCACCCGGATCTGCTGAATGGGGGGATCGGGTGGCAGCGAGAAGCGAAGAATTGCCGGATTGTAGTCCAGGAATTCTTCCTCCGTCATGCGCGCGCAGCGGGCCAGCACCTCGACCGCCACCGACGCAGGCACATCCACCCGATCGAAGCTGAATGCCTCCTGGTACTTGATGCCGACAAAACCGTAGCGCTCGGGATGTTTGCCGATGATCGCGGCGGCGATCAGCTTGGGAACGTAGTTTTCCGTCTCCGTATGCAGCACATCCGCCTTTACGATGGCCCAGAAGTCGGTGGTCCCCAGCCGCCGGGTGGCATTCATCACGCGGCCCTGCCCACCGTTGTAGGAGGCCCAGGAGAGCAACCAATCCCCGCGAAACATCCGGTGAAGGTCGGCGAGGTAGCTCAGGGCAGCTTTGGTGGAGGCCTCGGGATCCCGACGCTCGTCGATCCACCAGTCGATACGAAGGTGATAGTCCTTTCCGGTTCCTGACATAAACTGCCATAGCCCCACGGCCGAGGCGTAGGAGTAGGCACCGGTGTTGAAGCCACTCTCGATCATGGAGAGATAGGTCAGATCCCGAGGAAGACCGCGGGCATCCATCTCGGCGTGCATCATCGGCAGCCAGCGGGTGGAGCGCGCCAGGTAGCGGGTGTAGTACTTCCGGCCAGGCCCCAGGAAGTAGGTCATCCACTGCTTCACCATGTCGTTGACCAACACCGGGATGTCGAACTCGGCCGGGTTGAGCTTGTCCAGGTGAAAAGGGTCTAATGCGGTAGCACCCAAGGGATCCAGATAGTAGTCGACCGGCGGCTCGGCCCCCACCATGCCCATAAAGCCGAGCTCGGCATAGCGCTCCGCCGCCAGCTCGGCGGTGGCCTGCACATCCCCTTGGCGGGGAGGTGCACCCTCGATGTAGCTCCACAAACTCTCGGCAGGCTCTGCAGCGGGGGCTTCCGGGTCAGGCCCCTCCTGTGCAAAGGCAGGAAGCGCCCACAAAAGAGCGCTCCCCAGAGGGAGCAGGCAGCGCAACGGAGACGGAAGACGCATGATCTGACAGACTAACCCATCCGCGCGGGCCCGGCTCAGCGCAGTGCCCGGATCGCGGCACGGGGATCGGCCGCTCCCCAAATTGCTCCGATGACGGCCCAAGCGGCGACCCCGGTGCGGCGGACGGCATCCATGTTGCTCTGGTCGATGCCCCCGATAGCCACAACGGGAACTGGACTCTTCCGCACCACCTCTGCCAGAAGCTCCAGACCGCGAGGCTCCCGCACGCCGGCCTTCGTGGTGGAGGCAAATACAGGCCCAAAACCGATGTATGCTGCACTACCAATTCGAGAAAGATCCGCGAGAGAGTGCGTGGATCGACCGAAGGGGAGCAAAGGGTCTGCCCCATCTTCTTGTCCAACGTGAACCCAGCAACCAGACGCCGCTGCCACCGGGATCCGGTCGTTCACCACCCGGAGGGGTCCATCGTCTCCGGCTTGGCGCACGACTTCCAAAAGCCTGGTATCTATCCAATTTTTACAGCGAAACTGGACCACCGACACTCCCTCTTCGGCCAACATGCGGTACTGAGCCAGCGGATCGCCCCACGAGGCATCCGCCATCCCATAGAGTCCCCGGATCGGGTGATCATCGGCCACAGCGCTCCTCCACCTTTTCGCGAACATAGTCCAATCGGGAGGTGCCGGCCTCCCGGATTTGAGATAGCCCGGCGTTGGGTGGGAGAATGTTGATTCTTGTCGCGGACCGCTCCGAGTCTGTGGGGCGCCTGCTGGGAGATATGCTGGAGGCTGATGGACACCACGTCCATGTGGCCGGTAGCGGCGTGGCCGCGAGAGGGCTCCTAAATAAAGAAAGGTGGGACCTCCTTATCTTGGATTCCGGCCTGAGCGCTCCCTCTGGCCTGGAGTTGTTGCGCCTGCTTCGGCAACAGACAAACCCTGTGCCGGCCTTTCTTACAGTGGACCAACTGGATGCCCGCACGATGCAGGCCGGAAAGTTGCTCCGGGCCGAGTTGTACAGCCGTCCCTTCAACGCCTTTACCCTCACGGATCGGGTGCGTAGCATTGCGCCTCCTCCGCCCCCCGCCCATACGCCCCAAGCTGGTACCACTGTAGAAAGGAACCTCAGCCTGCTCACCCAGCTTTGGGCCAACCGGAGCAGCGGCCTGTTGCGACTGACCGCCGGCAGCACCGAGCGTGTGGCGGAAATGGGCGAAGGGGGCCCCGTGGGCATCGACGCGATCAACATGGTCCGCGATTCCCTTCGGGATGGCACCCTCACCTTTCAAAAACAGGAGGTAGACCGCTCCGGTTCCCGAATGATGCTGGGCGACCTGCTCTATCATCAGGCGCAAGAGCTGGCTCCGGGCGTTCCGCTGAGAGACACCACCATCTTCCACTTCGACCTGCGAATACTGGAAGATCTTCCTATCGCTTCCGTCGTCCGCTCCGCGCTTCGGAGCACGGGCGGACAAAGCTCTCTGGCGACACTGGCTCAGCGCGGAATCAGCAGCGAGCCAGAGCTTCGCAGCCTTCTCCAAGCGCTCGTTCTGATGGGACTGGCGGGCGAAGACCGGCCTCCGGTGAACGCCACTGCCCAGCGGGTGACCCCGGAGCCCCCCCATTCCGGCGAAACCAGGCCTCCCGCGTCCCCCCTGTCGACCCGATCGCTTTCGGCGGGCACCTACGACCAGGCTCCTCTCTCCCGCTTCAGCCGGGCACCCCACATGTCGGAGGGAGGCTTCGGCTCCCAGCCGGGCGATTCCCTCTCGTCGCGACACGTACGCACCATCCCAGCCCGAAACCGTGCATCCTTCCCTGAGAAGGCCACCAGCTCGGTGGTAGACCTGCGCGCCAACGTCGCGCGCTCCACCCTCTCCGACCGCCCCTTCAGCCCCGCTGCCGAGCCAGTCCCCACACGTTCGATCGAGCCGGTTGTGCCAGGCGCCGGCCCCGCATCCACCATGGGCAAAGAGCAATTGGTGTCGATGCTCCGTCGGGAGGGAGAGCTGCTTCGTGATGCCAGCCCCTGGATGGTACTCGGTATTCAACCAGGATCTCCGGATGAACGCGTGGAGCGGGCGGCTGCACGCATGTTGAGCCGCTACGCCGATCTGGTCCGCCACCCGAACGCGGAGGTTTCGGCATTGGCCCGCCGGATGCTGCGCCGCGTGGAGGAGGCCCAGAAACAGCTCTCCGAGCGCATCCATGTGCCTGAGGAGTACTCCGAGGAAGTCGGGCCGGATGAAGCTCATTTTCTGCAAGGCAAAGCCGCCGCCGCCAAGCAGGCGTGGCACATGGCCGAGCAACATTTTTCTCGCGCCCGCGACCTGGTGCCGGGCTCGGCCCGGAACATTGCCTGGTTGGGCTGGGCCCACTACCGGAACCCGCGCTCCGAGTCCGGCGATCCCGAAGAGACCGCCATGACATTGTTGCGGTTGGCCGAACAACTGGATGCCAAGCTGGTAGATCCAACATGGTTCCTTTGCCTGATCCTGCATGAACAGGGGGACGATGAGGCCGCACAGCGTCGTCTTGCGCGCGTATTGAAGCTGCAACCGGACCACGCCGAGGCATTGGCTCTTTCGCGAAGGCTGCGCAGCACCCCCACTTCCGGCGCTTAGGCAGCGGGTTATAGAAGCCGCGGAGGTCCGATGCCGTCCAATCCGTCCGATGATGAGAAAGACCAGCCTGGAACCTTGGAAGGTGTACGGGCTGTCCCTGTGGCCGCCAAACCGGAGCCGGTGCGGCGTTCCAACCCGACCATCGTCTTCAGCGGAGACGACGACTTCTCCGCTCCCCCGCCCGAGCCGGCCGCATCGGTCCTGTCCAGCCCCCCCAAGCCGCCGCCCCTGCCCGTGGGCTCGGCCGGAGGGCCGCCGCCCCTCCCCGTAGGCGGATCGGGAGGTACACCGCCGCCTCTTCCGGCCAAGGGTACCATGCCCCCACCGCTGCCGGTCGCCGCCCCCCAGGAGCGCCTCAGTGCGCGGACCATGGTTCCCCCCGATCCGCCACCGGGACTGGATCAGGACGAGAGTGCGCCCACGGTGGCCGTGGTCACCCGCCCCGAGATTGACGCGGCCGTGGGCAAAGCCCCCGTCAAAGCCGTCGCTCGTCCCCCATTGGCCGCAGCCGAGCCTGCGGAGCAGGTGTCCGGTGGGATGGCAGCCGTGATCAGCCTCTTCCTGCCGGGTGCCGGACAGATGTACCTGGGCCAAACGGTCAAAGGCGGCGCCATGCTGTTCCTGGCCCTGATCAGCTGCGGCTGCTTCGGCCTGCTGAACCTGATTGCGGCCGCGGATGCCTGGATGTTGGCCTCCAAACGGAACCAGGGCAAACAGCTTGGCGAGTGGGAGATGTTTTAGGTGAAAGTGTAGTCCAGCTTACCGAGTGAACTGACGTTCCACCAGGCGGTGGTACAGACCGTTCGCCGCCACCAATTCGTCGTGCGTCCCCGACTCGGCGATTTTTCCGCCTTCCACCACCACAACCCGGTCCGCATTCTTCACGGTGGAGAGCCGGTGGGCGATCACCAGCACGGTACGGCCCTTCATCAGCCGCTCCAGCGCCTCTTGGACCAGGTGCTCACTCTCGGCATCCAAGGCCGAGGTCGCCTCGTCCAGAACCAGGACACGTGGATCCTTCAGGAGCGCCCGCGCGATGGCGATGCGCTGCCGCTGCCCTCCAGAGAGACGCACGCCACGCTCACCCACCTGGGTACGGTAGCCTTCCGGCAAGGCCATGATAAAATCGTGGGCATTCGCGGCTTTTGCCGCGGCCTCCACCTCCGCATCGGTGGCCTCGGGCCGACCATAGCGGATGTTGTCTCCCAAGCTCATGGCGAAAAGTACAGGTTCCTGCGCCACCATGCCGATCTGGCGCCGCAGCCAAGAGGGCTCCAGCTCCCGCAGGTCCACGCCGTCCAGCCGGACCAAGCCGGAGAGCGGGTCGTAAAAGCGGGAAAGTAGGGCCGCTACCGTGCTTTTACCGCCACCGGACGGGCCGACCAGCGCCACCACCCGCCCCGGATCCAGGGTGATGTCCACCCGCTCCAGTACGGTTACGTCCGCCCGGCTAGGATAGGCAAAAACTACCTGTTGAAGCTCCATCTTCCCCACGACCTCGGGCAGGATCTTGCTGCCCGGACGCAGCACCGGCTCCTGCGCCAGCAGCTCAAAAACCCGCTGGCTGGCCCCCACCGCACGCTGGTAGTCTCCATAGAGCCCGGACAGTGCACCCAGCGAAAAGGCAAGGTAGAAGGTATAGAGAAGAAAAGAGGTGAGCGTGCCCACCGAAAGCTCGCCGCTCATCACCCGATGGCCGCCGTACCACAACACCAGGGAGATCGAGCCAAAGGCGGCGAAACTTGCGGCCCCCTGAAAGGAGCCGTAGGCCAGGCCCATCTGCCGCCCCATCGACAGGGCCTCGTTCACCCGCGTCGCGTAGCGCTCCAGCTCGCCCGACTCGCGCGCAAAGCTGCGCACGGTGCGGATATTCGAAAAAACCTCCTCTGCAACGGTGGAAGCGCCCGCGAGGGCGTCCTGGGTGCGCTTGGAGAGGCTCCGCACATAGCGCGCAAAAACGGCAGCGCCGATGGCCACAAATGGGACCATCGCCAGCATCAGCAGGGTCAGGTGAACGCTGGTCCAGAACAGCACGCCCAGGCTGCCCAGCGCCTGCAGCCCAAAACGCAGCGCCATCGAAATGTTTACGGTCACCGCGTTCTGCAACACGCCGGTGTCAGACGACAGGCGGTTGATCAGATCGCCGGTACGCTCTGCATCAAAAAAACCGATTTCTCGGGAAATCAACCTCGAAAACAGGCCACGACGCAGCCGCGCCACCACCCGCTCTCCCGCCCAGGTGTACAGCCAGGCGCGAATAAAACCCAGGATGCCCACGCCCAAAAAGATCCCGAGCAGCATCTTCAGGGCGTCGTCCAGCGCTGCAGCACCGTCGGGAGTACCAAGAGCATCGACCAGCTCTTTAATCCCTTGGGGTGCCAGTAAGGTCAGACTGCTACCGATCAGCAACGACACCGTGGCCATGGACAGGATGGACAGCTCGGGGCGAACAAGATCCCACCAGGAGCGGATTGGGGTTTCGGACATGAAGGCTCCAAGTCGGGCCCCGGAACCTAAGGACCCGCCAGACGACGTCAAGGAGGACCACGACATCGATGTCCTGGAAATTCTATGGACTCCTTCGGCGCCTGAGCCGATTATGCTGAGGCAGCGTATGTATTGAAAGGAGAGGTGCCTATGAGACTCACCCTGCTCGCTGTGGTTGCCCTGCTCGGATGTCACGAGGGTGCTCCCAAGAAGAACGACGATACCGGAGTCGGCATCGGCGGAACCTGTCCGGACGGCTCAGAGCCCGTCACCACCTTCGTGGATTCCGACGGGGACGGCTTTGGTGGTGACAAGACCGGCAACGTCGCCTGTGTGGAGAATATTGCCGCCGGAAACACGGACAAGAGCGGTGATTGTGACGACGATAATGGCGGCATTTTCCCCGGGGCGGTCGAACTCTGCGGCACCACGGACGAGGACTGCGACCCGTCTACCGAGGCCACCGATCGCACCTACTACGCCGATTCTGACGGGGATAGCTACGGGGATCCAGCGGTCTCCGTAGCCGACTGCGAAGCCCCCGAAGGCTATGTACTCAACGATGAGGACTGCAACGACGCCGATGCGGCCTACAATCCAGATGCGGTGGAAGAGGACTGCAACGATCCGAACGACTACAATTGTGACGGTTCGGTGGACTTTACCGACAACGATGGTGACGGCACCGCCGCCTGCGCGGACTGCGACGACGAGGACCCCTCCCGGTCCCCCACATTCGGCGAGGTCTGCGACGGCGTGGACAACGACTGCGACACCATCATCGACCCCAGCACCTCTCTGGACGCACAGACCTGGTACCTGGACCTGGACGGGGATGGCTACGGCGATGGCGACGGCACCGGTATCCGCACCTGTGACGGTCCCGTGGGCTACGCGCCGAATGGTGATGACTGCGACGACAGCAATGCCTCTATCAACCCGGACGCCGCCGAGGTGTGCGATGCCGACGATGTGGACGAGGACTGCGACGGCACTGTAGACGATGCCGATGACGACGTGAGCGATCAGCCCACCTGGTACCGCGACGCCGATGCCGATGGCTACGGAGATGCCAACCAGAGCATCATCGCCTGTGATGCCCCTGCCGGCTATACCGACGTGGTCGGCGACTGTGACGACGCGGACCCTCAGGAAAACGGCGCCAACGCCGAGATCTGCGATGGTCTGGACAATGACTGCGACGGCCAGGTGGACGAAGGGGCTGCCGGCGGCTCCAGCGCCTGGTACCAGGACAACGACGGCGACGGCTACGGGAACACCGGCGCCGCCCAATACGCCTGCACCCAACCGGTGGGTTTTGTAACCACGGGTACCGACTGCGACGACAACAACGCCAGCGCCTACCCCGGCTCGGTGGAAGTCTGCGGGGGTGGGGACGAGGACTGCGACGGGCAGGTAGACGAAAGTGGGGCGGTGAACGCCACCTCCTGGTATGCGGACGTGGATGGCGACGGCTACGGCGATCCCTCCACATCCACCATCGCCTGCACCCAACCCTTCGCCTACGTCTCCAACAGCGACGACTGCAACGACCGCACGGCCACCGCCTACCCGGGCGGCACCGAGACCTGTGACAGCCAGAACATCGACGAGGACTGCAACGGTCTGGCCGACGATGACGACAGCAACCCTGCCAACACCTCCCGCTTCTACTACGACGTGGACTACGACGGCTACGGTGCCGGTGTAGGCATCGATCTGTGCGATCGTGTTGGTTCAATGGTCACAAACAACACCGATTGTGACGATGCAGATTCAACGATCTACCCCAACGCCATCGAGACCTGTGATCTCGTGGACGAGGACTGCGACGGCCAGGTGGACGAGGGCACCTCGGGTACGCTGTGGTTTGAAGATTCCGATGGGGACAGCTACGGAAACCTGGGCAGCCAGCAGCTCTCCTGCTTTGCGCCAGCCGGCTATGTGGCCAACAGCAACGACTGCAACGACATCGATCCCTACACCTACCCCGGTGCCGACGAATACTGCAACAGCAGTGACGACGACTGCGACGGCTACGCCGACGACAACCCCGTCGATGGAACCACCTGGTACATCGACCAGGACAGCGACACCTACGGCAACCCGAACACCACCTATCTTTCCTGCAACCAGCCCTTTGGCTATGTCGCCGACGACACCGACTGCAACGACAACCGCGCCGCCATCAACCCCGGCGCCAGCGAAGTCTGCGACAGCCAGGACATCGACGAAGACTGCGACGGCCTGACCGAGGACAACGATCCCAACGTCTCAGGCAGCTCCCAGACCACGGTCTACATCGACGCCGATGGCGACGGCTTTGGCGTGACTGCCACCGTTGCCCTGACCTGCGACGTGGGCAGCGGCACATCCACCATCGACGGTGACTGCGACGATACCAACGCCCTGGTCAGTCCGGCCGAAGCCGAGATCTGCGATGCCTCCAACGTGGACGAAGACTGCGACGGTCTGGCCGACGACGCCGATCCCGGCGTGACCCGGTCCACCTGGAGCACCTGGTACCTGGACGCGGACGGCGACAGCTTCGGGCTCTCCAGCTCCCTCTATTCCGCCTGCGATCAACCCGCAGGATATGTAGCCGATCGTACCGATTGTCTGGACAGCAACAGCAGCGTAAATCCCGGCCAGAGCGAGGTCTGCTACGACGGGTTGGACAACAACTGCGACGGCGTCACCTCCTGCGGCCTTTACTCCCAGCTCTCCCTGGCAGATGCGGATATCCGTATTGACGGCTACACTGCGGGGGATGCGGCAGGCCAGTCTGTCCTGGGCCTCGGGGACATCAACAGCGACGGCTACGACGATGTGGCCATCGGCAACGAGGGCTTCGACTACAACGGCCGCTCCGCTGCGGGTGGGGTACATATCTACTACGGCCCCCTGACCAACACCGATACCCGCACCGCGGCCGTGGTGCTGGGTGGGGGAACGGCCCAGGATCGCGCGGGATGGGCGCTGGATCGCGGCGACTTCGACGGCGATGGCACCCAAGAGCTGCTGATCGGCGCGCCGCAGGAGGACGCCGGCGGGGCCTCGGCCGGTGCCGTCTACATCCGCTCCACCACCTTCGCCTCTGCCTCCATCAGCCTCAGCACGGGGGGCTTCACCGCCAAGCTGGTCGGCGAAAATGGCAGTGACTTCGCGGGCTATGTGCTATCCAACGCGGGGGATACCAACGGCGACGGCAACGATGACGTGCTGATTGGCTCCTACGGCTACGACCAGCCCCAGAACCTTGCCGGTGCCGCCTACTTGGTCCCCGGCCCCATCAGCGGGACGCTGGACCTGGGTACCACCAGCTCCCTGACCCGGTTCACGGGCACAACAACGGCCGCCAACGCTGGAAAAGCGGTGGCGGGCGTCGGTGATACCGACGGCGATGGCATGGACGATATCCTGGTCGGTGCACCGGGAAGCAATGTCTCCGGCAATGCCTCCGGGGTGGCCTACCTGCTGTTCGGCAGCTTCGGCAATGGCAATCAGTCGCTGAGCACGGCGGACATTGAACTACGCGCATCCACCTCGTACCAGAGCATGGGAAGTGCCGTCAGCCGCGCCGGCGACCAGAACGCGGATGGCTACGCGGACTACTGGGTGTCGGCAGGCGCTGCCGATAGTGGTGCTTCCAATACAGGAAGTGTCTACCTGATTGCCGGCAACTCGGTGAGTGGCGTGCAGACCACCGCCAACATCGCGCTGGCCACCATCACCGGCGAGCTGGCCAACGACGATCTGGCCACCACCGTCTTCAGCGCCGATATCGATGGCGACGGCCACGAGGATGCGCTGCTGGGGGCGGTAGATGTGGACACCAACGGGACTCAGTCCGGCGCGGTGTACATGTGCCCGGGCCCCATTGCGGGCACCTACACCGTGGTGGACTGTTCCGCGAAGATCCTGGGAAGTAATGCTGCCGACAAGGTGGGCACGAGCATCTCTGCGGGGGATACCGACGGCGATGGCTTTGAGGATCTGCTGCTGGGCGTTCCGGGTGTGGACACCCTGGGGAGCGGCGGCGGTGCGCTCTACATGTACCGAGGCGGCTGAGACAGGCTGGGTTGCGGATCTCGGGATAGCAGGACCGTGGAGTAGACACGATGACCCTGATCCTCGCGCTATTGGCATGCACCGGCACGAAGGATAGCGATTCCACGGCCACCACCGACGACACCGACACCACCACCGATGACAGCGGGGCTGCAGACGACAGCAGCGCCACCGACGACAGCGGGGCCGCTACTGCCTCGCTGCTCGGCAACGTTTCCACCACCCTGGAAAACTCTCAGGGTGACCTCTACTTCGGGGTGTTTGACGGGGACCCGACCACGGGTGACCCCTTCACCTCGGTGGCCGATTCTCAGGTCTTGGCGGTGGACATCAACGCCGCGCCGGTACCCTACCGGATCGACGGCCTGCCTACCGGTAAAGAGCTCTTCGTGATTGCCTTTCTGGACCTGGATGCCAACGCAGCGGAAACCGGTGGTCCCGATGGCGGCGACTACATGGCCATGAGCGGCACCTCCGCCTTCAACGTCACCTTGCAGAGTGGCGAGCGGACGCTGGATATGGTGCTGAACACCGTGCGCCCCGAAACCCCGCGGCAGTAGCCCCGCTGCAGCCCTGGTCAGAGGCTGGCAGGAACCCCGACCGGTCCCTGGGTTTCCGCATCTTCAAAGCTGACAAGCTGCTCGCGGGCGGGATCCCACACCTTCCCGCGTAGGCAGGCCAGGATGTCCCGGATCTTCCAGGAAGTCCGGCCCGGATCCTGAAGCTCTGGCATGGCAGCCATCGCCTCCGGCAGCCGGTAGAAGGGGATGCGGTGGTTCAGGTGGTGCACGTGATGGTAGCCGATGTTGCCGGTGAACCAGTGCATCAACGGGCCCATGTCGAACATCGACGAGGAGCGGGTGGCCGCAAAGCTGTAGTCCCAATCCTGACGATTCCGAAGCTTCATCCCCGGAAAATTGTGCTGGGCGTAGAAGAGATAGGAGCCCGCAGCACAGGCTACCACCTGAGGCACCAGCACCCCGGTCACCGCCGCCTGCCAGCCACCGATGTAGCCCACCAGGCCCATCCAGGAAAAGTGAACCAGAAGGGCGATAACACCGTCCTTGTGCTGGTCCGGGTTCCGACGGAAGGGCGAGATGCACATGCCGATGATGAAGACGGTGAAGTAGCCGAGCAGGATGGTCACCGGATGGCGCGCAATGCGGTAGTCCCGGCGTAGTTCCGGCGTCATCGACCGCCAGACGTCCACGGTCACGATGGGGTAGGAGCCGATGGAGGCGCCCAACATCTTGCCGTTGTTCTTGTGGTGGTAGTCGTGCGTCTGGCGCCAGACGGAAACGCCGGCGAGGATCCAGTAGCCGAAGGCCTTCATAAAGACCGCGCCAACCTTGGATCCGCGCAGAATCGCCCCGTGCAGGTAGTCATGGTAGAAAATAAAGAGGCGGACGATCGTCAGACCCAGAAGCCCAGAGCAAAGCAGCTTCAACGCCAGAAAGGGTGCCGCTACCGAACCACCAAAAAACACCCCGATCCAAAACAACGTGACCAACAACAATCGCCAGGTCGTCGTGGGGTTTTCTTCGGTAAAGGCGTTGCTCGCCTGAACCAGTGCTGCTCCTGTACGCATCTCCGCCTTCCACACCGTGGAGGCGTCTTACAGGATAGCAGCCAGACTGGCAAGGGGATCAGTCAGAATTTCTACCGACGGGCCCCGACGCGATTACCGGGGCCTTTCGCCATTGTTTCCGACCAGTCAGTCAACCCCTTCAAACACTATAGCGTGCCGACGAATGTCTTGACCCGTCAATCGCAGACTTCAGTCGATGCGGCGCAACTTCATCTGCACGTCCGAGGACCAATGGGCCTTGAACGCGGTGACGCAGGTGGCAAGGTAGCGGTCGTAGTCATCAAAGACCTGATCGCCCCAGCGGCTACGGATCAGGGCCTCGTTCGCCCGCATCCGACGCAGCCACTCAGCGGTGGTCCGGCCGTAGTGGGTACGGCGGGTGTGCAGCTCCTCGATCTCCCAGCGCGGATTGACGGCCATGATCAGCTCTTCCAGGCGGGGGTTCAGGCCACCCGGAAAGATGATGTCGGCGGTAAACTGAAGATCCAGCAGGTCTTTGCGGGTGCGGGGAATGCGGTTCCGCAGAATGGCCTGGAAGCCAAAGCAGGAGCCCGGCCGAACCCACTCAGCGCACTTGTTGAAGTATTTCCGATAGATCTCCACCGCCTTGCCCTCTTTGGCCTGAGCCGGAGAGCAGAGGTGGTCGATCATCTCCACCGACACCAGCCCGTCGTAGGGCTCTGCGGGGGCGTAGTCCTGATAGTCGCACAGGATGAAGTTGGCGTTGGGCAGCTTCCGGTCCTTGGCCCATGCCAACTGCTCGGTGGACAGGGTGATGCCGTCGGCGCGCTTGACGCCCCGCCGGACGGCATGGTCCACCATGGAGCCCCAGCCACAGCCGATGTCCAGAATGGTCTTGCTGGAGTCCATTTCAGCAAAATCATAGAGGATCCGCGCTTTATTCTCCTGAGCCTCTTCCAGGCTCTGGCCTTCGTGCGTGTAGACCGCCGAAGTGTAGTGCATGTTTTCGTCCAGCCAAAGCTGGAAAAAATCGTTGGACACGCTGTAGGAGAGATCGATCTGCTCCTGAGTGGACGTCATGGCCTTCTCCTCTTGAGGGCGGCGGCGTATCCTACCGCACCTTGATCCGCAAAAGATCCTCTCCCCGGATCGCACAGAAGCTCAGGTGCCGACCGCCGACCAGAAAAGACTTGGGATCCAAGGTGTAGCCTTCCGGACTCCCCATCCGCTCCCAGACTTTCTGGGCACGGATCTGGCGCCGAAGGGCATTCTTTTCGTCGTAGACTTCCTGGCTTACTTCCTGGCCCGTTCGCACATCCCAGGTCACGCAGCGCAGCTTTTTCTGCTCCGGGCAGCAGCCCCACTCCTGCACGACGGCGGAGACGTAGGGGCCATCTTGGCCGGCAAGCTCGACAATATGGGAGTACTCCCCGGGCGGCGTGCAGCCGTTGGGTGAATCCGGCGGCTGCGCCACCGACAATGCGGTTGCTCCAAACCAGAGATCTTCGGATTGCCAGGAGCAATAGCCCCCCGATGGATCCACAAAGGCGCGCTCGGTCAGGCGCAGCTCGGGGCGACCCTCGACCGGGTCGTGCGGGGGGGTATGGATGCAGGAAAGAAGCAGAAAAATCACGAGAGCTGCTCCAACAGCTCGTCCACCATCCGCAGGCTGAGCCCCCAGATGAAGCTGTCGTCCAGCCGCACGCAGGGAAGGCGAATCTGCTGCCCCTCCCAGGGATAGAGGAAGTCTCCCCTCCCCTCTCGCTCAACAAAACGTCGGAAGGCAAAGCGGTGTACGGAGGCGACTTCGTCGCTGCTGACGACCGGCTCTTCCCAGCGATCGACCCGAAAAACCAGAGGCGTTACCCACAGATCGGCGGGGCCCTTCCGTCGAACGGGGGCCAGCTCGGTGAGGGTGCCGAGAAAGTGCGTCTCGTGCAGCGAAAGTCCGATCTCCTCGTGCGTTTCGCGAATCGCAGTGTGCAGGAGGCTTTGGTCGTCGGCTTCGCGCTTGCCGCCCGGAAAGGCCATGTGTCCGGACCAGAGGTCGCCAGGGCGCTCGGCTCGGCGGATCATCAGCAATTCCTCTCCCGGACCAAAGATCGCCGCGACGGCCGCCTGACGACGTTCAGGGGCCAGAGGGGGCAGATCCCGGGAGAGGCGCAGGCGGGAGATCACGGCTGCTTTTAGCGTGCCGCAGGGGCCTGCGCATCCCACCAGCGGCGGATTCGGACGGAGGCGGATAGGGCGTCTTCGTGCTGCCTCCTCCCTTCCAGAATGGTGCTCCGGCTGCCGCCGAGCTGCCTCTCTTCGGTGCGGAAGGCCTGTTTGAAACCATGCTTTGGCGCGGTGGCCAAGTGCGAGCGCCAGAGCTCCACCTGCAGCGGCTTTTGGAGGGGGCGGGGCGTCTGGGCCTGCCCCGGGCCACCACCTGGTATCGGGAGCTGGACGATTTTTTACGCTTGGTAGAGGAGGATGCGACGGTCCGACTACTTCTGCTTCCCGATGGGACGCGCCAGATCAGCGCGGCTCCTCCCCCGCCCCGGCGGGCGGTGGAGCTGTGCCTCTCTCCTCCCCTCCCCTCCGCCTTCCCACCGGATGTGAAGTTCCGCGCGCGAAGCCACTGGCAGGCCGCCGAGCAGAACAGTGGGGCGGAGCTTCTCTTTATCGAAAGCGGACGGCTCTTGGAAACCAGCCGCGCCAACATCTACGCAGAGGTGGACGGCTGCCTGCGGACGCCACCGGCCGATGGGCGCATCCTTCCGGGTGTGACCCGTCACATCGTGATGCGGCTGTCACAGGACGCGGGAATCCCGCTTCAGGAAGCTCCGATTCCCTTCCATCCACAGCTACCGCTCTACATCAGCTCGGCGTTGCGCGGTTTTTGTGCGGTGGAGCGACTGGGCGGTCAGCCCGTCCCGCAAGGAGCGCTGGGGCACCGACTCAGGGCGTTGTGGGAGCAGGTGCATCCGTACCGGTGATGGGCACCGACGGAACCCGAGGGGTCACCTGCTCTTCGGTGTAGCCGGGGGGGATGGTCAGGCCCTTCTGGTAGATGCAGGTGCTCTCGATCAGGTTGCCCTTCATGTCGGCGGTGAACTGGCTGGGATGGGGCGATCCCGGCCCCGAGGGCGCGCCAATCTCGCGGAGGCTGAGGATCTTGGGGTCGGAAATCACCCAGGATCCACCGTAGCCGACCATGCCGGACCACACGCAGTGGGTGCCGGGAGGGCAGGGAGAAACGAGGTCGATCGCGGCATAGCTTCCATCCACTTCAAAGCGGATGTTGCGCGCATAGGCGCGCCCGCCGCACGAAGGTGAGGTCCAATTGCCCTCAAAAGCCACCCCCGCGGCCTCTCCAAGTAGCGTTGGTACCGTCGGCCCTTCCGGGGGCTTGGGATCTGCCCCGGTGAGGGCCGTACAGGACCAGAGGAAAATCAACAACATCCAGCGCCTCCCATCCAGTCGGCTCCGTGCCAGTCTACCTCATCCATCACGCCCTGGGTTCCCACAACAAGCTCTTCTACACTCTTTCCACTTCGGCAGCCACCTGACGTCGCTCAGGATATCCCAGCAACAAGGAGGGCGTGCATGCGTCCAGGGCTGGAAGTTCTTTTTGATTCTCTCGATCGCCTGGCGGGACGCCGGGTGGGGGTCTGCTGTAACCACACGGCGGTGGACCGTAATTTGAACCACCTTCTGGATCTGCTTCGGGCCAAAGGGATTCGTGTACGCCGGATTTTTGCACCGGAGCACGGTCTGCACGCGACGGCGCAAGACATGATCACGGTGGAGGACCAGGGCGAGGTGGTCTCTCTCTACGGCAAGACGGTGGAGAGCCTTCGCCCGCAGCCTTCTCAGCTTGCGGATCTGGACGTGGTCCTGTTTGATATTCAGGATATCGGCAGCCGCTACTATACCTACCAGGCGACGCTGGGCTACTTTATGGAGGAGGCGGCGCGCACGGGGACGGAGATCTGGGTGCTGGACCGGCCCAATCCCATCGACGGCCTGACGCTGGAGGGAAACATCGTCCAGCGCGGCTTTGAAAGCTTTGTCTCTGCCTATCCACTGGCCGTGCGCCATGGGATGACGATGGGAGAGCTGGGCACCTTTTTTGAGAAGGTGTTAGGGATCCGCTGTGCGCTGAAGGTGATCCGCTGCGAGGGCTGGCGCCGCGAGGACTATCTGGATGATACGGATCTCCCTTGGGTCTATCCTTCTCCAAATATGCCTACGCTGGAGACGGCGATCCTCTATCCGGGGATGTGCTTGATCGAGGGGACGAACCTTTCGGAGGGTCGAGGGACGACGCGGCCTTTTCATCTCTTCGGGGCGCCCTGGCTGGATGCCGGGAAGTACACAGAGCTGCTGCGCAAGGGGGCCCTGGATGCGGGGCTGGAGGGCTGTGCCTTCCGGGCAGCAACCTTTGAGCCGCGTTTTCAGAAGTTCGGGGGGCTGCCGTGTAGTGGTGCAGAGGTGACGGTGACGGACCGGCACCGTCTGGAGCCCTATCTTTTAGGGCTGGTGGTGTTGGAGGTGACGTTGCGGGCGGCGCCTGAGCATTTTCGGTGGCGCACGGAGACCTATGAGTTTGTGGATACGCCGATTGCGATCGATCTTTTGACGGGTTCGTCGGAGGTGCGGGTGGGGCTGGAGTCGCGGGTGCGGCCGCGGGATCTGGCGGCGGCTTGGGACAAGGAGCGGGGGGAGTGGGGGGAGCTGAGGGATGGGTGTTTGTTGTATTGATTTTGGGGGCTTTGGGGGGACTCTTTCCCCCGGCGAGGGGGCTTTGGGG